>DASRYA010000181.1:0-102147 GCA_035687305.1 Hyphomicrobium sp. | reverse complement strand
TGGTCGCAGTTCTGACGGGCGCCGACTGGGAACGGGAAAAGCTCGGCACGCTTCCCTCCGACTGGGTGATTACATCGCGGGACGGCACGCCGATGCGGGCCGCAAAGCGACCGCCCATGCAGGCCGACCGCGTGCGTTTCGTGGGTGACATCGTTGCCGTGGTGCTCGCGGAAACCTACGCTGCCGCACGCGATGCGGCGGAGCTGATCGTCCTCGATGCCGAGGTGCTCGACTGCGCCGTCAACCCTGCCGATGCATCGCGCCCCGAGGCGCCCCGCATCCATGACGATATTCCCGAGAACCTCTGTTTTTCGTGGGCGATCGGCAATCAGGCGGAAACGGCGGCGGCCTTCGCCGGAGCAGATCGCGTCGTCCGGCTGAGCCTCGTCAACACGCGTGTCGTCGCCAATCCGATGGAGCCGCGCGCCGCGGTGGCGGAGTACGATCCAGGCACCGGGCAGGCGACGCTCATCACCACCAGCCAGAACCCGCACATCGCCCGCCAGATCATCGCTGGCATGGGCATCGTCCCGGAGCACAAGCTGCGGGTCATAGCTCCCGACGTGGGCGGCGGCTTCGGTGCGAAGATTTTCGTGTATCCCGAGGAATGCGTCTGCCTGTGGGCGGCAAAGAAGCTCAACCGTCCCGTTCGCTGGGTCGCGGAGCGGACCGAAGCCTTCCTCGCCGACAGCCACGGTCGCGACCACATGACGGATGTCGAGCTTGCCGTCCGCGCCGATGGCACGTTTCTCGCCATGCGCGTGCACACGAAGGCGGCGCTCGGGGCTTACCTTTCGACCTTCGCGACGGTTATTCCAACCTTCATGTATGCAACGCTGCTGTCCGGGCAGTATCGTACGCCTGCCATCCATGCGGTGGTCGACGCCTATTACACGAACACTTCGCCAGTCGACGCCTATCGCGGCGCCGGGCGACCGGAAGCGATCTACGTGGTCGAGCGGATCGTCGATGCCGCAGCGCGCGAGCTCGGCATCGACCGCGCCGAAATCCGGCGGCGCAATTTCATCGCGCCCGAGCAGTTCCCATACCAGACACCGGTCGCCGCCGTGTACGACAGCGGCCAATATGCAAAGAGCCTCGAGCGCGCGCTCGAGATGATCGACTACGCCGGGTTCCCCGCACGCCGCGCGCAGTCCGAAGCCAAGGGGCTGCTGCGCGGGATCGGCATTTCCTGTTACATCGAGTGCTGCGGGCTTGCGCCTTCGAACCTCGTTGGAATGCTCGGCTCGGGCATCGGCTATTACGAGACCGCGACCATCCGCATGACGCCCACCGGCAAGTGCATGGTGCTGACGGGATCGCACACGCACGGACAGGGTCACGAGACGACCTTTGCGCAGATCGTGCACGACTGGCTGGGGCTGCCGCCGGACGAGATCGAGATCGTGCATGGCGACACGGCAAGCGTGCCCTATGGCCTTGGCACATATGGCTCGCGCTCGGCGGCTGTGGGCGGATCAGCCATCGTCAAAGCGTGCGAGAAGATCATCGAGAAAGGGCGCAAGATCGCCGGATACATTCTCGATGTGCCTCCATCCGAGATCGATTTCGCACAGGGCGTGTTCCGGCATGCCGCAAGCGAGCGCAGCGTTTCATTGCCAGATGTCGCCGTCGCGGCGTTCAAGGGCCACGTCGTTCCGCGCGAGCAGCTCGAGGCCGGACTGGAAGAGAGCGCAGCTTACGATCCGCCGAATTTCACGTACCCGGCCGGAACCTACATTGCCGAAGTCGAGATCGATCCGGAAACGGGCTTTGTCCGTCTCGTCGATCTCGCGGCAGTCGATGATTTCGGCAAGGTCATCAATCCGCTCATCGTCGAAGGACAGGTGCATGGCGGCCTGGCGCAGGGCATCGGCCAGGCGCTGCTGGAGCACTGCATCTACGATCCCGACAGCGGGCAGCTCCTGACGGCGAGCTTCATGGATTACTGCATGCCGCGCGCCGACGATTTTCCGCAGTTCCGCATCGAGCTGATCGAAACGCCATGTCCGCACAACCCGCTTGGCGTCAAGGGCTGCGGCGAAGCAGGGACCGTCGCATCGCCGCCTGCGGTCATGAACGCGGTCATCGACGCGATCGGATGCGATCTCGATATGCCGGCGACGCCGGCCAGGGTTTGGGGAGCTATCAGGCGTAAGATGGGGGAATAGGATGATCAACGTGTTTCTGGCCGAGATGATCGGCTCGATGTTTCTTCTGGTGTTCGGCTTTGCAGCCATCGCCTCGGACTACTTGAACAAATCCCACGGCAACGGCGGGGGCTGGTTGATGCAGTCCCTGTCGTGGGGCATTGGCCTCAGCCTCGGGCTTTTTGCTGCGACGACCATCGGCTCGCAAGGACACGTCAACCCGGCTGTCACGCTCGCATTCATCACCGCGGGAATTCTGCCGGCTACCGAAGCCGGGCCGTATCTCGCTGGCCAGGTCACGGGCGGAATGTTTGCCGGCCTCATCGTGTGGCTGCTGTACTTGCCGCACTGGGCGGCGACCGAGGACAAGGATGCCAAGCTCGCTTGCTTCGCCATGTCGCCCGGTATTCGCAACATCCCGGCCAACTTCGTCGCCGAGTTCCTGTCGTTCTTCATCTTCGCATTCGGCATCTTCCTCATCAGCAAGGTCGTGTTCCCGGTTTCCGTCATCGCGGGCACCTTCGCTACGGGCTTGTGGCTGAGCGCGGCCATCATGGCGACCGGCGGGCAAACGGGCTGCGGTTACGCCATCGACCTCGGAACACGCATCGCTCACCAGATGCTGCCGATCGCGGGCAAGCGCGACAGCGACTGGGGCTATGCCTGGGTGAATCTGCTCGCGCCGGGCCTGGCAGCTGTCGCCGCGGCGTTCGCCGCAACGCATCTGGGCCTCGTTTGAGGCCGATCCGCCAGTAACAACGAACAGGACAGGGAGGGTTCACTCATGCCACGTAAGACGCTTCAGCCCAAAGGGCTCTTCAACAGCAGGCCGTGGGGTTTTTCCCAGGTCGTCATGTCACCGCCAGGCACCGTCGTGCACATTGCCGGACAGGTGCCGTGGGACGAGAGCGAGTCCTGCAACGCCGTAGGCCGCGAGGCGCAGTTCCGCCAGGCACTGAAGCAAGTATTCATTGCGATCGAAGCCGCAGGCGGCACGCCGGACGACATACAAGTGTTGCGCTTCTTTATCCCGAACTTCCAATCGGGGCCGGAAGCCGACATGATTGCGCGCGTGCTCGTGGACACTTTCGGAGACGAGAACCCGCCAGCTTCCTCGTGGATCGGCGTGCAGGCACTGGCACAGCCGGAATATCTCATCGAGGTCGAAGCCATGGCAATCATCCCGACCTGATCGCCAGGCGCTCGCGCGCAATCCTGGTCGCGAATTGAATAAGGACAAGACGAGATGGATATGTCGGGCCGGCAGGTGATCGCGGCGCCCCGCACGGACGTATGGGCCGCGCTGAACGACCCAAGCGTGTTGGAGAACTGCATCGAGGGTTGCGAAGGTCTCTGCGAAATCGAACCAGGACGTTTCGAAGGGACAGTCGCAACGGTCATCGGCCCGGTAAAGGCCCGCTTCGCCGGCTGCGTTTCGCTCACCGATATCGTGCCGCTCGAAAGCTACACGATCAGTGGTGAGGGAAAGGGCGGCGCGGCGGGTTTCGTGAAAGGCCAGGCGCGTATCGTTCTCGCCGATCACGCGGAGGGGACGGCACTCGACTACACGGTCAAGGCGAACGTCGGTGGAAAGCTCGCTCAACTCGGCTCGCGCCTCGTCGACAGTTTCGCGCACAAACACGCGCAGACGTTCTTCGAGCGATTGAAGACACGCTTGGAAGGGGCTTGTGATGCCGCCGCCGGGGGCGATGCGGCGCATCCTCCGGCAGCGGCGGCGCCGGCAAAGGTGCCGACCGGCAGCAGCGGCAAGATCTGTCTGTTGCTCGCGGTTGCCGCCGGCGCCGCTGCCGCCGTTGCCGGATACCTGCTCGTCGGCTGACTGCCGCCGAACGATACCTCAAGCTTCCGCGAGGAGCTCATGACCGATCTTCGTCCTCTGGCTGCTTCCGAGCAGCCTCCACGGCAGTCGTTCGAATGGACCGATCCGCTTCTCCTCAGGGAGCAGCTCACTGCCGGCGAATGCGCGATGCAGGAACGCGCCCACGCTTTCGCGCAGTCACGCTTGATGGGGCGCGTCGTTGGCGATGCGCGCGAAGAGCGCTTCGACCGGCGCATCATGGTTGAGATGGGGGAGCTGGGCTTTCTCGGCTCCACGATCGACTACCCAGGCCGTGCCACCGCGCGCGGCAGCTATGTCGAGTACGGGCTGATCGCGCGCGAGCTTGAGCGCGTCGATTCCGCCTATCGAACCGTCGTGAGCGTGCAGTCGTCGCTGGTCATGTATCCCATCGCTGCATTCGGATCCGACGAGCAGCGCGCGCGTTACCTGCCGCGTCTAGCCAGGGGCGAATGGATCGGCTGCTTCGGCTTGACCGAGCCGGGATCGGGTTCCGACCCGGCCAGTCTGGAGACGCGCGCCCGGTCCGTGGAGGGCGGATACATCCTTTCGGGCACCAAGGCGTGGATCACCAATGCACCCATCGCCGATGTTCTGATCGTCTGGGCAAAATGCGACGACGGGGTGATCCGCGGGTTCATCATCGAGCGTGGCGCCGAAGGGTTGGAAACGCCCCGGATCGACGGCAAACTATCGCTGCGGGCCTGTCCTACGGGACAGATCGTCATGCGTGACGTATTTGTGCCGCGCGCGCACATGCTTCCCGGCGTGAAAGGGCTCAAAGGGCCATTCTCGTGTCTCAATCGCGCGCGGTTCGGTATCGCATGGGGTGCGCTTGGCGCCGCGGAGGACTGCTGGATGCGCGCCCGCAGCTATACGCTGGAACGCAAGCAGTTCGGGCACCCGCTTGCCGCTAATCAGCTCGTGCAGGTCAAACTGTGTGATATGCAGACCGAGATTGCCATCGGACTGGCGGCGTGCCTGCGGGTCGGGCGGCTGTTCGATCTGAAAAACCAGGTGCCGGAGATGATCTCCCTCATCAAGCGGAACAGCTGTGCGAAAGCGCTGCAGATCGCCCGTACCGCCCGCGAAATGCTGGGCGCCAACGGCGTGAGCGATGAGTTTCATGTGATGCGACACATGCTGAATCTCGAAGCGGTATCGACGTATGAGGGCACTCACGACATCCACAGTCTGATCCTCGGCCGCGCGATCACCGGCCTGCAGGCGTTCTCGCAATGACGCAGCGAGATGATCGGCCCCTGGCCGGGCTGCGCGTGCTGGATCTGTCGCGCGTCCTCGCTGGCCCCTGGGCGAGCCAGATGCTTGGTGACCTCGGGGCGGAGGTCATCAAGATCGAGAAGCCGGGCAGTGGCGACGACACGCGCACGTGGGGACCGCCGTGGTTCGAAGCCGAGGCGCGGCGCGAGAGCGCGTACTTCCTCTCGACGAACCGTAACAAGAAGTCGGTCGCTATCGACATCGCCAAAGCCGAGGGTCAGAAGATCGTGCAGCGGCTCGCGGCGCGCAGCGACATCCTGATCGAGAATTTCAAGGTCGGCGGCCTCGCAAAATACGGGCTCGACTATCCAACGCTGAGATCGCTGAACCCGAAACTGATCTATTGTTCGATCACCGGTTTCGGCCAGTACGGTCCGAGTGCCGACAAAGCCGGCTATGATTTCATGATCCAGGGCATTTCCGGGGTCATGTCCATCACCGGGCACCCACCGCAGCACCATGCGGGCGAGCCGCAGAAGATCGGCGTCGCGCTCGTCGACGTGCTGACGGGGCTCTACGCCGTCAACGGCATTCTCGCCGCCGTGCACCAGCTGCAGGTCACGGGCGAAGGCCGGCATATCGATCTGGCGCTGTTCGATACCGCCGTCGCGTGTCTGGCCAACCAGGCGCTGAACTATCTGGTGTCCGGGGTGTCGCCGCAACGCATGGGCAATGCGCATCCCAACATCGTGCCCTATCAGGCGTTCGCAACTGCCGATGGGCATGTCATCCTGGCCGTGGGCAACGATGCGCAGTTTGCCCGCTTCTGCGCAGCCTCCGGCCTCGATGCGCTCGCCAGCGATCCGCGTTTTGCCACGAATGCGGGGCGCGTGGAAAACCGGGCGGCGCTCATTCCGCACGTAGCTGCCGCCCTGGCGGGCAGGACGACTGCGGAATGGATGAGCACGCTCGAAGCGCAGGGAGTTCCGTGCGGGCCGATAAACTCCATCGCCCAGGCGCTGAACGATCCGCAGGCGCTGGCCCGCGGGATTGCGATGGAGATCGCGCATCCCGATGGCTATGTCGTGCCGAGCGTGCGCAACCCGCTGCATTTCGCCGGCGCCGAGACAACCCGGCACGTTCCGCCGCCCGCCTTGGGCGAGCATACGCACGCGGTGTTGCAGGATGTGCTCGGCATGTCGGACGAGGAAATCCGCGCCGCCACGGCTTAAACGTACGCCCGGTGGCGACGCGGCGGCCATGATCGATACTGCGGATTGCCCCGGTCAGATTTGTCCGTGCGCCTGCCTAGCGTCGTGCTCCGCTATCACTCGGATTGCGATGAATGCCGGACGGAAATCCGAGGAAGTTCCATGGACATTCCCGCGATCGGGTGCCAGTGATCGACATCTGTCCTCAATCATCGGTTAGCCGGAGCCCTTTTGATGCAATCGCGCAGATTTGGCTGGCTGGCGCTCCTGACGGTGGCGAGCGTCGTAGCCGTTGTCCTGGTTGGCTTGACGGGATTGAATTTGACCGGTGGGTCTTCGGCACCTCCCGGCGATCAGTCCGTCACGCCTGCCGGTGATGCGCTGGACGTCGCGCAGGAACAGCCCGAAGAAGAAGCTCTCCGTCCATCGCTCGATTGCGCGTTTCACGACTTCATGCGCACCCGCGCCGTGGTGTCGTTCTATTTCGACGTCACCGTCTCGAAGGATGAACCACCCCGTTTCTATCAGCGGGCCATTGTGTTGGGAGACGGTGCGCGAAAGGCATCCGAGGGCAATGATCGTCCCGTTTGGACTTACGCGCTCGACACCGACGGGAAACCGACGATCACGGCGCCGGACGGTGAGACGCGGATCGTGCTGTACGGGCTGAAACTCGGAACCGGCGGCATTCTTCCGGTCGAGGCTGGAATTCGGAGCAACGAGTACCGCAATCTGGGCGGCGAGTGCCGCCAGACCAATCTCAGCGCCCAGCCCCAGTGACCGCGTCTGCCTGGCGGCGGCTTTCCTGGCGGCAATCAGGGCACGCCCGCACATCGTCCATGGGAACGATACGCTTCGGCCTTGATTGCGTGCATTAATCTCGCATGACCCGGGCAGCGGTCCCTGCCGGGCATCCGACCGGGCCACGGCGTCGTCATTTGCAGTCTTCGCAAGACGCCCTCACGGGCTTCGCAAAGGTCTGCATTTTCAGTCATTTATCGAAACCGGGCAGTTGCCGATATTGCGAGTGAGCGGTGAAAGCCGCACCTCGCATGTATCGGGGAGTTGCCGTGAAGCTGCACACAGTCCGCACGCACGCGTCTGCCGAGCGCCTCGAGAGAGAGGCGCAGCTTGCCTGGAAGATTGCCGAGGTCGCGGCCGATCCGGTGCCCGTCGAGCGCCTCGTGGTCGAGATGATCGGCAACCGCATCATCGACAATGCCGGCGTCGCCGCTGCGTCGCTGTCGCGCCGTCCGGTCGTCAATGCGCGGGCGCAGGCGCTGTGCCATTCCGCGCAGCGGGGCGCGACCGTGTTCGGTCTTTCTCCGAACCGGCGCGTCTCACCGGAGTGGGCGGCGTGGGCGAACGGCGTCGCAGTGCGCGAGCTCGACTTCCACGACACGTTTCTTGCGGCGGACTATGCGCATCCGGCGGATAATATTCCGCCGATACTCGCGGTCGCCCAGCATTGCGGGCGCGACGGCGCGGCGCTGCTGCGCGGCATCGCGGCGGCCTATGAGGTTCACGTCGCTCTCGTGAAGGGCATTTGCCTGCACGCGCATAAGATCGATCACATCGCCCACCTTGCCCCCGCCGCTGCGGCAGGCATCGGTGCGGCGCTCGATCTGCCCGTCGAGACGATCTATCAGGCGGTGCAGCAGGCGCTGCACGTCGCGACGACCACGCGCCAGTCGCGCAAGGGTGAGATTTCCAGCTGGAAAGCCTACGCGCCCGCGTTCGCGGGCAAGATGGCGATCGAGGCGGTGGACCGGGCGATGCGCGGAGAAGGCGCGCCTTCTCCGGCCTGGGAAGGCGAGGACGGCTTCATCGCGTGGATGCTCGCGGGGCCCGGTGTGGAATATGTCGTGCCGCTGCCCGAGGCGGGACAGCCGAAGCGGGCGATCCTCGAAACATATACGAAAGAGCATTCTGCGGAGTACCAGGCGCAGGCGATGATCGATCTGGCGCGGCGGCTGCGGGGCCGCATCGGTGATCTTTCAAAGGTCGCGCGCATCATCATCGAGACCAGCCATCATACGCACCACGTGATCGGCACGGGAGCCAACGATCCGCAGAAGCTCGATCCGAAGGCGAGCCGGGAAACGCTCGACCATTCGATCACGTATATCTTCGCCGTCGCGCTGGAAGACGGCGAGTGGCACCACGAGCGTTCCTACGCGCCGGAGCGCGCACAGCGCCCCGGAACCGTGCGCCTGTGGCACAGCATCGAGACCTGCGAGGTCGATGAGTGGACGCAACGCTACCGGAGCACCGACCCGACGCAGAAGGCGTTCGGCGGGCGCGTCATCGTCAAGCTCACGGACGGAACCGAGATCGTCGACGCCCTGGCGGTTGCGGACGCCCATCCCCTCGGCAGCCAGCCGTTCCACCGCGGGCGCTACGTCGGCAAGTTCCGGCGGCTTGCGGACGGCATCATTCCCGTGACGGAACAGGAACGCTTCCTCGAAACCGCCGAGAACATCGAAAACCTCGACGCCCTGCAACTTGCCGGGCTGACCATCACGGCGCCGCCGGCCGCTCTGGGTGGCGCTGCGAAAAGCGGCCTGTTCGACTGGAGAACACCGGACGGTGCCACGATCGTGCACGCATCGTTCGGGCATGCATCGTTCGCCCGCTAAAGGGAGAGAAGGGCCATGGCGCAGGACGCAACGCTTCTGACGAGTGTTTCCGGCAAGCCGGCGCCGAAGAAGTCGGTGTCGCTCTCCGGCGTCGTTGCCGGTAATACGGCGCTCTGCACATGCGGGCGCGCGGGCAACGACCTGCACTATCGCGGCTATGACATTCTCGACGTGGCGGAGACGAGCGAGTTCGAGGAAATCGCGCATCTGCTCGTGCACGGCACGCTGCCGACGGAATACGAGCTCGCTGCCTATAAGGCGAAGCTTCGCAAGCTGCGCGGCTTACCCGCTGCAGTGAGAGCGACGCTCGAGCAACTGCCGGCGGCATCGCATCCGATGGATGTCTTGCGCTGCGGCGTCTCGGCGCTGGGCTGTGTGCTGCCGGAGGCCGCGGACCATAACCATCCCGGTGCACGGGACATCGCCGACCGGCTGCTCGCCTCGCTCGCCGGAATGCTGCTCTACTGGCACCATTTCGCGCACAACGGACGGCGCATCGACGTCGAGACCGACGATGATTCCATCGGCGGGCATTTCCTCCGCCTGCTGCACGGCGTCGCCCCGTCCGACAGCCACGTGCGGGCGATGCACGCCTCGCTCATTCTCTACGCCGAGCACGAGTTCAACGCCTCGACGTTTACGGCGCGATCCATTGCGGGCACCGGCGCAGACATCCATTCCGCGGTAACGGGCGCGATCGGAGCCCTGCGCGGGCCGAAGCACGGGGGCGCGAACGAGGTCGCGTACGAAATCATTCGCCGCTATGCGAGCGCGGACGAGGCGGAGGCGGATATCCGCCGGCGCGTCGAGGCCAAGGAAGTCGTGATGGGCTTCGGCCATCCCGTCTATACGATCGCCGATCCGCGCAACAGGGTGGTGAAGGAAGTGGCACGGCGCCTGTCGGCGGAAAGCGGCTCGGAGCGGCTTTTCGAGGTTGCCGAGCGCATCGAGCGGGTGATGGGCGAGACCAAGCGGATGTTCGCGAACATCGATTGGTACAGCGCGGTCGTATACAACCTGATGGGCATCCCCACGGCCATGTTCACGCCCCTGTTCGTGATGGCGCGAACCTCGGGCTGGAGCGCGCACATCATCGAGCAGCGCCAGGACAATAAAATCATCCGACCCTCGGCGAATTATATCGGCCCGGACCACCAGCCGTTCGTGCCCCTGAAGGCGCGGGGACGGGCTTCCTCGGTGCGCGCGGCTTAAAGCGTGTCGAACGGTGATGCGCTGGCGCCATCACCGCTTGACCGGAAGCAAGGATGGTATGCGTCGGCCTGTTATTCGCTGTCGGCCGTGCGGGGCGGGATGTGTCCCGCCATGAATGAAGGCCGCAAGCGGGAAGGGCGCACGCGAGCAAGCCCCGCGTGGGATGCGCAATGGGGGTCGGCAAGCCGTATCAGTCATTCTTTCTGCTCGCCGCGCTGGATGCGATGCTCGGCATCGCCGTTTGGCTGCCGGGCACCTTCATGCCCGAGTGGCAGGCGGTGCTTTCCGTCCGAGACTGGCATCGTGACAACCTCTTGTTTGCAACGGTGCCAGCCATCCTGGCCGGCTTCCTGCTCACCGCCTTGCCGCGATGGACCGGCCGACCCGGCGCATCGCCTGCACTGACGGGACCTCTCGTCTGTCTTTGGGTGTGCATGCGGGCCGCCCACCTTCTCTCGCGACCCATCGGGCTGGGGCTTGCGGCCGCATTCCTGGCGAGCTTGTCCGCACTCGCTTCGGTGCAGGTGATCGCCGCGGGCGACCGCCGCAACCTGAAGGTCCTCGCGCTGCTGTCGCTGCTTACCGCCAGCGCCGCGTTTGCCGCGACGGGTGCGGCGGCATGGTCCTATCGTGCGGCGTTGGCGTCCCTGCTGGGGCTGGTCATGGTCATCGGCGGCAGGGTGACGCCCGCCCTCACGATTGCCTTCGCCGAACGGCGCGGCTGCCAACTCGCGCTGTCGCGTTGCACGGCGCTGGAGCGGACGGCTGCCGTGACGGCTGCGGGCGCGCTTGCGGCATGGATCGCCTTGCCCGCGGCGCCGCCAACCGGAGCGCTGTGTGCTATCGCCGCCGCAGCGCAATCCGCCAGGCTGCTGCAGTGGCGGGGCTGGCAGTGCCCGATGTCGGCTTCGGTTGCTGCGCTGCATGTCGGCTACGGATGGATCGCCATTGGTTTCGGGCTGCTCGCAGTCCATGCCTTTGCGCCGGCAGCGCTCGGGCCCGCGGCGGCGATCCACGCCTGGACGGTGGGCGCGCTCGGCACGGTGTGTCTTGCCGTCATGGCAAGCATGGTGCGCAAGAATAGCGGCCGGGCTTTCGCCGAGCCGCCGGCGGCGAAAGCGATGTTCGTCTCGATCACCGCCAGCGCGGTGGCGCGCCTGGCGGCGGAGTTCTACCCGGAGGACGCGGCATATTGGGCGGGACTAGCGGCGGTTTGCTGGGTCGTTGCCTTCGGCCTCTTCCTCTTCACCTTCCGTCGTGAGCTACGGCTGTGATGCGGGCTCAGCGCCGGCGAAGCACGCGCCATCCGAGCCACGCCCCGCTCAGCGAGATAACGATCCCCAACAGCGACAGCAGCCAGATGAGCGCCATGCGCAATGCAGGACGATCGAGGAGCCAAGGCAGATCGTACTGATGCGCGAGATTGAATAGCCACCGGTACGCCCGGTCGGCCCGGCTCTGCGCACCCACGATGCGGCCGGTGGTGAGGTCGATCATCAGCCAGGTCTCGCCGGGATCATCGAACACGACGCGAAGGGCTGGAAGCGGGCGCTGTGCGTGGTGCGAATACCAATAGACATCCGGCGCGTCGAGACGTTCGACGCGTGCGACCTTGGCCTCCTTCATCACATGTCCTGCCGCTTGCACGAGCGTATCCTCGGGGAATGCCGCTTGCCGGACGCCCATGCCGTCGAACGTGGTGTGGAGCAGGCCGTTGGTCACGGTGGCGAAGGGAACGTCGCGCACCCACGAGAACGCGATTTCTCTCGACGGTGTCGATGCCAGCTCGCGAAGTTTCCCCGCCGAGACCTCGTATTTCGGCACGCCCGCCGCATAGTAGCGGCCAAGGTCGTCCGGCCCGATCGTCAGCGAGGCGAAAAGACCCAGCGACGAGACCGAGAGCCATCCGCTTCCCAGCCATGCAACGACGCATGCCCCACCGGCGAGACCCGACAGATGATGCCAGCGCAGCCATCCCCGGTAGGGTGAAACGCGTCCGGCGGCATATGAGCCGCGCAGCCGCATGCGCCAGATGCCGATCCAGATACCGATGATTGCACCGATCGCCGTGGCGCCGGACGTCCACTGGACCGTTCGCGTCCAGGCCTGCGGGTTCGTGCGCAGCGGCGCGAAGTAGAGCCAGTGGGGAACCGCCCCGAGAAAATTCCAGAAGCGCTCCTGCGTCGTCGTCGCCTGTACGATCTCGCCGGTCCTGGAGGAAACGTACAGTTGTGTTCCGCGCCCATCGCCGAGGGCGAAGAGGTGCAGCGGGCGGTGAGGCGCGATCAGGCTGGAAACCGTCCATTGGTCGACCGCCACCTGACCCAGGTAGTCGAGCGGCGTCCGTGCAAAGGTTTCGCGCAGGCGTGCCTCCGCCTCGCTGCGGTCGACTTGCGATATGATGCGTCCGTCATAGGCCGATACGGACGTCGACCGGCCGAAGTCCACGATGCGGTAGACGGGTTCCGCCCCGAACATCTCCAAGCGGAACACGGTTGGCGGACGCGTCAACGCCGCTTTGGCGAGTGCTTCACCGGGCGCAACATTCAGCTTTTCGACGTCGATCACCCTCAGCGTCGCCGTACGTTCCTCGTCCCGCCACGAGGGAAAGGGCACGTACAGCATGACGAGGCCGGAGAGGAACCACATCGCGCACAACAGGCAGGTGAGGATGCCGAGCCAGCGATGCGTCCATGTCAGGGAGCGCCACAACACCTGGGCTGCTCTCGAGTGCATAGGGGCTGCCACCTTCAACGGAACGGCGGCTGTTGACGCATCACGTCATCAGCCGCCGGGGTGCTCGCCTCTAGTACCTGACTGTCCAGGCCGCTTCAAACGTGCGCGGCGGTGCCATGTAGCCTCTCACATCGGTGCTCTCGGCCAGCGGGTCTGCCGCCGCCATGTACTGGGCATATTCCACGTCGAAAAGATTCTTGACGCGGAAATCCAATCGGCTCGAGCTGGTAGGCTGCCACTGCAGTGCAACGTTGGTCACCGTGTAGGATGGCCGCTCGATCGTATTTGCGAAGTTCTCATACGACGCACCCACATACTGCAGCCCGACGCTCGCTTGCCATGTGGGAGCGAATGCCCATGTCAGCCAAATGTTGGCGACCTGTTCCGGTATCAGCACCGGCCGTTTGCCCGAGAAGTCGAGCGCCACCGTGGAAAATGTATTGAGATCGAAAGTGAAGGCACCGAACTCGTCGTATTGCGCGTCGAGCAGTGCGCCGTTGGCATCGACGCGCCATCCGCCGCCCAGCTCGACGCCCACCGCCGCTTCGATGCCGCGCGACGATTGCTGTCCAACCTGAAATCTCTGCGTGGCGGATGTCGCCACGAGGAGATCGGTCTTCACGATGTCATAGGCTGCAAGCGACCACTCGAACGCGCCGTTCCACAGTGACTGCTTCACGCCAACTTCGATTTGGCGTCCCCGCGTGAGATTGAAATCCTTATTTGTCGTCTCCAGGTCGAGCAAGGGAACGTTCAAGGGATCGGTGGCGACCGCGTACTGTCCGTAGAGCGCAAGTCCCTCGACCGGCGTCACCACCGCGCCGGCACGCCAATTGAATGCGTGGAAGGTCTTTTCGAAGCTTTGTGTTGGATTCGGCGCAGTCCGCTCGAGGTTCAGCTCGTCTGCGCGAATGCCACCAACGAGCGCAAGATACTGGTTCACCACCAAGCGATTTTCGGCAAAGAACGAATTTTGGCGCAGCTCCGAGTGGAAACCCGGGGCGAGCTGATGATCAGGGTAGTTTACAGGCTGTGGGTTGAACGGATCGAGGGAAGCCATCGGTGAAAACCCGAAGATCGGCCCGAAGAGATAATCGTAGTCGACGAAATGCCGACTGTAGTCGAAGCGTCCCCGATTTATATCGAAGCCCACGACGGTTTCGTTCTTGCTGCCGAACAGACTGGTGCGCAACGTGGCGTCGAACCGGTTGCCGATCTGATCCTGCTTTTGCAGCAAGTGCGCGCCGTATAGGTCGATCTGTTCGGTGCCAGTGTTCCAGATGGGCGTATCTGCGTTTTTGAATTCGCGGCGACTGTCGAGATAGTAGGTCACGTTGCGGAACGACAGATTTTCGTTTGGCGTCCATTCGGCCTTGAATTGGGTCCACTGATCCCTGAATTCGAGAATGTTGTCGCGGACGTTGTAGTTCTTGAAACGTGTGCCGGGAACGAGGGCGCCGTTGCGGAACGGCGTGCCGAAATATGCCATCGGCTCCTGGTCGCCGTAGTCGTGGGAAATCGTGAAGACGAGCTCGTCGCTCGCCTGCAGCCTCACGGCTCCCGATATGCCGAGATTTTCCGAATCCCCGTGGTCGATCCAGCCGTCCGAAGCATCCATGCTGGCGTTGAGGCGATAGGATATCGCCCGGTTGATGGCGCCGCCGCTGTCCACCGACAGCCGGCGTGTCAGGTTTGAATCGAAGAAAACCTGCGCTTCGTTGAAGAGCCCCTCGGTGATTGGTTTCTTGGGAATGACATTGATCACGCCGCCGATTGCACCTTCGCCGTAGAGCACCGACGCAGGTCCGCTCATGACTTCGATGCGTTCCACGGACCAGGTGTTGAAGGGGAATGTGATGTTACCCCGGCCTGGAAAAAGGCGCGTGCCATCGTAAAGCTGCGTGACGGAGTTGTTGCCCTGGAAGCCTCGGGCGGCAAAGGCAGAGCCGAAAACCGGTGGCGCCACGCTCGTGATGCCCGGCGCGTTCTGTGTCACGGCTTCGGTGATCGTATTCTGTCCGCGGTCACGTGCGGTCTGGCCCGAGATAATGCTCACACTGGCGGGCGTTTCCAGCGGCGTCATGCCGAGCCGGCTGCCGGTCGTGTTCGGCACGTCGAGATTGGGGCCGGGGCCCGGATCGGCATAGAGCGGAGAAGCGCTCGATTCAGCCGTTGTGGCGCCGCTCACCGGTTGCTGCGAAGCCTGCGGCGTGGATGCCGGAATGGCGACTGTCGCGGACGCCTTTTTCTTCGCGGCAGCCTTGGTCTTCGCGGGCTTCTTGGGCGCCTCGACGACGACCGGGGGAAGAGGCGCGGGCTCCGGCGAAGCCGCGGATTGGGCCAGGGCGCTAGAACTTGCCGTCGCCAGCACCCCAAACCAAGTGACGATACGCACCGCTATGGCCGATGACGAATTACGATCAACCGACACCCGAAAAAACACTGAGTAGCCCCCTTACGCATCGTAAACATTGGGGGAAGCTCGACATCACGCAGCCACTACGACGCCCGATACGCGCAACCGCGCACTCCAGCGCGAGCTGCCGCCGTTTCGGCGCGACTGAACTCAATCCGTCAGTGTCGGAGAAAGACACCGTAGCGTGACATGCCTGACGTAGCCCCCCAGAGGTTGCACATCAGTCGCCACTACGGTTGTGTCCGTTCTACCAAGGCATCCCGCAAGGCAGATGGGCGACTTGCGATGGCAGGTCTCCTGGCTTGCGGCTCGAGCGTCCCTTTCCGGCCTTCCCGACACGATCGCGCCAGTGGCATATGCGGAAAACGACTTGCCGCTTACAGTTGCGGGAGCAGCCTCGGCTTCGACACCTCGCGGTGTTTCACCGTGTTCCCTTTTATTCTTCCGCACACCCGAAAGCGCGCAGAAGAAACCATCGCACGTCTAAAGCGCCCGAAAGGTGTGGCTAAGTCAACGGCCAAACGTTGGCGGAATGCGTTGTCGCTTTTCAAGGTGCCGAGCGGCAACACCGACGCGGCGGCGCGCGGAAAAAAACGGCGGTGTTCTATTCGAAAAAGAATTGGGGCGCCCCTTTCGGAGACGCCCCAGCCCGTTGTGATTGCGAAGGTATGCGTGCGCCGCGCGCCTAGTGCGGGAGCTTGGCGCGGACCTCGGCTGCGGCCGCCACCATGTTCATCAGCGCGGGGCGCACTTCGTCCCACTTGCGGGTCTTGAGGCCGCAGTCGGGATTGACCCAGATCTGATCGGGAGAAAGGTTGCGGCGCGCCTTCTGCAACAGGTCGACCATCTCCGCCGTGCTCGGCACGCGCGGGGAGTGGATGTCGTAGACGCCCGGGCCGATCTCGTTCGGATAGCGATAGTCGACGAAGGCATCGAGCAACTCCATCTTCGAGCGGGAGGTCTCGATGGAGATCACGTCGGCGTCCATGGCGCCGATGGCGTCGATGATGTCGTTGAACTCCGAGTAGCACATGTGGGTGTGGATCTGGGTTTCGTCGGCGACGCCCGAAGAGCAGATGCGGAAGCATTGCACCGCCCAGTCGAGGTAATGTTTCCATTCGCTGCGGCGGAGGGGAAGGCCTTCGCGCAGGGCCGCCTCGTCGATCTGGATCATGGCGGCGCCGGCCTTTTCGAGATCGACGACCTCGTCGCGGATGGCCAGCGCGATCTGCTTGCAGGCTTCGCTGCGGGGAATATCGTCGCGCACGAACGACCAGTTGAGGATCGTCACGGGGCCGGTCAGCATGCCCTTCATCGGCTTTTTCGTGAGCGACTGGGCGTAGCGCCACCACTCGACGGTCATCGGTGCCGGGCGCGAGACGTCGCCGAACAGGATGGGCGGGCGCACGTAGCGCGAGCCGTAGCTCTGTACCCAGGCGTGCTTGGTGAAGGCAAATCCGGCAAGCTGCTCGCCGAAGTATTGCACCATGTCGTTGCGCTCGAACTCGCCGTGGACGAGTACGTCGATGCCGATCTCCTCCTGCCAGCGCACGGCGGCCGCGGTCTCTTCGCGCAGGAACGCCACGTAGTCTTTGTCGGCAAGCTTGCCGCGTGCGTGGGCCGCGCGCGCCTTGCGCACCTCATCGGTCTGCGGGAAAGAGCCGATGGTGGTGGTAGGGAAGCTGACGAGGCCGAGACGCTCGCGCTGGGCTTCGCGCCGCTGCGCAAAATCGCTTCTGCGTCTCGCCATCTCCGCGGTCACGGCTGCGGCACGCTCCTCCACCTCGGGATTGTGGATCTTGGGCGAGGATTTACGCGAGACGGCCGCGCGCATGGCTTCGGTAAGCTCCGCCTTCACGCTGTCGCGGCCTGCGTTGAGCGCGCGCCCAATGATGCTCAGCTCGTCGAGCTTCTGCACGGCAAATGCGAGCCAGGTCTTGAGGTCGGCATCGAGGTCCGTCTCGAGCTCCAGATCGATCGGCGTGTGCAGCAACGAGCAGGATGGTGCGATGAAGATCCGGTCGGCGCCGCGCGCTTTGACGACGGGCTCGATACGGTCGAGGATCGCGGGCAGATTGGCGCGCCACACGTTGCGCCCGTCGATCACGCCCAGCGAGAGCACGAGGTTCTCCGGCGCTTTGGCGAGCACCGTGTCGAGCTGCTCGGGTGCGCGGGCGAGGTCGAGGTGGAGGCCGGCGACGGGAAGCGCCAGCGCGGTTTCGAGATTGTCGCCGTAGGCGGCGAAGTAGCTCGTCAGCAGAATTTTGAGCTGCGGCACGGCTTCCGCGAAACGGCCGTAGGCCGACTGCAAAGCGAACACCACACGCTCGTCGATATCGAGCGCCAGGCACGGCTCGTCGATCTGCACCCATTCAGCGCCCGCAGCATGGAGCTTCTGCAGCACCTCGACGTAGACGGAAATGAGCGAGGGCAGCAGCGAGAGCGTATCGAAGCCCGGCGTCTTCGACTTTGCGAGCGTCAGGAAAGTGACGGGCCCGAGCAGCACCGGACGGGTGTTGATGCCGAGCGCTTTGGCTTCCTCGAACTCGTCGATCGGCTTGGTGGAGGCGAGGGAGAACGTCTGCGCCTTGTCGAGCTCGGGCACCATGAAGTGATAGTTCGTGTCGAACCACTTCGTCATTTCCTGCGCGGGAACGCCGGCGCCGCCGTGATCGTGTCCACAGCCGAGATAAGGGTGCTCGACCTCGCCGAAGGTTTGGCTGCCGCGCGCCATGGCGAAATAGGTTTCGAGGGAAGGCACACCTTTCACCGCGCCGTAAATGCGCGGGATGGCGCCCACCATGACGCTCGTATCGAGAACGTGATCGTAGAGCGAGAAGTCGTTGCTGGGGATGTGGTCGATGCCGGCATCGCGCTGGCGTTTCCAATTGGCGGCGCGCAGCTCGGCGGCGCATTCGAGCAGCGCTTTTTCGTCCGACTGTCCGGACCAGTAGCTCTCCAGCGCCTTCTTCAGCTCGCGCTTGGCGCCGATGCGGGGAAATCCGAGGTTTGTCACGGTAACGGGCATGGGGGGCTCCCTTGGCGCTGTGACGCGCCGGCAATGTGCTTAAGCTTTAAGATAGGGACGGTGACATCAGACCGGCAGTGGCGCTTCCGTTTCATCGATCTTGCGGATCGGTGTCGGATGGCCGTTGTCGTCTACGGCGACCATCTCGAAGCGTCCGCGCATCGCCAGCTTGCGCTCGTGCGTGCGCATCGTTTCGGAGATGACGTCGACCTTGACCGTCATCGATGTACGCCCGATGCGCTCGACGCGCGCGGTCAGCTCGACGAGCTGACCGACGGGAACGGGAAGATGGAAGTCGACCTTGTCGGACGAGGCCATGACGACGTTCGCACCCGCCCGGCGGGCGGCGGCAATCGCCGCCGCCTTGCTCATCAGGTTGAGTGCGGTTCCGCCGAACAGGGTGCCGTAGTGGTTCGCCTGCTCGGGGAAGACGATCTCGACAAAGCGCGTCACGTTGGGATCGACCGCGTCCATGGTCTCAATCCTTGTCGTCGTCGTGCTCGGCCATGCGGATGATCGGCACCATCTGATCGCCCCACTGTCCGGTTCCGTTGTGAATGCGGGACCGGCGCATCAGCTCGACCGTGGCGCCGGCCTTCACCGCCGCCTCGATCTGCTCGTTGAGGCGATGCAGGGTGTCGGCGACGCGGCGGATCAGAACCTCCACCTCGTGCCGCTGGCCCGGGCCGCCGAATGGCTCGCTCATGGGAATGATTTCCGCGGACATGGCAGTATCCTTTGTGGTGGCCCGCCTACTCTGCGGCGGGACGAAACTGCGCCGTTTCGGTCGATTCCGACATCGCCGTGGTGGACGAGGCACCGCCGGTGATCGCGAGCGAAACGGCGTCGAAGTAGCCCGTACCGACCTCGCGCTGGTGGCGCGTTGCGGTGTAGCCGTCTGTCTCGCTGGCGAACTCGGCCTGCTGCAGCTCCGAATAGGCGGCCATGCCGCGGTCGCGGTAGCCACGCGCCAGCTCGAACATGCCGTGGTTGAGCTGGTGGAAGCCGGCGAGCGTGACGAACTGGAACTTGTATCCCATGGCACCGATCTCGCGCTGGAAGCGCGCGATGCTGTCGGCGTCGAGCTTCGCCTGCCAGTTGAAGGAGGGCGAGCAGTTGTAGGCCAGCATCTTGCCCGGATACTTGGCGTGCACGGCTTCTGCGAAGCGGCGCGCGTCGTCGAGGTTCGGCGTCGATGTCTCCCACCACAGGAGGTCGGCGTAGGGCGCATAGGCGAGGCCGCGGGCGATGCAGGCGTCGACGCCGTTGCGCAGGGTGTAGAAGCCTTCCGGCGTGCGCTCACCGGAAACGATGAACGGGCGGTCGCGCTCGTCGATGTCCGACGTGATGAGCTTGGCGGATTCGGCGTCGGTGCGGGCGACGATCAGCGTCGATACGCCCATCACGTCGGCGGCGAGGCGCGCGGCGACGAGATTGCGAATGTGTGCCTGCGTCGGAATGAGCACCTTGCCGCCGAGGTGGCCGCACTTCTTCTCCGAAGCGAGCTGGTCCTCGAAGTGAACGCCGGCGACACCCGCCTCGATGTAGGCCTTCATGATCTCGAAGGAATTGAGCGGGCCACCGAAGCCGGCCTCGGCATCGGCCACGATGGGCGCGAACCAGGTATCGACGCTTTTCTTGCCTTCCGAGTGCTCGATCTGATCGGCGCGCTGCAGCGTGCGGTTGATGCGGCGCGCCAGCTCGGGGCCGGCGTTGGCCGGATAGAGGCTCTGGTCGGGGTACATCGCCGAGGCGGTGTTGGCGTCGGCGGCGACCTGCCAGCCGGAGAGATAGATCGCCTTCAGGCCCGCGCGCACCATCTGCATCGCCTGGTTGCCGGTGACGGCGCCGAGCGCATGCACATACGGCTCCGAATGGAGCAACTGCCACAGGCGCTCGGCGCCATGCTCGGCGATCGTGTGGCGAACCGGCAGGGAGCCACGCAAGCGCTTCACATCAGCAACCGTGTAGGGACGCTCAATGCCATCGAAGCGCCCTTTCGGTGCGTTGGGCAGCAGGTCATTGAAGTCGGCGTTAGCCATCGTCGCGATCCCTCTTGTCAAAGACTGATCTTCGCATTATGCGCAACAGATGACCGGGCGAAATGCCTGAAATTGCGGATGTTTGTGAAGCATTCCGCGGCGCATTGCGAATTTTGCAAATCGGATCGTTGCGATGAAAAAGGCCTTCATCGGGGTGCACTTGCGCCGCCTGCGCGAGGAGCGGGGCCTCACCCAGCTCGCCCTCGCCAGGGCGCTCGAGCTGTCGCCGAGCTACGTCAACCAGCTGGAGAAGAACCAGCGCCCCCTGACGGTGCCGATCCTGCTCAAGATCAACGCCGTGTTCGGCGTCGACGTGCAGATGTTCTCCGAGGACGAGGAGGCGCGGCTGATCGCGGATCTGCGCGATGTGCTGGCGGAGCCGCCGGTCGAGGAAAAGGTGGCGATCAGCGAAATTCGCGAGATCGCCAGCAGCATGCCGGCGGTGGGCCGCGCCATCGTGGCGCTGCATCGGCGCTATCGCATGGCGCTGGAGCGCTCGGACGCGCTCGCGGCCCAGTTCGGCGTCGAGCCGAGCGGTGCGGGCACGCCCATGCAGCTCATGCCCTACGAGCGCGTGCGCGATTTCTTTTATGCGCGCCACAACTACATTCCCGATCTCGACGAGGCGGCGGAGCGGCTGTTCGCATCGGCGCGGCTGCAGGTCGGCGATACGGCGACGGGGCTCAAAACACATCTGCTG
Organism: Hyphomicrobium sp.; assembly: GCA_035687305.1. GTDB lineage: Bacteria > Pseudomonadota > Alphaproteobacteria > Rhizobiales > Hyphomicrobiaceae > Hyphomicrobium_A. The sequence goes on along the minus strand of DASRYA010000181.1, from coordinate 80,934 downwards.
AAGAAGCACGACGTGAAAACCGTGATCGAGCCCTATGGCGGGCCGCACAACGCGCAGCGGCGCTTCGATGCGGCCGCGCGGGTGCTCTACATGTCGTCCTCGCTCAATCCCGGTCAGCAGGCATTCGAGATGGCGACGCTGCTTGCGTACCTGGAGCAGAGCGAGACGCTCGATGATCTGGCGAAGGAGGCAGCCGCGGGCAGCGAGGAGACCTATCGCCTGGCGCGTATCGGACTTGCCAACCACTTCGCCGGCGCGCTGCTGATGCCGTATGCGCACTTTCTCGAGGCGGCGGAGGCCATGCGCTATGATATCGAGCTGCTGGGCCAGAGGTTCGGCGTCGGCTTCGAGACGGTGTGTCACCGCCTCAGCACCATGCAGCGCCAGGATGCGCGCGGCGTGCCGTTCTTCTTTGTGCGCGTGGATCGGGCGGGCAACATTTCGAAGCGCCAGTCGGCGACCGATTTTCACTTCTCGCGCGTCGGTGGCACATGCCCGCTGTGGAACGTGTACGAGGCGTTCTCGTCGCCGGGAAAGATCCTGACGCAGCTCGCGCGCATGCCGGACGGGCGCACGTATCTGTGGATCGCGCGGATGATCTCGCGCGGGGTCGGCGGCTACGGCGCGCCAGCGAAAACTTTCGCCATCGGGCTCGGCTGCGACGTCAGCCATGCGCACCGGCTGGTGTATGCGAAAGGACTCGATCTCAAGGTGCCGGACGCGGCGGTGCCGATCGGCGTCGGCTGCAAGGTGTGCGAGCGGCCGAACTGTGCGCAGCGCGCGTTCCCGCCCATCGGGCGGCGCACCGTCATCAACGAGAACGAGCGTCGCTTCAATCCCTATCCGGTCGAATAGGCGGCTCTACGCGGAGGAGAGTATGCTTTCCAGCACGTGCGATCTCTATGACCGCTTCGAAGATGAGGTGCGCGTCGTTGGCGCGCAGCTCCGCGATTTCGGTGGCCGGCGCGCATTCGCCGGCGCGGCCGTCACCGTGAAATGCTTCGAAGACAATTCCCGCTTGAAGGAGCTGCTCGATCAGTCCGGCAGCGGCAAGGTGCTCCTCGTTGACGGCGGCGGCAGCCTGCGCTGCGCGCTGATGGGTGACATGATCGCCAAGGCGGCCGTGAGGAACGGTTGGGAGGGTGTCATCATCGACGGGTGCGTGCGCGACGTGGCGGAGCTGGCGAGCCTCGACATCGGCATCAAGGCGCTGGGCGCAACGCCGCGTAAGTCTACGCGGCGCGGAGAAGGCGCCCACGGCATCGCGATCGAACTCGGCGGCGCACAGGTTCGAAATGGCGACCACGTCGTAGCGGACGAGGACGGTGTCCTGATCCTGAATGCTGTGCAATCGACGGCCGTCTTCGGTGCCCCCGCGCAACAGGCGTAGCGTCAACCAATCGGGATAACGTGTGCATAGCTAGTGCACATCTCGAAAAGACACCCCCACATCTTGCGCCATCCGGCGAGTCAGCCCCATATCGAAAGCGTCACGGGTCGCCGGGCCTAACCACCCGGCGCTAAGAGGGAACCCGGTGCGCCGCGCCTTCACGGGCGATGGCAATTCCGGAGCTGCCCCCGCAACTGTAAGCGGCGAGCTGCCTGTCGAACACGGTCACTGATGCGCAATGGCATCGGGAAGGCCAGACAGGAGCAACGACCCGCGAGCCAGGAGACCTGCCTGTGATCCGTATTTCACGTCCTCGGGCGGGGTGTCCCGGTGGGTGGTTCTGCGCTGCTCGCTTTTCAGCGGGCGCAGGAACGCGCGTCCCCATGCGGCCCAAGCCCCCTATCAAGCAGGGGTTTGCCGATGTCCATAACGATCCAAGCACTTCAGTCCGATCGCGGTCATGCGCCGTCACCGGGCAGGCAGAAATCTGCCGATACGCCGGCCTATCAGGTGATCCGGCGCAACGGCTCGGTGACGCCGTTCGATGCGACCAAGATCACCGTTGCGCTGACGAAAGCGTTTCTCGCCGTTGAAGGCGGGCGCGCCGCGGCCTCCCGCCGCGTGCACGACGTGGTCGAGAAACTTTCAGAGCAGATCATCGCCGCCCTGACGCGCCGCACAGATGGCGGGCGCACCTTCCACATCGAGGAGATCCAGGACCAGGTCGAGCTGGCGCTGATGCGCGGGGAGCACCACAAGGTGGCGCGCGCGTACGTGCTCTACCGCGAGGAGCGCAATCGCGAACGTGCCGCCGCCGCCGTAGAGCCCAAGCGTTCGGCGCTGAAGATCAGCGTGCGCGGGCCGGATGGTAACGTTACGCCGCTTGACGAGGCGCGCCTCGAAGCGCTCGTCGCCGAGGCATGCGCGGGCCTGACGGATATCGAGGCCGATCCCATCCTCGCCGAGATCCATCGCAACATCTACGACGGCATCACCGCTTCGGAGCTGGCGCTGGCGCCCATTCTCGCAGCGCGGACGCTGATCGAGCGCGAGCCGAATTACAGCTATGTCTCGGCGCGGCTGCTGCTCGACAAGCTGCGGCAGGAAGCGCTCACCTGCGTGCACGGCCGCTTCGAGCAGGCGACCCAGTCGGAAATGGCAGAGCGCTATCCGGAGTATTTCGGCGCCTTCATTTCCAAGGGCATTGCGGCCGAGCTGCTCGATCCGGAGCTGGCGCGTTTCGACCTTGCCCGCCTTGCGAAGGCGCTGCGCCCGGAGCGCGATCTGCAGTTCCAGTTCCTTGGCCTGCAGACGCTCTATGATCGCTACTTCCTGCAGACGCGCGGCGTGCGCATCGAGCTGCCGCAGGCGTTCTTCATGCGCGTCGCCATGGGGCTCGCGCTGCGGGAGATCGACCGTGAAGCGCGCGCCATCGAGTTCTACGAGCTGCTCTCGTCGTTCGACTTCATGTGCTCGACGCCGACGCTGTTCAACTCCGGAACGCCGCGTCCGCAGCTTTCCTCCTGCTTCCTCACCACCGTGCCGGACGACCTCGACGGCATCTTCAAGGCGGTGAAGGACAATGCGCTGCTGGCGAAATACTCCGGCGGTCTGGGTAACGACTGGACGCGCGTGCGCGGCCTCGGCGCGCATATCAAAGGCACCAACGGCGAGAGCCAGGGCATCGTGCCGTTCCTCAAGGTGGCCAACGACACCGCCATTGCGGTGAACCAAGGGGGCAAACGCAAGGGCGCGGTGTGCGCTTACCTCGAGACGTGGCACATCGACATCGAGGAATATCTCGATCTGCGCAAGAACACGGGCGACGACCGCCGGCGCACGCACGACATGAACACGGCGAACTGGGTGCCGGACCTCTTCATGCAGCGCGTGGCCGAGGACGGGCAGTGGACGCTCTTCTCGCCCGACGAGGTTCCGGACCTGCACGATCTTTACGGCAACGCCTTTGCCGCGCGCTACCGGCACTACGAGCAGAAGGCCGAGCGCATGGAGATGAAGATCGCGCGGCGCGTGCGTGCGGTCGACCTGTGGCGCCGCATGCTCACGATGCTGTTCGAGACCGGCCACCCGTGGGTCACGTTCAAGGATCCGTGCAACATCCGCTCGCCGCAGCAGCACTGCGGGGTGGTGCATTCCTCGAACCTGTGCACCGAGATCACGCTCAACACGTCCGATAGCGAGGTCGCGGTGTGCAACCTCGGCTCGGTCAACCTTGCGAACCATGTGACGGGGCAGGGGCTCGACCGCGCGCGCCTCGCCCGCACCGTGAAGACGGCGATGCGGATGCTCGACAACGTGATCGATATCAACTTCTACACCATCCCCGAGGCGCGGCGCTCGAACCTGCGCCACCGCCCGGTGGGCATGGGGCTCATGGGCTACCAGGACGCGCTGCACATCCTGCGTATTCCGTTTGCCTCCGAGGCAGCTGTCGCATTCGCCGACGCCAGCATGGAAGTGCTGAGCTACGAGGCGATCTCGGCGTCGTCCGACCTCGCCGCCGAGCGCGGGCGCTATGCAACGTATGAGGGCTCGCTCTGGTCGCGCGGAATCCTGCCGATCGATTCCATCGCGTTGCTGGCGGAGGCGCGGGGCGAATACCTGCGCCTCGATACCTCGACGACGCTCGACTGGGAGGAGCTGCGCGAGCGCGTGCGCACCATTGGCATGCGCAACTCCAACGTCATGGCGATTGCGCCGACGGCGACCATCTCGAACATCTGCGGCGTTGCGCAGTCGATCGAGCCGGCGTTCCGCAATCTCTACGTCAAGGCGAACATGTCGGGCGACTTCACGGTGGTGAACCCGTACCTCGTCGCCGACCTGCGCGCGCGCGGGCTCTGGGATGAAGTGATGATCTCGGATCTCAAATATTTCGACGGCTCGCTGGGGTCGATCGACCGTGTGCCGAATGATCTCAAGGCGCTCTATGCGACGGCCTTCGAGATCGACGCCCACTGGCTCGTCGAAGCGGGCGCGCGGCGGCAGAAGTGGATCGACCAGGCGCAGTCGCTGAACCTCTACATCGCGGCGCCGAACGGCAAGGCGCTGGATGCGCTCTATCGGCTGGCTTGGGAACGCGGCCTGAAGACGACGTACTACCTGCGCTCGCAATCGGCGACGCACGTCGAGAAATCGACGCTCAAAGGCACGGATGGCAAGCTCAATGCCGTTTCCAGCAGCACATTGCATTCGGCGCCCGCGATCATCGATGGGGCTGCGCCCAAGGCGTGCCTGATCGACGATCCCGGTTGCGAGGCGTGTCAGTAGCAGCCTCTCTCAGTTTCGCTGAACGATATCGCCGGGGCGCCGCGCCCCGGCACGCCAAGCCTTCGCCCGTGCCTCCCGCGCCCCGCGCCGGCACCGGCTTCATCACCGATATGCTACGGAGAAGATACATGCTCGACTGGTCGGAGCCGACGCCTCGCACGGAAGCACGCGCGCCCAATTCCGTTCCGTCATCACCATCGCTGCCGGATGCTGCGACGGGTCTCGGCGAGATCGACCGCGGCGCCGGCCGCGTGCGCGTCGACGACAAGGCGATGATCAACGCTCGCGCGGACGTGAACCAGCTGCTGCCGCTAAAGTATGCCTGGGCGTGGGAAAAGTATCTCAACGCCTGCAACAACCATTGGATGCCGACCGAAGTCTCGATGCAGGCGGACATCGCGCTCTGGAAGTCGAAGGACGGGCTCACCGAAGACGAGCGGCGGATGGTGAAGCGCAATCTCGGCTTCTTCGCCGCTTCGGAAAGTCTCGTCGCCAACAACATCGTGCTGGCGATCTATCGCCATCTCACCAATCCGGAGTGCCGCCAGTATCTGCTGCGCCAGGCGTTCGAAGAGGCGGTGCACACCCACACGTTCCAGTACATCGTCGAAAGCCTCGGTCTCGATGAAGGCGAGCTGTTCAACATGTACCGCGAGGTGCCGTCGATCACGGACAAGGCAGCGTGGGCGCTGGCTTTCACGCAGCACCTCGACGATCCGTCGTTCAAGACCGGCACCCCCGAGGCCGACCAGGCCTTCGTGCGCGATCTCGTCGCGTTCTACGTCGTCTTCGAGGGCATGTGGTTCTACACGGGCTTTGCGCAGATCCTCTCGCTCGGGCGCCGGAACAAGATGGTCGGCATCGCGGAGCAGTATCAATACATCCTGCGTGACGAGAGCATTCACTTGAACTTCGGCATCGACGTCATCAACCAGATCAAGGTCGAGAACCCGCATCTCTGGTCGAAGGCGTTTCAGGAGGAAGTGCGCCAGATGCTGCGCGATGCGGCCGAGCTCGAAGCCGCCTATGGCCGCGACACGATGCCGGGCGGACTGCTGGGGCTGAATGCCAAGCTATGCGAGCAGTACATGCACTTCATCGCCAACCGCCGCTGCGCACAACTCGGGCTGCAGCCCGTGTTCGCGGAGGTGGAGAATCCCTTCCCGTGGATGTCGGAGGCGATGGATCTGAAGAAGGAGAAGAACTTCTTCGAGACGCGCGTCATCGAATACCAGAACGGCGGCGCGCTCAGCTGGGATTGATGCGGCGACACCGGCGTTGAGAAAGGCACCGCAGTCCGCTTCGACGCCTGGCGCGCATCAAGCATCCCGACGCTCGAAGCGACGGACGCGCCTAAGCGACCTCGTAGTCGATGGGCTTGAACGATCCGTTATTGCTCTGGGGTGCCGAGCAGGCGGTAAGCGCGACGATGAGGTCCATCTCGGCGCGCAGGATGATGAAATCGCCTGCGCGGCTGAGCGGCGGCCGTACGGCGAGCGTGCCAGTCTGGCTATCGATTTCGACATTCATGAAGATGTTGAACGCGACAGGAATGCGATCAGCTGGAATGCCGTACGGAGCCAGCGCCTGCTCGAAATTTTCCTGACAGCCGCCATGGGGCTCGAGGTCGCCGTAGATGATCCTGAACGTGTCGGCCGAACACGGTGTCAACAAAAAATCATGGCGGCCGACGGTATCTTCGATGATCCGCAGCATCGGCCGGCTGCGGTTCGAATAGAGAATATCGCCCTTCGTCAAGTAAAGGCGGCCTGCGTAATCGAGCGATCGCCCCGAGGATATTACCTCGTCCCTGTCGCTCTGTGAAAACGCCAGCATGTCGGAAACCTGCTCGCCCATGGGGTCGGATACCTTCAGCGTCTGACCCTTCTGGAGACCGAAGGCGACACCCGAGCGCGGGGCGATGCGGTTATGCATGGCGAAACGGGCACTTCCAGTTCTTGTCTACCCGTCGTCCGCTGTATTGAGCGGCTTCCGAGCCGTTGCCGTGACGGGCCAGCATGGGATTTGGAGACCCTTGCAAGGCAACATCGCGCGCGATGATGGACTTCCGCAAGGTTTCGTACCGGCCTTCCTCGCGCAATTTTTCGAACTGGTCGTGCAGATTGAAAACCAGCGTCGGATATTTGAAGCGCCGTGCAAGCCTGCTGGCATTGGGATGCAGCCCCACGACGAAAAATCCCTTCCCGCCGATGCTGAGGCTGAAGTGTGGGGAGCTCGGGTCGGAATCGACGTTAGGATCCCAATAATGCTCTTCGGCGTCGATGGCATGGAGCGCGCTGAGGCGCTCCCATAGGCAGGTTTCGAACTGCGTTTCGCTGAGGTGAACCGCGCTCGGATAAACCACGGCCCGGCTGACGAACAGTGTGCCGTTTGCGTCGTACTGCTCAGCCAGCGAGGCGAGCCACTCGGCGAGTCTGCGGTCGTAAAGACCGCTGCGGATATCCGATGCAACAAGGATTTGCAGCTGGTGCCGCCGCAATGCGGCTTTCGCTCCAACGCATGGAAAATCGGGATTTTCCAAAAATGCTTTCAGATCGTCGGCAGCCTGTCGCACGTCGAGACGGATCGTCTCTTCGTGCTCGGAAGAACATTGCATTTTACGCCCGGTCTTGCTCACGCCGGGAAGAACGGGCAACCGCGGATGCGGTTCCGCGAGTGTTCTCTACGTGCGACCTCAAAGGACCGAGAATAGCCGTCAGGCAGATGTCGGCGGCTCAGTCGCGAGTCGGGCAGGGGGAACGGCTGCCGCTGTGAGGCGCCGTGCTCGCGGAAATCATCTCAGCCTTCGGCGGCGCGATCTCCACGATCCGATAGGCTTCCACCAACACGCCGCAGTCGGGACATTCGAGCCTGAAGGCCTCGGGCCAGTCGTCGGTCCACTCCATACCGCAGCAACGGTACGTCATCCGCAGCCACACGCGCCGACGCTTCGCCATGCCGAGCACTCCTTGACCGGTACCGCTCGATGAGCGCTATGGTGATTCGGAGTTCGCGATCAAACCGGGATAAGCCTCGTGCCGACGCGCCGCTCGACCCACCGCTCCCCGGCGCGCTTCCTGGGCCGCGTGATGGAAGGGGCGCAAGCGGCTCCATTTCCAGGCTTTGTTCCGCCCTGCCGCCCCGCAGGACGCACCGTGCCGCCGTCCGGCGAAGGCTGGCTGCACGAGATCAAGCACGACGGCTATCGTCTGCAAGCGCACGTACGGGAAGGCGCACCGCGGCTCTACACGGGCGACGGGCATGATTGGACCGCACGCATGCCGGCGCTCGCTGCGTCGGTGCACGCGCTACCGGTCAATAATGTCATTCTCGATGGCGAGGTCGTCGCAGTGGATGCGAAGGGGCAGCCGGCGTTCTTCGCGTTGCCGCCGGTGTCGGGCATTCCCACGCGCGTCAAAGCCCGGCTCGTCTACTACGCGTTCGACATGCTCTATCTCGACGGCTTCGACCTGCGCGGCGCGGCGCTGATCGACCGCAAAGGTGTGTTGGACGCACTGCTCGCGAGCACCCGCGGCGTGCAGCTGGTGAAGTACGTCGAGCACATCGATGGCGACGGTCTCATCGTGCTGGAGCACGCCTGCAAGCTCGGTCTCGGAGGCATCGTCTCGAAACGCGCCGACAGCACGTATCGCTCCGGCGAAGCGCGAGAGTGGATAAAGACCATATGCCCTTCAAGCGAAGCGAGGAAAGCGCAGACTTAACGCGAGAGACACGGGGATGATCGGCGTGACGGCAGGCTCGTTCAGGTCAGGCGTGCTTGCGTGGGGTTGGGCGCGGAGGGAGCGTCGGTCGACGTGACGACGACAAGCCGCGCGAAGCATCCGGACGGAGCATCGATGTGTCCGCACCGCGAACGACCAGCGCGCATATCACAAACGACGGGCCTCCACGCTTCGCAACGGCGATAAACCGCGAGGCTGATCGGACGGCCCATATTCCCGGATTGTCACAAGGGCGAGAGAGAAAAACTCCCCAGACGCCCGGAAGTTCCTGCTGGCCCACGCTGTTCTGGTCTGCAATATTTCGGCCCGAGCGCGAGCGCGCATGAAGGGGGATTAGCGTCCACATTGCGCCCGTTGCTTTCCCCACCTCAGACGGAGTCCGACCGGCGGAATCATATGTTCATACCGAGCACACTTGACGAGCCCGCCAGCAAACCAAAAGCAAACGCGTTCGCCATCGGCGAGCCGACGTGGCGTCACGACGCCACCGATTGGCTCTACATGGCCGTCGCCGGCATTCTGGCTCTCATCTTCATCTACGATCTCGCCACGCCTCTGGGCGTGTCAGAGTGGGTATTTTACTGCGTACCCGTCGTGGTCTCTTTTCTCCTCTGGCATCCCTACGCCCCGTTTGCGGTGGCGGCCGTTGCTACCGTTCTCTCGTGCGGGGGCTTCTTGACGAGCCCTGAGGGTATCGACGCGTCGATGGCGTTCCAGAACCGGTCGTTCGGCGTCATCACGTGTTGGATCCTCGCCACTGCCGGCTATTTCTTCATCCGCGGCAGGCTTGCACTCAAGCGAAAGGAGTGGATTCAGGCCGGCCAGGTGGGACTGGCGCGCGCAACAGGTGGCGACCTGACGCTGACGGACGTGGGCGACCGGCTGTTGCGATTTCTCGCCGAATATCTTCATGCGAGCACCGGGGCCATTTTCGTCGAGAACGGCGGCGGCGCCTTTAGCCGAACCGGCGGCTACGCCATTCCCGCAACGTCGCCGGTGCCGGAAAGCATTCGCCCGGGCGAGGGCCTGCTCGGCCAAGCCATCAAGGACGGACGGCCGTTTGTCGTGAACGCCGTGCCGGACGGCTATCTCTATTTCGGCTCCAGCCTCGGGGTGGGCAAGCCCTCCCGATTGCTCGTAGCACCCGCTGGCGTCGACGGCAGAATCAACGCCGTGATGGAATTCGGCCTGACGGATCGCATCGGACCGGCAGCTCTCGAACTGCTCCAGGAACTCTCGCAGCCGATCGGGGTCACCATTCGGTCGGCGCAGTATCGCGCGCGTCTGCACGAGCTGCTTGAAGAAACACGGCGCCAAGCCGAGGAGCTTCAGGAGCAGCAGGAGGAACTCCGCGCGGCGAACGAAGAGCTGGAGCAGCAGAGCCGTTCGCTGGAGGCCTCGCAAGCACGATTGGAGGAATCCAACAAGCGGCTCGAGGAGCAGACCCGCTATCTCGAAGAGCAGCGCTCCGACCTCGAGGGTACGCAGTCGATGCTCAAGCAGCAGGCCAAAGCGCTCGAGCAGGCCAGCCGCTACAAGACCGAGTTCCTCGCCAACATGTCCCACGAGCTGCGCACGCCGCTCAATTCGGCGTTGATCATGGCGCGGCTGCTCGCCGACAACCGCACCGGAAATCTCAGCGGGGAGCAGGTCAAGTACGCCGAGACCATCGAGTCCGCCGGCAACGATCTACTGGCGCTGATCAACGATATTCTGGATCTGTCGAAGATCGAGGCGGGGCGCATCGAGATACAGCCGGAAGACATCTCGATCGGCCGTCTGGCCGACAAGCTCGCGAGAACCTTCCAGCCCATGGCGGCGAACCGGAAGCTGGCCTTCGCCGTCGAGCTGATGCCCGATCTGCCCGAAAGCTTCCATTCGGATCCGCTGCGCCTGGAACAGATCCTGAAGAATTTCCTCTCGAATGCCGTCAAGTTCACCGAGCAGGGATCCGTGATGCTTCGCGTCGAACGGTCCGGGAGCGAGGGCTTGAGCTTTGCCGTCGTCGATACCGGCATAGGCATCCCGCCTCAACATCAGGATGCGATCTTCGAAGCGTTTCGCCAGGCGGACGGGACGACGAACAGGAAATACGGCGGCACGGGGCTCGGGCTCTCCATCTCGCGCGAGCTCGCGCGGCTTCTCGGCGGCGATATTCAACTGACGAGCGAGGTCGGCACCGGCAGCGAGTTCAAGCTCGTCGTGCCGCTCGATTACGACGTAAGGAACGTGCGGCTTCATGCTCCGGGCCAGAGCCGGGGCCAGAGCCAGGGCCAGGGCCTGAGCGCCGCTGCGCCCCGGGTTGCGCGTTCGGGCGGTGCCGAGCCCCTCAACGGCGCGAGCCGGCCGGTCCGTCCGCGCCCGTTCGACGATGACCGCGAGGCCTTGAGCGGCGACAGCCGCATCATCCTCGTGGTGGAGGACGATGTGAAGTTCGCGCGGATCCTGTTCGATCTCGCGCATGAGCAGGGCTTCCAGTGCCTCGTCGCCGACACTGCCGAGGAAGGGATAGAGATCGCGCGGCAATATCTGCCCCACGCCATCATTCTGGACATCGGCCTGCCTGATCACTCGGGCCTCTCGGTGCTCGATCGCCTCAAGCACAACGTTCGCACCCGGCACATCCCGGTGCACGTCGTCTCGATGCACGACTACACGCAGACCGCCCTCGAATGGGGCGCCATCGGCTACATGCTGAAGCCGGTCAAGCGCGAGGCCCTGGTGCAGGCTTTGGTCGGCTTCGAGGAGCGCCTCAACAGGAAGATGCGGCGGGTTCTCGTCGTCGAGGACGACGACAATCAGCTGGCCAGCGTGCGCGCCCTGCTCGAGCCGACGGGCGTCGACGTGACGGGCGTGCGCAGCGGCGCGGAATGCCTCAAGAAGCTCGACGAGATGACGTACGACTGTATGGTGCTCGACCTCAGCTTGCCCGACATGTCCGGACTCGAGCTTCTGGAGCGCCTGAGCACGGACGAGGATCGCGCATTTCCGCCGGTGATCGTCTACACCGGCCGAGACCTCAACGCCGACGAGGAGCTGGCCCTCAGGCGCTATTCGAAATCCATCATCATCAAGGGCGCGAAATCCCCCGAGCGCCTGCTCGACGAGGTGACTCTGTTCCTCCACCACGTCGTGTCGGAGCTGCCGGCAGAGCAGCAGCGGATGCTGGCGAAATCCGTCAACCGCGACGGCAACCTCGAAGGACGCCGCATTCTCGTCGTCGAGGACGATATTCGCAACGTATTCGCTCTCACCAGCGTCCTGGAGCCGCAAGGTGCTTCCGTCGAGATTGCCCGCAACGGGCTCGAGGCGATAACAGCGCTCGAGCGCGCGCAATCCAGCTCTCCCGTCGATCTCGTTCTGATGGATGTCATGATGCCCGAGATGGACGGCATCACCGCGACGAAGACGATTCGCGAACGTGAAGAATGGAAGAACCTTCCCATCATCGTGCTGACCGCCAAAGCCATGCCCGACGATCAGGAGCAATGCATAGCCGCTGGCGCCAACGACTACATGGCAAAGCCGCTCGACGTCGAAAAACTTCTTTCCCTGGTGCGCGTATGGATACCGCGGTAGGCCTCGACACCGAGCCGGTCACTCTGCAGCTCGAAGCGCGGCTGCTCGTCGAAGCGCTCTATGAGCACTATCACGTCGACTTCCGCGGATATTCCCCGGCGTCGATCGTGCGCCAGCTCAAGCGCGCAGCCGAGCGGTTCGGCTGTTCCAGCCTCTCCCTCCTGCAACATCGCGCGCTCCATGACCCGGCGATCGTGCCGGCGCTCGTTGGGATGCTGACCGTGCAGGTCAGCGACCTGTTTCGCGATCCATCCTTCTTTCGATCCATCCGCGAGAACCTCGTGCCCCACCTCAGGACATACCCGTCTATCAAGGTATGGGTGGCGGGGTGCGGCGAGGGCGAGGAGCTGTACTCGCTGTCGATCCTCTTTTACGAGGAGGAGCTGGCGTCGAAGACCATTTTCTACGCGACCGACATCAGCACGGCCGCGTTGATGAAAGCCGAAGCCGGTGTCTACAGCCTCGACCGCATTCCCCTCTTCACGGAGAACCACCGGCTCTCCAAGGGCAAGGGCTCCCTCTCCCAATACTATACGGCCGCCTACGGTGGCGCGGTGTTGGACCGAAAGCTTCGCAAGAACGTTGTCTTCTCCGATCACAGCCTCGTCTCCGACGAGGTATTTTCCGAGGTTCATCTCATCTGTTGCCGCAACGTCCTCATCTACTTCGAACGGGAGCTGCAAGATCGGGCGATAGGTATCTTCGGCGACGCGCTCGTACGGGGAGGCTTCCTCGGCCTGGGCGCGCACGAGACAATCCGCTTCTCGCGGCACGCCGGTTTGTTTCGGGAATTCGATGCGGCGGAGCGGATTTACCGCCGCATACACGCTGACGAGTTGGGGGTCTCCAATGGCGGTTGAGTCCGTGAAATTCCTGCTCGTCGACGACGTGGCGGAGAATCTGATCGCTCTTGAAGCCCTGCTGCGTCGCGACGGCCTCGAAATCCTCATGGCGCGGTCCGGCACCGAGGCGCTCGAGCTGTTGCTCGTCCATGAGTTTGCGCTGGCGCTCCTCGACGTCCAGCTTCCGGAAATGGACGGGTTCGAGCTTGCGGAATACATGCGCAGCACCGAGCGTACGCGCCGGGTACCCATCATCTTTCTGACGGCCGTTGCAACCGATGAACGCCGACGCTTCATGGGATATGAATCCGGCGCCGTCGATTACCTCATAAAGCCCATCGATCCGCACGTGCTGCGCCGGAAGGCGGAAGTATTCTTCGATCTCGACCAGCAGCGGCGCGAGCTCGTCCGCCAACGGGACGAAATCCGCGAGAGCGAAGAGCGATTCCGCCGCGCCGTCATGCTCGCTCCGGCACCGATGATGGTTTTCGACGAGCAGCAGAGCATTTTGACGATCAACAACGAGTGGCAGCGGATCACCGGCTACGCGCCGGAAGATTTGCGGACACTGCCCGAGTGGGCCGAGTGCGCACTGGGCGAGCGCGCGGACGAGATCGCGTCCTATGTGCGCGAGGTGTTTCAGAACGCCGGGCCGTGTCGCGCCGAATTCGACATCGTGACCAAATCCGGAAACGTGCTCACCTGGGATCTCGTCGCCTCGCCGATAAACCGCACCTGCGATGGGCGCGGTCTCTATCTCTGGGTCGGCCACGACATCACTGCGCGCAAGCAAAGCGAGCGCACCCAGCAGCTGCTCATGGGTGAGCTCAATCACCGCGTGAAGAATACGCTCGCGACCGTGCAGGCAATTGCCCAGCACACGCTGAGGCGAAGCGCCGATCCGAAGGAGTTTGCCGCGAGTTTCTCCGGACGCATCCAGGCTCTCTCCCGTGCGCATTCCATGTTGAGCAACGCAACGTGGAAAGGTGCCGACGTCCTGGAGATCGTGCGCGACCAGATGATGCTCGGCGCGCTGGAAGAGAGCCGGATCAACGTTTCCGGTCCACCGGTGAGGCTCGAGCCGCAGCGGGCGCTGCATGTGGCGTTGATGCTCCACGAGTTGGTGACGAACGCCAACAAGTATGGGAGCCTTCGCGCGCCGGCCGGACAGATCACCATCTCCTGGAAGCTGCGCAATGGGCAGCTCCTGTTCAGATGGATTGAAAGCGGCGGCCCGAAGGTCGAAGCGCCGAAGCGGCATGGATTTGGCACCAGGCTCATTCAGCAGACGGCAAAGGCCGACGGCGGCAATGCGAAGGTCGTCTATGGGGAAAGCGGTGTGGAATGGAGCATCATGCTCCCCCTGCGGGCAGGTCCCCGCAACGTGCCCGCGGATGAAAAGTCCACTTCGCGGCTTCCCGAGGCGCAAACCTCGTCGGCGCTCGCCGGCAAGTCCATCCTCGTCATCGAGGACGAGCCGCTGGTCGCGCTGGATCTCGTGACCACGCTGGAACAGGCCGGCGCTCTCGTTGCCGGTCCCGCCGGCACGGCGCTCGAAGCGATCAACATCATCGACGGCATCCATCTCGACGGTGTATTGCTCGACGGCAACCTCCACGGCCAGCGCGCCGATGCCGTTGCCGAGATGCTCGTGCAAAAAGGCGTTCCGTTTGCATTTGTCACCGGGTACGGGCGCGCCAGTTTGCCCAACGGCTTTTCCGACGTCCCCATTCTCGGCAAGCCGTTCACGGAAAGTCAGCTCCTGCGGATCGCGTTGGGTCTGGTGTCGTCGAAGTCGAACGGTAAGGTATCCGTTGCGTCCGGCGACACCCTCGTTTCCCGCAGCTATCCGCCGTCATAGTTGTGCGAAGCGAGCGCCGGGATGAAGGGGCATCTCGCCATTGGCCATGGCGCCGAGATATGATCCCGGCATGCGCAAAATCATCCACATCGACATGGACGCCTTCTTCGCGTCCATCGAGCAGCGGGATAATCACGCGCTGCGCGGCAAGGCCGTGGCCGTGGGCTATGCGGCCAAACGCGGCGTCGTGGCGGCGGCGAGCTATGAGGCGCGCAAGTTCGGCGTGAGGTCGGCGATGCCGTCGGCCATCGCGCAGCGCAATTGCCCGGAGCTGATATTCGTGCCGCCGCGGTTCGAGGTCTACCGGGCGGTATCGCAGGAGATCCGCGCGATCTTTCACGCGTATACCCCGCTGGTGGAGCCCCTGTCGCTCGACGAAGCGTATCTCGATGTCACCGACAACCTGAAAGGGATCGCTTTGGCCTCGGAGGTGGCGCTGCAGATTCGGGCCTGCATCCATGGGCAGACCGGTCTCACGGCATCGGCCGGTGTGTCCTACAACAAGTTCCTGGCGAAGCTGGCCTCCGACCAGAACAAGCCGAACGGGCAGTTCGTCGTCACACCGGGAATGGGCCCGCGGTTCGTCGAAGGGCTGCCTGTCGAGCGGTTTCACGGCGTCGGGCCGAAGACTGCGGAGAAGATGAAGGCGCTCGGCATTCACACGGGCGCGGATCTTCGCGCGTGCCCGTTGCCGTTTCTCGAGGCGCACTTCGGGCGGTCGGCGCGCTGGTATTACGGTATCGCGCGCGCAGAGGACGACCGGCCCGTGGAGCCCAACCGTGTCCGCAAATCGTCGGGCAGCGAGACGACATTCGACGTCGATCTCGTCGAGCCGCGGGCTATCGAGGCCGGGGTCATCCAGATGGCGGACGAGGTGTGGGGTTGGTGCGCGAAGCATGCGAGCTTCGGACACACGGTCAGCGTAAAGGTGAAGTTCGCCTCGTTCCGCATAATCACCCGCAGCAAAACGCTTCCCCTACCGGTGACGTCGCAGGCGGCACTGCGGGAATTGAGCGTGGCGCTCGTGCGCACAGCTTACCCGATGCCGGAAGGCGTGCGGCTTCTCGGGGTGATCGTATCCAACCTCGCCCAGGGAAACGACGCGGTGCGCCAGCTGGAGTTGGGCCTGACGGTTTGAAGCATGGCCGAATGAGCCGGCGGCGAGGGAGTGACGGTCTTCTCTCGCCGCGTGCGGTTCGGTCATTGCCGTTCCCAAACGCGGCTCCGAACGCAGGTGCTTCGCTGTTGCTGGCGAGCCAGGTTAACCGTTCGTCTTTCGCGATGATATCGCTGTCCCTCTTTGTGTCGGCAGCCAACCTGCGCGAAGAGATCGATTGCACCCGTTCAGGAATGGATGTGGTCGCACAATGGATTGCAGCAATTGAAGTTGCCGAAAGCATATTTCGGCGCGAAGCCTCTGCTCGGGAACTTCTGGCAAAGCCCCCTGTTCTTGGTCCATCGATGGCAGGAGGAACCACCATGAAAGCGATCTTATTGGCCCTCGCAGCGTGTTTGCTTTCCACCGCAGCCCTCGCCGATCAGAAGCCCTCCAATGAGGAGGCGGCAAAGATAAAGGATGCCGTTTCCGCATGGGGGTGCCAGGGCGGCACGTTCGAAAAGGAAACGGAAGGCACGGGCGTGCTCGAAGCGGAGGACGTCAAGTGCAAGGACGGCAACTACGACTTCCGGCTGACGAGCGACTACAAGGTGTTCGCCATCACGATGGATTGACAGCGCCGCAGCCATGATGACCGGTGAGGAGTTCCAGTGAAGCTCTAGCCGGGTTTGCGCACACCGCGGACTTTTACGGTGAACTGCCGAGCTTCCCCGCGAAGCTCGAGCGTGCGTGCGGGCACCTCGGCCTGGAGCAAAGGCATAGGCCGTCCTTCCCACGGCGTCGTCGCGATCAGCTGCCAGCGGAACATCGCACCTCACCGCCCGTTCTCCGTTACCGGAGCCGGATGATGCCCATGTACCAACCGATTATCGCGTTCCAAGCTGTGCGGGCGATCATCGAGGCGGCAGCCGTCGGTTTCGTCGGTGCCGTCGTGGCGGCGTATCTTTCGCCCGGGACGGCAGCCATCCTGCAGGGGCAAGAAGACCCGCTCATATCGATCGCAGCATACGGGTTTTGCGGTGCCCAGGCCGGTGCCGCGATCGCGTTCATCGTCCTGACGGGCCTTCCCTCCACGCCCCGGCGGTAACCCGCGGGAAAATTGAGAGTAACCGCGGGAGGAACAGATGTTCCGTGCCCCGCGGTGCGTCTGGCATTTCGATGGATGGGGGCATCTCGTCCACGGCCGCTGCACATCGCGCAGCGCGCAGCCCCTTCGGTGCGGATTGACGCCATTCGTCTGCCGACGTAAATATCGTATAACGATATAAAATCGACGTTTAACATCGTGCAAGGGGAAGGGTAACGGGTGCGCCCCGACCCTTGCAGCAGACGTCACGTCCCAGCCGCCGACTGCAGCGCCAATAATCCACCGACCGTTTGATCCATCTCCGCCGAGCCGCCATGTCCCACCATGATATTCCCGATCGCAGTCACGACATTTCCCAGCCGCTGGAGACGCTCAGCTCGGACGAGGCGCTGAAGGCAGGCAGCGACCAGCTGCGGGGAAAGATCCACGAGGGCCTTCGAGAGCACGTGACGGGCGCCGTTCCGGGCACCGGTCCGAAGCTCATGAAGTTTCACGGCATCTACCAGCAGGATGACCGCGACGTGCGCGGTGAACGTGCGCGCAAAAAGATGGAGCCGGCGTACTCCTTCATGGTGCGCGTCCGTCTGCCGGGGGGCGTTTGCAGCCCGGCGCAGTGGCTCAAGCTCGATGCGCTCGCCCGCGCCTACGGCGGGAGCACGCTGCGGATGACGACGCGGCAGACGTTCCAGTTCCACCGCATCCTGAAGCAGAACCTGCAGCGCACGCTGCAGGGCCTGCGCGACGTTCTGCTCGACACCCGGGCGGCGTGTGGCGATGATTCCCGCGGCGTGATGTGCTCGGTCACGCCGCAGTTTTCGAAGCTGCACGCGGAGCTTTCCGCGCTGGCAAAGCGCGCCAGCGATCACGCGATCCCCAAGACCGGCGCCTATAAGGAGATCTGGTACGAGGAGGAGCGCGAGCCACGCGAGGGCCCCGAGGAGCCGTTCTACGGCACCACATACATGCCGCGTAAGTTCAAGATCGGCTTTGTCATCCCGCCCATCAACGACATCGACGTCTATGCGCAGGACCTCGGCTTCATCGCGATCGCGGAAAACGGCGCGCTCAAAGGCTTCAACGTGGTGATCGGCGGCGGGCTCGGCCGCACCGACAAGGTGCCACACACCTATCCGCGTCTCGCCTCGCTGATCGGCTTCGTCTCGAACGAGCAGGTCTTTCCCACCATCGATGCGGTCATGTCGGTGCAGCGCGACTACGGCAACCGCGCCGACCGCTCGCGCGCCCGCTTCAAATACACGATCGACGACAAGGGGCTGGACTGGATCAAGGGTGAGATCGAGGCGCGTGCAGGCTTTCAGCTCCAGCCCGCGCAGCCCTATCGCTTCACGTCCAACGGCGACGCGATCGGCTGGTCGAAGGGCGAGAACGGCCTGTGGTATTGCACGCTCTTCATCGAAAACGGACGCATCATCAATACGCCCGAGCAGCCGATCATGGACGGCCTGCGCGAGATTGCGCGTGTCCATACCGGCATGTTCCGCCTCACGCCCAACCAGAACCTGATGATTGCGGACGTTACACCCGCGCGCCGGCGCGCCATCATGAAGCTGATGCGCGAGCATCGGCTCGACGCGCTACACGGCGGCAGCGCTCTGCGTCTCAATTCGATGGCATGCGTTGCGCTGCCGACCTGCGGGCTCGCGATGGCGGAGAGCGAGCGCTACCTGCCGCAGCTCGTCACGAGGATCGAGGAAATCCTCTCCGCGCACGGGATCGCCGATGAGCCGATCACCATCCGCATGACGGGATGCCCCAACGGTTGCGCGCGTCCCTACATCGCCGAGATCGGCCTCACCGGACGGGGACCTGGGAAGTATAATCTCTTCCTCGGCGGCGGCTTTCATGGCGAGCGCCTCAACAAGATGTACCTCGAGGACGCCGACGAACCGCAAATCCTCGCCACGCTCGACGCGCTGCTCGGCCACTATGCGCGCGAACGCCAGGAGGGCGAGCATTTCGGCGACTTCGCCATCCGCGCCGGTTATGTCCCCGAGGTAAAGGAAGGCCGTTTCTTCAACGATTGAATGCGAGCGGCGGGCCGCCCGTGCCGTAGGCGCACCCGGCGCCGCGCGCGTCTACGCCGAGCGACGCTTCAAGACACGGTATCCCACGACAATCCCCGAGACGGACACGACGAGCCCGGCGATCGACAGCAGCCAGACGATGATATCGCGGGCGGGCTGGTTGCGCAGTAGCACCGGCAGATCGTAGTCGTGCACGAAGTTGAACATCCAGCGATAGGTGCGCGCGCTGCGGTTGCTCGAACCGGCGATGGCGCCGGTTGCAGGATCGAGGAACAGCCACGTGGCGGATGGATCATCGAACCGCACCTTCACCACGGGCAGCGGCCGCTTGTTATGGTGCGAATACCAGTAGATCTCCTCCTCCGTCAGGCGCTCGACAGCGACGACGTTGGCCGTGCGATACGCGGCATGCGCCGCCCCGGCGAGCGTCACATCGGGGATCTCTATGGGCCGGCCCGATAGCGGATCGGCGAGCTGCACGCCGGATGCGCTGCGCGCAAGAATGTAAGGCTTTCCCGCGATCCACACGAAGGAGATGTCGGTGGCCCTTCCTCCGGCCGCCTCGGCAATGGCAGCCTGCGTGATCTGATAATCTTTGCCCTCGGTCCATCCCGCATAGGCTATGCGCTGGGCGTCCGAAACCGGCGTGCGCGCGAAGAGCTGGAATGGATTGACGGACAGCCAGCCGCTCGCGATCCACGCGGTGAGGAACACCCCGCCGACAAGGCCGCCGATGTGATGCCATTTCATCCAGCCGCGATAGGGCGTGATGCGTCCGCGCGAATAGGGACGCCGGACGCGCAGACGGAGTATGCCGATCCACAGCCCTGTGATCGCACCGATGGTGAGCGGCCCCGATAGCCACATCACCGACTGACGCCAGATCTCCTGGTCCCGCCGGATGGGCGAGAAATAGATCCAATGGGGAATCGCCCCCAGCCAGTTCCAGAAGCGTTCGCTGCGCGTCGCATTTTGCACGATCTCGCCAGTCGTCGATGCAACGTAGACGTCCGTGCCGCGCCCGTCGTCGAGCGAGAACTTGTAAAGGGGACGGAAGGGATCGTAACGGCGGGTCACGGTCCACTGGTCGTAGTCGATCGTCTCTGCCCGATGCACGGGCGCATTGGGAAACACCGCTTCGAGGTGACGCTGCGCCTCTTCGCGGGTGACGTGCTCCAGGCGCTGACCGGTCGACGCGGAAATGGCCGCACGGTCTTTCCCCGCCACCACGCGATAGACCGGGTCGGCGCCCAGCATCTCGAGGCGGAACGTGCCCGGAAAGCTGCGGATACCGGCAGCGGCGAGAGCCTGGTCGGGCGTGATGCTCACGCGCTCCGCCGCAACCGCGGGCAGATTTGCAACGCGCTCCTCGTCCTTCCACGAAGGGTAGGGCACGTACAGCATGACGAGGCCGGAGATGAACCACATCACGCACAAGACGCACGTGATGATTCCGAGCCAGCGGTGGCCCCAATAGAGCCACTGCTTGCCCGCCTTCATGAACCGCCGCTCGGCGCTCGATGCTTTTCCGGGCGGCAGCGTGATATTGGTTTCGTGGCGTCCCATCAGAACCGGACGCGATAGGAGAGCTCGGCCGAACGGGGCGGCGCGAGATTCCAGCTTCTCGTCGTGCCGTCAGAGTTGGCACTGCCGCCGTAGGCATAGATCTCGTCGAAGAGATTGTAGCCGCGCAGCGAGAGCGTGCTGTTGTCGGTCACCGCATAGCTGAGGCCGGCATTCACCACCCAGTAGTCGGGGCGGGAGCTCAGGTTTGCGCTGTCGTTATAGGTTTTCCCAACCCAACGCACGCCCGCGTAAGCCTCCCACCGCGGCATGAAGGCCCACTTCAGCCAGACGTTGGCAACCTGCTCGGGAACGTTCGTCGGCACGTTGCCCGCGTAAGACGCGCCCGGCTGTACGACCTGGCCCCCGACCACCCTCGGCGCGGTGTTGAACACGTCGTATTGGGCCTCCAGCACGGCGATGTTGCCTTCCGCCCGCAACGTGTCCGTGAGCTGCGCGGCCGCTGAAAATTCGACGCCACGCGAAGACTGCTGTCCGATCTGCAAGCTGGTGTTGGGCTTGTTGGGATCGGGTGTCAGCGTGTTTTGCTTTTCAATGTCATAGAAGGCGAGTGTCCACTCGCCGCGCCCACCCCAGAACGACTGCTTCACGCCGACCTCGATCTGGCGCCCCGTCGCGAGGTCGAATTTCGCATCCGACGGCGACAGCGTCACGAGGTTGCCGAGCGGGTCGATGCCCGTTGCATACTGGCCATAGAACGCGAGTCCTTCCACCGGCGTATAGACGACGCCGGCGCGCCATGTCGTGGCGGCGAAGTCTTTGTCAACCCGCGCGCCGCTGATGAGATCGGTCCGATCGATCGTTGGCCGCTCGAAGCGAATGCCGCCGACGATGGAGAGCTGATCGGTCAGGGCGAGGCGATCCTCGGCAAACAGCGCGTACTGGAAGGTTTCCGTGGACGAGCGCGGGATCGTCGGCGCCTGGCCGGCCGGATCGTAGAAGCTCCCCGGATCGAAGTTCCACGGATCGATGCTGCTGGAGCCGATATAGGGCGAATTGCTGATACCGGTGAACTTGATCCGGTTGACGTCGAAGCCCACGACGATGTCGTTCTTCATGCCGAGGATGTCGTGCTTCACCGTGGCGTCGAAGCGGTTACCGAGCTGCTCCTGCTCGTGGTAGATTTCCAGGTAATCGGACCGGTCGATGCGCCCCGTGTTGGCGTTGAACGCATAGCGCTCGATGTTGCGCCAGTGGCGATCCGTGGTCAGGTAGTACGCGACGTTGCGCAGCGTGACCGTCTCGTTGACCTGCCATTCCGTTTTGAATTGCGTCCAGTTGTCGATGTAGTCGACCTTGCTGTCGGCGACGTTGAAGTTCTTGTCGCGGAAGAGTTCGGGCCTGCGCTCGTTCGCGGCGAGCGGTGTGCCGAAGTAGGGCATCGGGTGCTGGTCGCCGTAGTCGTGGGACAGCGTGAAGGTGAGGCCGGGCGCAGCTTTCAGCTTCACGGCGCCGGACATCGCCAGTTCGCTCCACTCTCCATTCGGCGATTTCCATCCGTCACCCTGCGCGCCCGCGATATCGAAGCGATACGAAAGACGGTCCGACGCCGGTCCGCCCGCTCCCACACCGAAACGCCGCTGGCCGTCGGTTCCGATCGCGACCTCTCCTTCCGACGTGAAGTAGTCGGTCGGCTTCTTGGGCACGACATTGATCACGCCGCCGATGGCGCCCTCGCCGTAGAGCACGGAAGCGGGACCGCGCAGGACTTCGATGCGTTCCGCGTTCCATGTGTTGAAGGGAAACGTGACGGTTCCCGCGCCGGCATAGAGGCGCGTTCCGTCATAGAGGCGCATTACGGACGAATGCCCCACAAAGCCGCGTGCGGAGAGCGAGCTGCCGCCATTGCCCGGTGCGGCGCTGGAGGTAAATCCGGTTGCGTTCTGCGTAACGGCTTCGTTGACCGACGTTTGTCCGCGCTCGCGGATCGTGTCGCCGGAGATCACCTCGACGCTCGCCGGTGTCTCGAGCGGCGTCAGACCGAGGCGGCTGCTCGTCGCGGCGGGGGTATCGAGATTGAGTCCAGGCTTCGTGCTACCCGTGCCGGCGGCAGAGGCGCTGTTGGACGCACTGGAGGTTGGCAGGCCCGGCAGCGGTGCCGCCGCGGCGGAAGCAGCTTTTTTCGCCGCCGACTTCTTCGCCACCTTCTTCTTCGCCGTCGTCGCCGTCACTTCGACGGCTGGAAGCGCCATCGCATCCGAAGCCGGAGCGGGCTGCGGCGCCTCCTGGGCCACCGCGACACTTGAAAGTGCCGTCATCAACCCGACGGCGGCACTGCGGGCACCGAGGCCCAAAGTGCGATGAGAGATTTCCTTCGTGGCGAACGCTTTACGCAAATACACAACAGACCCCCGTTACACGTACTGATGGGGGGACTGCGCCGAGACGCACTCTGCAAAGGTTGGACGGACGTACGCGAACGGCTCCGGCGCGTTCAGCGCCGCAGGCATACCCGCTCAGTCCGTTGACCGGTTAGTGTCTGGAGATGACACCGTAGAATGACATGCCTGGACGTAGCCCCCTTAGGATGCAACCCAGTCGTCACTACGGGTGACCGTTCCACTGCGCGGCCCGCACAGGGGATGGACGACTCGTGCCGGCAGGTCTCCTGGCTCACGGCTCAAACGTCGCCCTCCAGCCTTCCCGGTTCCCATTCGAGGCACCAGTGGCATACGTTGGAGAGCACTCGCCGCTAACAGTTGCGGGCGCAGCCACGGGTTCGGCCAACCGGCCTCACCGTGTTCCCTCTAACGCGGCACGCTCGCGCGCACCGCATCACCGTCACGCCCCTATTGCAGGATACTTGCCGATCGCTGTCAACAGGAGCGCGAATGTGACACGCGAGCGCGATGCGCGGTCCGATGCCCAAATGTCACGAAGCGCGCTTGGCCATCCAGGGCAGCGCGCGTCCGTTCGATCGCGCCCCTGCCATGGGCGCCGGTTACCACTTGCCCAGGTTGCTCCTCGACATTTCAACGCGGTAGGCGCAGATTGCCGCTACCACCGGTTCGGCGATTCAGGCGCCGGTGGCCGAGAGATTTGTACGCTCCCGCCTGCAGCCCGGAGGGCCCACGTGTCCGCCTCATGACGACCGCGAGGCGTCGCGCAAGAAACACCCGAGCTTCCCGATAGAACACTTCGCGAAGCACAGCGGACGCTGAAGTGTGGGGACAGCGCCTGCGGCAGGGCCAATCGGGGGCTGGCGAGATCTGCCGAGCCGCAGCCGGGGCCGACGGGATGTCAACGCGACCTTCATAAGCACTACACGTCTTTGACTTAGCCCATCGGTGAACCGCGGTCGTATTTTCGGAGCGTTTCAACGCGCTGTGGTGACCCGGTGCCGGCTCAACAAAAAGGAATGCCCCGTGGAGAACGACATGCAGCAACATCCCGGGTTCTTCGAAAGAGCCGGGCCGTTCTCGCTGCAGTTCATCGCGTCCCAGCTCGGTGCGGAGCTGGAGGGTATCAGCGACAGCGCCGCGGACATCGAGGATATACGTCCTCTGGCGAGCGCGGGCGCGCAGCATCTCGCCTTCTTCGACAACCGGAAATACATCGACCAGCTTGCGACGACGCGGGCCGGCGGCTGCCTGATTGCGCCGGCGTTCGCCTCACGGGTGCCGACGAGCACGGCCGTCCTCAAGACGAAGGCGCCGTACAGCGCGTTCGCCTTTGCGTTGCGTCTTTTTTATGCCGATGCGCTGCATCCCATCGCGGCCAGATCGCGGGACAGGCTCGGCGACGGGGGGCTGATCCATCCCTCGGCGCGCATCGACGAGGGCGCCATCATCGAACCGGGCGCGATCGTCGGACCGGAAGCGCGCATCCACCGCAACACGACCGTCGCCGCCGGTGCGGTCATCGGCTATCGGGTCGTTGTCGGGGCGGATTGCTACATCGGCCCCGGGGCGACGCTTACCCATTGCCTCATCGGCGAGCGCACGATCATCCATGCGGGCGTGCGCATCGGCCAGGATGGGTTCGGCTTTGCCATGGGTCCCCAGGGGCATCTGAAGGTGCCGCAGATCGGCCGCGTGATCATCCGCAACGACGTGGAGATCGGCGCCAACTCCACCGTCGATCGCGGCGCGCTCAACGATACGGTGATCGGTGAGGGGACCAAGATCGACAACCTCGTGCAGATCGGACACAACGCCATCATCGGCCGCCACTGCGTGATCGTCGCGCAGACGGGCATCGCCGGCTCGGCGCAACTGGGCGATTTCGTCGTGATGGGCGGTCATTCCGGCGTGGTCGGCCACGTGAAGATCGGAGACGGCGCCCAGATCGCGGGCATGGCGCATGTCAAAGACGACGTGCCGCCGCGCGCGCGCATGGGCGGGACACCGGCCGTGCCCTTCAAGGAGTGGGCGCGCGAGGTTGCGACGGTGAAGCGGCTCGCCGCACGCAACGGCGGCAAGTCTTCATGAGCCAAGCGGCCCAATCGGCATTCTTACGGGAAATGCATCACGGCCGTGCGCCGGTAAAAAGCGCAAACGGAAATGCCCGTAATGAAAAACAATATAGGATGGTGGTCCAAGAATGCCCGTAAGGGCAGTTGAATTCCCTGGTCCGCCGCGGGTTCCATGCGAAATATTTTTTAATTTCCTTGCGCCGGCCGCTGTAATCGGTCATGGATGTTGCTCGACGTATGGCCGGCTGACGAGCCGCGGCGCATGATCCAAAGCAGCGCCCCGATTCTTTGAACCATCCATCTTTCGAAAATTAGGGCCGGTTACGGCACGAAATGCCGTGCCGGTCCGTTAGCACACGTTTGAGGACTGAAATGGAAAACGGCACCGTAAAATTCTACAACGCCCAGAAGGGCTACGGCTTTATCGCTCCGAGCAACGGCACGCGCGACGTGTTCGTGCATGCGACGGCGCTCGAGCGCGCGGGTCTCACCGATCTTGCTGAAGGCCAGAAGGTTACGTTCGACACCGCAGAAGACCGCAGAAGCGGCAAGATGGCGGTACAGAACATTCAGCTCGCCTGAGCTTGCTCGTCGGCGGCACCGCCCCGAAGGCGATGAACGCCGGCTAGAGCTACGACCTCGGTAATTCGAAGGTTTCAGATCACCGCACGTGCGACGAGGCGTTCCGGCGTCTCCTGTCCGACGGCGGTGATCAACCCGTGCGCGATCAGCGTTTCGAGAGCTTGACGCGCCTCTTCGATGGTCAGACCCGTCTCTTCGCCAAGCGACGCCCAGGACCCTTCGCTAAACTCGATACCGGTACCGTCTTCGGCCGCATGGGCCGCGACCCACGTCATGAGCGCGGCCGCCTTGGTTTTTTCGGCGCCGAGCTCACGCACGCAGGCGAACCATCGCGACCACCGTTGGAAGTTGGACATGGAATTTCTCACTTGAGGCTCGGTGTCCGCAAAGCAGGTTTGTCCGTGACAGCGGCGGACTATTGCAACGAAGTCTGGTTACTTGATTAAGAGGGCGTATGGCGCGCAACCGGTCGAAGTCTGAAGCCGATTTTGTGCTTTTCGACG
The DNA here is from genome assembly GCA_035687305.1 of Hyphomicrobium sp. Classification (GTDB taxonomy): domain Bacteria; phylum Pseudomonadota; class Alphaproteobacteria; order Rhizobiales; family Hyphomicrobiaceae; genus Hyphomicrobium_A. The sequence continues at coordinate 54,896 of DASRYA010000181.1, read as the reverse complement.
TTCTCTACGAGGACGGATCGCGCACATCGAACCGAAAGGTTCCCGGCAGCTTGCTCGGCGGCTTCGAGGGCGACGAGCCCGCCCATGGCATCATCGAAGCGCAGGATGCGGAGATCGCGGAGCGGTCGGGGCGCGTGCGCAGCAAGATCAAATCCATCACACGGTCCGCGAAGGTGAAGGCGAAATAGCGGCATCTGTTCATTTGGCCATTGCCGGCTGATGTATGATTGCCGCACGCTGATCGTATCCTCCAGCGATGAGTGCGTTGGCGATGCAAACGACAATCGTGAGCCGCGCTCACGGCCCGGTATCGATCAGGTGGAAGAAAGTGCCGGTCACGTTCGCGCGCCGCGCGCCCTGGTCCCCGGCGGCAGCGCCTGCAATGTCGCGAATATCCGCGAACGGGGCATCCGGATTCGAAATCACGCTTGCGTAGTGGAACTCGTGGCCGAACGTTTCATGGCCCGTTTCATCCAGCGCGCGGCGGTATCCGAGATGCAAGCGTCGTGCGGCAAACGAGGTCTCGAGGCCCAGGAGACCCAGCATTTCGCAACGGTCACCGTCTGCCGTTATTAGCCCCGAACCGAGCGCCATATAGCCGCCGCACTCGCCGTGGATGGCAGTGCCGCGCGCAGCCGCAGCGTGCATGCCGCGCCTGAAACTCTCCGCGCGCGCCAGGCTCGCAGCGTGCAATTCCGGATAGCCGCCGGGCAGCCAGATCGCGTCGCAGCCCGCGTCGGGCATTTCATCGGCGAGCGGGGAGAACGGAATGATTTCCGCGCCGGCATCACGCCAGCCCTGCAGGACGTGCGGATAGGTGAAGGAGAATGCCGCGTCGCACGCGAGCGCGATGCGCTGCCCGGGCGGAGCAAGGTGGATCGCGCCGGGACTGTTGTCGCCGCGGGCCTTCAACGGCACGGCGGCGGCGACGACACCATCGAGCGAGACCGCATCGCGGATCGCCGCCGCAACCCCATCGAGCCGTTCGTGGATGTCCGCCGTCTCCGCCGCCTGCACGAGGCCGAGGTGGCGTTCGGGCAGCGCGATATCGGCATTCTTGAACAGCCGGCCGAGCACGGGCACCCCCAGGGCGGTGATGGCGTCTTCCACCGTTTCGGCATGGCGCGCGCTCGATACGCCGTTGAGGATGACGCCGGCGAGAACGACGTCGGGACGGTAGGCCTTGCAGCCGAGCACGACCGCGGCTGCCGTCTGCGCCTGGGCCCATATGTCGAGGACGAGCACCACCGGCCAGCCGGTGACAGCGGCGAGGTCGGCGGTCGATCCCGTTCCGCTTTGCCCGGCAATTGCGGCGCCGTCGAACAGCCCCATCACGCCTTCAGCAATGGCGATATCGGCATCTGCGGCCGTGCGCGTGATCAGATTTTCGATCAGCGCAGGACGCATGGCCCACGTATCGAGGTTGAAGCTGTTGCGTCCGCAGGCGGCTGCGTGGAAAGCGGGATCGATGTAGTCGGGCCCGCATTTGTAGGGTTGCGCCGCGATGCCGTCTCGACGCAGTGCGCGCAGCAGCCCGAGCGTGACGGTCGTCTTGCCGGCGCCGGAGCGGGGCGCGGCGATGATAATGCCTTTCGGGCGGCTCGCGGTCATGGCCTATGTCTTAGCAGATGCTGGCGCAGACCGGGACTGAGCGCGGCGATACGGCCCACGATGACGATCGCGGGCGAGGCCATGCCATTGTTTTGGGCGTCCACCGCGGCGGTGGCGAGCTCGGTTTCCAGTACGCGCTCATCGGGAAATGTCGCGGAGGCGATGATGGCAACGGGTGTGTTCGGATCGAGCCCGGCGCGCAGGAAAGCCTCCGCGATCTGCGCCAGCTTCGAGATCCCCATGTAGACGATGATCGGCTGCCCGGTGCGCGCCAGCGCCTCCCAGCTTCGCAAGGAAGGCCCGTCGAGTGCACGGTGGCCGGTGGCGAGGATGACGGCGTGATTGGTTTCGCGCGTCGTTGCCGGAATCCCGGCGAGCGCGGCGGCCGCCAGACCGGCGGTCAATCCCGGGACGATGCGGAACGGGATCTGCGCATCGGCCAGCGCCTTGGCTTCCTCGCCGCCACGGCCGAATACGAAGGGATCGCCACCTTTGAGACGCACGACCTTCTGACCGTTCCGGGCAAGGGCGATGAGCTGCTCCGTGATGTCACGCTGGGTCGGTGATGGCTTGCCGCCGCGCTTTCCTGCGCCGTGAATGTGCGCTTCCGCCCGCGCGAGCGAAAGCACGCGGGGATCGATCAAGGCATCGTGGACGATGACGTCGGCATTGCGCAGCGCGTGCACCGCCATCAGCGTCAGGAGGCGCGGATCGCCGGGGCCTGCGCCGACGAGCCAGACTTCACCCGCCTTCATTTGCGGAAAGAGCGGAAAGTCGTTCGGGAGGGGATCCATGCGGGTACACTGGGCGTGTTGCGGAGGTGGCGACGACGGGCTGCTTGGGGTGCGCGGCTATCGATGCGCGGTTATTCCGGGCGCCCGCGGTAGCGGCGCTGGTAGCTGGCGTCGTAGAGCGCACTGTCGCGAAAGCTGTCGCTGTCCAGCGCGCGGCCGACGAGGATGAGCGCCGTGCGCTCTATGGGGCCGCTTTGGGCGACCGCGGCGGAGAGGTTTCCGAGGGTGCTGCGTATCACGCGCTCGTCGGGCCAGCTCGCGCGATAGACGATGGCTGCGGGACAGGCCGCGCCGTAGTGCGGCAGCAGCTCGTCGATAACGCTGCTGAGAACGTGAATGGAGAGATGGACCGCGAGCGTGGCGCCCGTTGCGCCATAGGCGGACAGCGTCTCCTTCGGCGGCATGGCGGAGGCGCGGCCTGAGGTGCGCGTGAGGACGACCGTTTGCGCGACTTCGGGCAGCGTCAGCTCCTTCCCGAGTGCGGCCGCTGCGGCGGCGAACGCCGGCACGCCGGGCGTGATGGTGTAAGGAATGTTCAGCGCATCGAGCCGCCTCGTCTGCTCACCGAGCGCGCTCCAGATGGAGAGATCGCCGGAATGGAGCCGGGCCACGTCCTCGCCGCGCTCGGTTGCGGCGGCGAACTCTGCGACGATCTCATCGAGCGACATCGGCGCGGTGTCGATGATGCGCGCGCCCTCGGGGCAATTGTCGAGCAGGGCCGTCGGCACCAACGAGCCCGCGTAGAGGCACACGGGACAGCGGGCGATGAGATCGCGCCCGCGCACGGTGATGAGGTCCGGTGCGCCTGGCCCGGCGCCGATGAAGTAGATGGTCATGCGTCCGCTCCTGACGCGATTGCGCATGTCGCCGTGGCGGTGGCTGTGCGGGGTGCCAGTAGGCGCGCGCCGGTTCCGGCGGCGGCGAGCGCGGCGGTTTCCGCCACAGAGGGCACCCCCTTGAGCGCGAGGACTCTCGTCGATGCCGTCAAGGCGCCCGCTGCGGCCCGCTCCATATCCTGCGCATCGACGAGGATCACGGGAAGATGCAGCCGCGCGGCGGCTTCCGTGATACCGCGCTCGCCGGCCTTGGCCGATGCGGTTGCGATCGCATCGATGTTCCGTTCCTCGACGTGGCACGCGCGCGCTGCCGAGCTGAGGGCCTCCAACACGGCTTCGGCACTGACGCCCGTACGGCAGCCTATCCCGGCAATCAGCATGGCTTGGTGATCCGCCAATGGACGATGGGAAGCACGGGACGCCAGGCGTGCATGCTTCCGATCGGCGACGCGTGCTCGATGGCTATGCGCGTCAGCTCTCCGCCGTGATCCGTGAAGGCCTTCAGCAACTGCTGCTCGCCCTCGAGCGTCACGGCGTTTGCGACGAGGCGGCCACCGGGCTTGAGCGCGCGCCACGCAGCTTCGAGGCACCCATCGCCGAGACCGCCGCCGATGAAAACGGCATCGGGTGGCGGCAGACCGGCGAGGGCCGATGGCGCATGCCCTTTCACGATTTGCAGATCGGGCGCGCCGAGCGCCTCGGCATTGCGCGCGGCACGGGCAGCGCGATCGGAATCGGCTTCAATGCCGATGGCACGCATGGATGGATGGCGTAGCAGCCATTCGATCGCGACGGAGCCAGCGCCGAGGCCGATATCCCAGAGGAGCTCGCCCTGCCGCGGGGAGAGCGATGCGAGCACGATGGCGCGCAGCTCGCGCTTGGTGAGCTGGCCGTCGCTTTCGAACAGGTCGTCGTCTATTCCCGCGGCGAGTGGGACGACCTTTGCATGGGCGTCCGCAGCAACCTCGACCGCGATGGTGTTGAGCGGCGCCACATCGGAGAGATCGAAGCTGCATGCTCGGGTGTGACGCACGCGCTCGCGCTCACCACCCATGCTTTCGAGCACGGCGAGGCGGCTCGCGCCCATGCCGCGCTCCGTAAGCAGCGCAGCAAGTTTTGCGGGTGTCTCGCCATCCCAGGACAGCGCGAGGATGCGTGCCCCCGGCTGCAGGTGCCGGACAATGCCGGCGAGCGCGCGGCCGTGCAGGCTCACGAGCGCGACGTCCTGCAACGCCCAGCCGAGGCGCGCTGCTGCCAGGGCGAACGCGGAGGGCTGGGGAATGCAGATGAACTCATCCGGACGAATGATAGCTGCGAGCTGCTTGCCGATGCCGTAGTGAAACGGATCGCCGGTGGCGATGACCGTAACGGGACGCCCGCGGCGGCGCAGTATTTCGGGCAGTGCCGCTTCGATGGGCGTGGGCCAGGCGAGGCGCTCGCCCCTGATGATCGCATCGGCGAGGGCGAGATGCCGCGCGCCCCCGACGACCAGCTCGGCGCTTTCGATCAGGCCGCGCGCATGGGCGGAAAGGCCCGCTACGCCGTCTTCGCCGATGCCGACGATGGACAGCCAGCGCACCGGTGTGCTGTTAGTCGGCCGGGCATCATTCTCAGCGGCTGACATGCGCATACTCGTTCTCGGCGGCACGACGGAAGCATCCGCACTGGCGCGGCGGCTTGCCGGTGACGCCCGCTTTTCCCTCACGCTGTCGCTGGCCGGCCGTACGGCTGCGCCGCAGTCGCATCCCGTCGCGACGCGCATCGGCGGGTTCGGCGGGGCTGACGGCCTTGCGCGCTGGGTGCGCGCGCACGGCATCGCGGCCATCGTCGATGCGACGCACCCCTTCGCGGCGCGCATTTCGGCCAATGCGGTCGAAGCCGCGCAGCTCTGCGGCATTCCGATTGCCAGTGTGGTGCGTGCGCCGTGGCAGCCGCGCGAGGGCGACGACTGGATCTGCGTCGATGGTTTCGATGAAGCCGCCAGCGCTATCGGCGAGAACCCGCGGCGGGTTCTGTTGACCATCGGCCGCCAGGAGGTCGCCGCTTTCCGCGCCGCTCCGCAGCATCTCTACATCGTGCGGACGATCGATCCGCCCGCTGCGGAGGACCTGCCGCCCCGCGTCGAGGTGATCCATCGGCGCGGACCGTTTGGCCTCGACGGTGAGATCGCGCTGATGCGCGCGCACGGCATCGACTGCGTCATCAGCAAGAACGCGGGCGGCGAGGCGACGTACGCCAAGATCGCCGCCGCGCGGGAGCTGGGCCTGCCCGTGATCATGATCTCCCGTCCGCACAAGCCCGCGCGGCTCGCGCTCGACAGCGTCGATGCGGTGTGCGCGTGGCTGGAGCGGCAGCGGAATGCTCATTGCGGGCCGCGCTCCGACCGGGGCGTATAGACCCACGGCGCTGCATCCGGCCGCTCGATGAGCCGGGTTGCCTCCGCGCCGACGATGACGAGCGTGCGCATATCGGCGGGCACCGTGTGCGCCTGGGCGAGGGTCGATATATGCACCTGGGTTTCGGCCGTGCCTGCGGCGCGCACGAAGACGACGACCGTATCGGCGGGCTTCCATTGCCGGAGCAGCGCAAACGCGTCGGCGAGCTGATTCGGGCGTGCGCGCGATGTCGGATTGTAAAGGGCGACGACGAAGTCGCCGTGCGATGCCGCTTCGAGCCTGCGCGCTATGAGCGCCCACGACTTCAGATTGTCGGACAGCGACATGACGCAGAAGTCGCCGCCGAGCGGTGCGCCCACGGCCGCGGCCGCGGCCAGCACGGCGGTGACGCCCGGCTCGACGCGGATGTCGAGGCGGCGCCAGCTTTCCTCACCCATCTCCACGGCTTCGAAGATCGCCGCGGCCATGGCGAACACGCCGGGATCGCCGCCGGAAACGACGGCAACGTTTCTGCCCTCGGTTGCGAGCTGCAACGCATGGCGCGCGCGGTCGATCTCGACGCGGTTGCCGGAGCCGTGACGGCGCTGCGCGGGGTTCGTATCCGGCACGCGATCGAGATAGGTATCGTAGCCGACGAGATCCGTCGCGTCGCGCAGGGCTTCCGCGACGGCGGGCGTCATCAGTTCCGGTGCGCCCGGCCCGAGGCCGACGATGGTGAGCTTGCCGCCGGTCATATCCGCCGTCCGTTGCCCGGGATGATGACCATGGCGAAGTAGGGACCTATCTCGTCGACGCACGCGCGCAGCGGCATGATGCGCTCTTCGCTCATCGTCCCGCGCTCGATGTAAATCGCGCGGTCGATCATGCCGGCAGTCTCGACGGCGCGGCGCACCTTGGCGAGGTTGCGGCCCACCTTCATGATGACGGCGGCATCGCACCGCGTAAGGCGTTCCACGAGCAGCGCTTCGGAAAGCGTTCCCGGCACGACGGACAGCACATCATCGCCCCATGTCATGGGCGTGTTCGCCCGCGTCCAGCAGCCGGACATGCCGGTGACGCCGGGGACGACCTCGACGGCAACGCTGCCTTCGAGACGGCGCCACATGTGCATGAAGGAGCCGTAGAAGAAGGGATCGCCTTCGGCCAGCAACCCCACGGAGCGGCCTTCGCCAAGCTCGTTCTTCAGCGTTTCGGCGCTCTCGCGGTAGAAGCGGGCGATCGCCTCGCCGTAGGCCGGGTCGGAAACATGCACCTCGTCGGTGAGCGGATATTCGAGCTTCAGCTCACGACGCGCCGGGGCAACCAGCGGTGCAACGATCTTGCGCGCATTTCCCATGCGCCCGCGCTTGGCGAAATAGGCGAGCACATCGACGGAGCGGACGAGCCCGGCGGCGCGCAGCGTCATGTAGCGGACGTCGCCGGGGCCGACGCCGATCCCGTAGAGCTTCCCGGGCTCGGCCACGCCTGCGAGGGTTTCGAACTCCGTCATTCGGTGTCGCTCGCCAGTGCGTTGACCGCGGCCACTGCGATGGCGCTGCCGCCTTTGCGTCCCGCAACGGTCAGGTACGGGATGCCGCCGTATGTCGCCAGCGCCTCTTTCGATTCCGCCGCGCCTACGAAACCAACCGGAACCCCGATGACGGCGGCCGGCTTCGGCGCACCCGCATCAATCATGTCGAGCAGGTGGAAGAGTGCGGTCGGTGCGTTGCCGATTGCCACGATCGCGCCGCCGAGATACGGGCGCCACAGCTCCAGCGCCGCGGCGGAACGGGTGTTGCCCATCTGCCGTGCGAGCTCGACGGTGCGCGCGTCGGGAAGGGTGCAGATCACCTCGTTCCTGGCGGGCAGGCGCGTGCGCGTGATGCCGTAGGATACCATCTGCGCGTCGCAGAGGATGGGCGCGCCGCCCTTCAATGCGGCATGCGCGGCATCGGCAAATCCATCGGACATCGCAATGTCGCGCGCAATCTCAACCATGCCGGTCGCATGGATGATGCGCACGGCCACTTTCTCGGCGCGGCCTGAAAAGCGCGCAAGATCCGCTTCGGCACGGATGATGGCGAACGAGTTGCGATATATCTCCGCGCCGTCGCGGATGTAGCTGCGGGGTGTGACCATTGCGACGGGACCTAAAGCGTTGCGTAGAGGGTGCGCAACTCCTCCAGCCGATCGGGTGACAAGAGGACACGGGGGGCCTCTCGCGGTGTGCTGTTTCGCGCGATGCCGATACCGCCTTCTATCCCCACGAGCACCAGCTCGGATACTCGCGATGAGGCACAGCCTTTCGCGCAACCGGATATGTGGCAGGTCCGGCATCCCACATCCGGTAGCAGGGGGGCAATCCGGCGGGCAATGGCGTGCGCGTCGAATGTGGCGGAACGGCAGCCGGGAGCGCCGGGGCAGGCTTCGATGCGCAGAAGGGGATCGCGTGCGTCCGCGATGAAGCCGAGGGCGGCTCCGGCGGCCAAGAGAGCGCTCGCGTCGGCTGAACCGTTGACCGGGGCATAGAGTGTGCGCCAGGGCGATGGCCGCAACGACACGGCGCCGAGGCGATGCGCGGCTTCCGCAAGCCCACGTAACGAGGCCGCCTCCAGCCGCCCGAAGGGCGCGGCGAGACCGACGGCAAACGGCTTCCCGGCCTCATCCAGCACGCCCAACTCGCGGCCCGAAGGATTCGGAAGGGGGTGTGGGCCGGGTAGCGGGCTAAGCTGCGCGGCGATCCGCGCGCGCAGCGTCCCATAAATTTGGTTCGGAAGATCGCGCATACGCGCGCGGGGCGCGATGGATGCGGCGACGAATGCGCGCGCGATATACAACGCGACGTCCGCGGCCTCGATGGCGCCCGTATGGCCGAGCCAGTCGATCCCATCGGCCCGGTCCAAACCCACCGCGATGGGGGCCGCGCCATCTATTCCGTCCGCGCGTAAACGGATATCCGCGCGTTCGCCGTCCAGGCCGCAGCGGCCGCCGCCATCGACGGCGAAGCCGAACTTGCCGGGGAGGCGCCATAGCGCGGCGTGATCGGCGAGGCCTTGCTCGAGCCTTTCGGCGATAGGCCGCGGATCGATGATTTCCGCCGGGTCGATGCCGGCGAGGGGACCGACCATCACGTTGCGAACGGATTCGGCTTCGGCATTCGCATCGAGCAGCCCGTGCGCCCGCAGCCCGTTCCATAGCGCGGGGAGGCTCGCGGCAGTGACGCCGCGCAGTTGCAGATTGGCCCGCCGGGTCAGATCGATATGGCCGTTGCCGTAGCGCATCGAGAGCTCCGCAACGGCCGTGAGCTCGGCGCAGCGGAAGGCGCCCGCGCGCGGACGGATGCGCACGATGAGACCATCGCCGCTCTCCATCGGACGCAGCGCGCCGGGGCACCACCCGCGCACCGTTGGCTGTTGCAAGGTCGCGTTCATTGCGCGGCCTCCAGCGATCCGCGTCCCTGCCGATGTTCCGCGGCCTGCTGGGCCGCCGCAAGCTCGACATGGACGGCGTTCCGCCGCGACACCCAGAGCCCGCGCGCGAGGAGATCCTGCAGGCGCGCCGTCATGGCCGCCAGGGCTTCGGGATTGGCGGCGCTGATCGCCTCGCGCACGCCAGCGTCTGCGATCAGCGCGTCGTGCACGGCGTCGATCAGATGGCCGGGGACTGTTTCGGCTGCGGCCGCGAAGGCGTAGAGCGCGTCGACGGCCTGGGCCAGCTCCGCGCATCCGCGGTGGCCATGGTTCAGCATTCCCGCGATCCAGCGGGGATTGCTGAGCCGGCCGCGGACGATGCGGGTGATCTCCTCCTGCACCGTTCGCGCCACCGGCTTTTCGGGCTGGCTGGTATCGAGGTGGTAGAGGGCAGGCGCCTCACCGCCGAGCGCATCCACCGCGGCGGCAAAGCCCCCGACGAAATCGGCGACGCCATCGCCGTCGAGCAGGTCGCGCTCGCGGTCGTCCTGCGGGTGGACGAGGACATCGGCGGAAGCAACCCGCCTTGCAAACGCCTCGCCATCGCGGACGGCGGCATCGGCGGCGCCATAGGCATATGCACCGGCGGCGAGGTAAGCGTCGGCAAGCTCGCGGCGCGTCGACCATGCGCTATCCAGCACCACCTCGGCGGTGCCCGCGCCGTAGGTGCCCGGCGCACCGCCGAAGATGCGCGCGAGATTGCCGCCCTTGCGGCGCAGGGCCGCCAGCGGATTCCACTCCTCGTCCTCGTCGAGCGCGGCGACGCGGTGCACGGCCATATCGAAGAGCGCGATCTGCGCCGGGAAGATATCGCGGAAGAGGCCGGAGATGCGCAGCGTGACATCGATGCGCGGCCGGTCGAGCTTCGGCGCCGGGATGATCTCGATGCCGGTGACGCGGTTCGATCCGGTGTCCCAGGTCGGGCGCACGCCGAGGTAGGCGAGTGCCTGGGCGAGATCGTCGCCGCCCGTGCGCAGCGATGCCGACGCCCACAGGTCTAGGAAGATCGAGCGCGGATAATCGCCGTGGTCTTGCAAGTGGCGGCGGATCACCTCGTCGGCGGCGCGCGCCCCGATCGCTGCGGCGGTGCGTGTGGGGATCGACCGCGGATCGATGACGGTCAGGTTTCGTCCGGTGGGGAGAACGTCGAGGCGGCCGCGCGTGGGCGCGCCCGCGGGACCGGGAGCGACGAAGCGTGCGTCGAGCGCCTCCAGCAGTGCGTGGCGCTCATGGGCCGCGCATTTTCCGTAGAGCGCGGCGACATCGCCGGCGTCGACCGCGGCGCGATCGCCCAGGCTCTTCAAGGTGGCGCGCGTCAGATCGCTATGGGCTTCGCTCCCGGGATCGCGGCCGAAGATATGCCGGCGGTCGCGGATGCTGAGATCCTTGATATCGCAGAGCTGGGCGTCGAGCTTCGCGATGGCTTCGCGCGGCGTATCGGTTTTTTCGACACCGCAATCGGCAGCAAGGCCCGAACGCCAGGCGCGGTCGACGATCTCACGTTCGAGCAGTCCCGCGCGCCTGCGGTCGACACCTTCGGCGTCGGCGTATTCCTCGATCAGGCCCTCGAGCTCGGCCATGGGGCCGTGCAGGCCCGCATCGGACAAGGGTGGCGTCAGGTGGCCGATCGTGACGCCGGCGATGCGCCGCTTCGCCTGCACCGCCTCGCCGGGGTTGTTGACGATGAAGGGATAGACGACCGGCACCGGGCCGAGCAGCGCCTCGGGGAAGCAGGCGCGCGAAAGCGCCAGCGCCTTGCCCGGCAGCCATTCGAGCGTGCCGTGCGTTCCAAGGTGGATGAGCGCGTCGATGCGCTCCACCTCGCGCAGTGCCATGTAGAGCGCAGCGTAGGCGTGCCGGGGCGGACAGGCGGTGTCGTGGTAGCCCTCTTTGCGGTCGCCGCGCGATCCGCGATCCGGCTGCAGCACGACGAGGACGTTGCCCGCGCGCAGGCATGGATAGTGGAAGCTGCCCTCGGCATAGGCGGGATCGCTCTCCGGCGCGCCCCAGGCATCGTCGATGGTTCGGCCGACGGATTCATCCTCCTGCGCCAGCCACTCTCTGTAGCGGGCGAGGGGCACGGACAGGCGTTCGGGCGCATCTTTCCGGGTGAGATGCGCGATGATCTCCTGCGCGGGCCAATCGGCGCTGCGGGTTTCGTAGCCGGCGGATGCGAGCAGCGACACGATTTCGCGGACACTTTCCGGGGTGTCGAGGCCGCAGGCGTATCCGGTGCGCCCGCCGCGGGCGGGATAGTCGGAGATCATCAGCGCGATGCGCCGCTGCGCGCGCGCCTTGGCGCCGAGGGAGGCCCACGCCGCCGCAAGCTTCGCCACGAACCGGATGCGGTCGGTCGCGGGCCGATGCAGCACGCGTGCGTATTCGAGTTCGGGATTGAGCGCGCTTTCGGCCTTGAACGAGATCGCGCGCGTGAAGAGGCGCCCGTCGAGCTCGGGAAGTACGACGTTCATCGCCAGATCGGTGGGCGAAAGCCCGCGGACCGACTGCGCCCACGCTTCTTCGGTCGAGCCGGAGAACGCCACCTGCAGAACGGGGCAGCGCGCGGCATCGAGGACGGTGGTGTCGTCGTCCCGGCGGGCGGAGAAGGCGGTGGCATTGATGACGACGGCGGGCGGTATCCGCGCGATGAGCGCGGCGATCTCCGCCGCGGCCGCGGGATCTTTCAGCGAGGTCACGGCAACCGCGAACGGCTCCAGGCCTTGCGTCTCGAGCGCTGCCAACAGCTCCTCAATGGGTGCGGTATCCGCAGCAAGCAGATTGGCGCGATAGAAAAGGAGAAGCGCAGCGGAGCGCTGAGGCCGCGTTGGCGCGAAATCGGTGATGGCGCAGGTATCGCCATCCCGCATGAAGCCGATGGCGGGGCCGAGCGTCTGCGGCGCGTCGTGCTGCTCTGGCCGCCCGAGAAACGATCCGGCGAACCTCAGCGCATGGGTGAGATTGTGCGGGCCCCCTTCGCGGAAATAGCCGTCGAAGCGATCGATCGCATCGGGCGGCACGGTGGAGAGCGCGGTGAGGCGCGCGTCGGGGCGGTCATCGCCCGGCAATGCCACGAACGGGATGTGGCGCGCGCGGCAAGCCTGCGCGACGCGCTCGAAACCGTAGCGCCAATAGTCGAGGCCGCCGATGCTGCGGATGATGACGAAGCGGCTTTTCGCGATGACGGCATCGACGTAGAGGTCGACGGACATCGGATGGCGCAGCCGCTTCAGGCTGGCGAGGCGCAGGCCCGGCAGCGTATCGCGGTGCTTCTCCCAGGCAGCGGCGACCCCCGACAGATCGCTGTCGCTGAACGACAGCAGGACGATGTCGGCCGGGGTCTGGCCGAGGTCCACGGCGGCCTCGACCTCATCCAGCGCCGCCGTCTCTGTCGGTAGGAGATGCATTCACGCGCTACTCACCTGCGATGGCGCGGGCAATGGCGTCGCGGTCGAGGCCCTTCTGGCCGATCACGACGAGCTTGCCCTGCCGGGATTCCTGCGCACCCCATACGCGGTCGAACTGCTGCTGGACGCGCTGGCCGACGCCCTGGATCAGCAGCCGCATGGGCTTGCCCTTGACGTCGGCGAAGCCTTTCACCCGCAGAATGTCGTGCGCCTCGGCAGCATCGGCGATGCGTTTCACGATCTCGTCGGGCTGATCGACGGCGGGGATATCGAGAATGAAGGTCTCGAAATCGTCGTGGTCGTGCTCCTCCTCCGCGTCGTGGTGCGAGGGACGGGCGGCGAGATCGGTCTCCGCCGCAGCATCGAGACCCAGCAGCACCGCGGCGTCGAGCCGCGCGCCTTCCGCTTCCACCACCTTCACCGCGCGCGGCACGACGGACTTGATCTCGTCCGTCACGCGCGCCCGGTCTTCGGCCGACATGAGATCAGCCTTGTTCAGCACGATGAGGTCGGCGCAGAGGAGCTGATCCTCGAACACCTCCTCGAGCGGGTTGTCGTGATCGACGGACGCATCGTCGCTCCGCTGCGCGGCGAGCGCTTCGGGATCATCGGCGAAACGGCCCGCCGCGACGGCAGGTCCATCGACGACGGTGATGACGCCGCTCACCGTCACGCGGGAAGCGATCGCCGGCCAGTTGAACGCCTGCACCAGCGGCTTCGGCAGCGCGAGGCCCGAAGTCTCGATGAGGATGTGCTCCGGCGGGGTTGCAAGCGACAGCAGCCCTTCCAGCGCGGGCACGAAATCGTCGGCCACGGTGCAGCAGATGCAGCCGTTGGCGAGCTCGACGATGCTTTCCTCGCCGCAGCCCTCGATGCCGCAGGTTTTCAGGATCTCGCCGTCGATGCCGACATCGCCAAACTCGTTGACGATCACCGCGAGGCGCCTTCCGCCCGCATTCTGCAGCACGTGGCGCACGAGGGTGGTTTTGCCGGCGCCGAGGAAGCCGGTGACGATGCTGCATGGAACCTTGGCGAAGCTGCTCATGCGCTTTTCCTCTCCGGTTGAACGAAGCTTTGGGGTGGGACGCGGGCGATCACACCCTTGCGGAACACCGCCGGGCGCTCGGCCCACGGCACGATGCCGTTCGCTGAGCGGCGATAGGCGAGGACGGTGTCGACGATGCCCTGCGGGTCGGCATCGGCGTCGAGGTCACCGAGGATATAGGTCCAGCTGTCGGGGGCGGTGATGGCGATCGTCGCCGGGCGCTTGCACACCGCGAGGCATTCGACATTCCTCACCGCGACGTCGGTGATGCCCGCGTCGCGCAGACCATTGCCGATGACGTCGGCAACGCTTTTGCGGCCGTGCTCGTCGCCGGTTCCTTCCGTTTTGCCACAGGCGGTGCAAACGAAGACGACGACGCGGGAAGAAACCTCGCTGCGGACATTGGGCCGGGTCGCGATGGCGGTCTCATCCGCCATGGTCTTCTCCGATCCTCGGCCAGAGGATGCCCACGAGAAAGCCCGTGATGGCCCAGAGCGATGCCTGCACCGCGAGCGAGGTGGCGGCGAAGCGTGCAGCAAGATCCGCCGGTACGCTCGATGCATGGGCCTCGGCGAGGTGCGGCGCGCCGATGGCGTGCGGGAGCACGAGAAGTGCGATCGCCAGAATCTTGAGTGCAACCGCGTCAGAGCGCAGGAACAGCCACAGCGCGATGGCGCTCGCGACGGCGGTGCCGATCCACCAGATCTGCCGGTCTACGAGGCCGGCCGCGTCCATGCCCGGCAGCTCGGGCGGCAAGCCCATCGCGGGTGCAAGTCCGGTTGCCGCGAACGCCGCCGCCGCCCAGCCCATCGCGCGCCGTTCGGTTATGGCGCCGCCGGCGTAGAGCATGCCGGCGAGGAGCAGAAACGCAAAGCCTACCGCCGTGCCGACGGTCGCGGTGCTCGTGTAGAACGTGCGCTCCCAGCCATCGGCAGGCGTCCAGGCATCATGGGCCTCTTCGCCTGTCACCTGATGTACGGGGATGATGCGCGCCGGTGCAGCCATCGCAACGGCACGCACGAGGTGCGGTGACGCGCTGAACGCGTGCTCGTGCGGGGCGTGTTCGTAGGTTTCAGCGGCGATGATGAGCGGCGTCGTCGTAAACGCCTGCATCACGGCGATGCTGACGCCAGCAATCAGGCCGGCCAGCAGGCCGACCGCAAGTACGCGGGTGATCACGGCAATCCCTCAGTGGCAGGGGAAGCTCAGCGCATGACGCGTATCGTGCGCAGCGTTGTGGATCGTCGTGGGGTGAGCAAAACCGGTCGTAAAGACGAGGCCGATGCCCATTGCGAGCGCGAAAAGCGCAGCGATCCGCGTATCAGCGCGCGCGCCGACTTCAACTGCCGTCGTAGATTGCGTGTGCGTATTCATTCCGCCTCCTTGGCCACCCCACCGTGGCCTGCGAGCTATGGGGACGGCAGGTCTCCTGACTCTCGGGTCGTCGCTTGAGGCCACCTTCCCGGTACAGACCAGTGGTGAGCGGGCTTCAAACTCGCCGATTACAGTTGCGGGGGCAGTTGCGGAATTTGCCTCTGGGGCTTCACCGCATTCCCTTTTGAACCCCTTGCGGGGTACCGTCTCTCGCTTGATAAGGCTTTCGGACGAGTTCCGTCAATGGAATATGCCGCAAGTATCACCGGCCCCATCCGGCTCGGCATGGCCGTCGCGGCATTTCGGCTCATCGGCGCGCGCGCGGTTGATGCGATGAATGCATCGACCGGCGGCAGCATTGGATTTTCCCAGGAGCGATCATGACCGAGACAACGCAGGATGCAGAGCGTCACAAGTCGAAGATGGCGAACCGCAAGGCGGCGCAGGACGCCGAGGTGGCCGGCAAGACCATCGAGAAGGGGCTGCTGATCGTCCACACCGGCAAGGGCAAGGGAAAATCGACTGCAGCGTTCGGCCTTCTGATGCGCGCGCTCGGCCGCGGCATGCGGGCGGGTGTCGTGCAGTTCGGCAAGGGCGCCTGGGATACGGGCGAGCGCACCGCGGCGGCGAAGTTCGGCGACCAGGTCGTCTGGCATACGCTGGGTGAGGGCTTCACCTGGGAAACGCAGGACCGTGCGCGCGACGTCGCCGCCGCCGAGCGGGCGTGGGTGAAGGCGAAGGAGCTGATGGCCGATCCGGGCATCCGGATGCTGATCCTCGATGAGCTGAACATCTCGCTGCGCTACGATCACCTCGACATTGCCGAGGTCGTGTCGGTGCTGCAAGGGCGCCGGAACGATCTGCATATCGTCGTCACGGGGCGGAACGCGAAGCCGGAGCTGATCGAGGCGGCCGATCTCGTGACCGATATGACGCCCGTGAAGCATCACTTCGCGGCGGGCGTGAAGGCCCAGGAGGGCATCGAGTTCTGATGGCGGCGCGGGCCATCATGTTTCAGGGCACGGGCTCGGACGTCGGCAAGTCGCTGCTTGTCGCCGGCCTTGCGCGCGCATTTCGAAACAGGGGCCTGCGCGTTCTTCCGTTCAAGCCGCAGAACATGTCGAACAATGCCGCTGTCACGGCCGATGGCGGCGAGATCGGACGCGCTCAGGCGTTGCAGGCGCGGGCGGCGGGTGTGGCGCCGACCGTGCACATGAACCCCGTGCTCTTGAAGCCGCAGAGCAATGTCGGCGCGCAGGTCGTCGTGCAGGGCCGCGTGATCGGCAACGCGAAGGCGGCCGCCTATCAGACGCTCAAAGCCGATCTCATGGCGGCGGTGATGGACAGTTTCGGAAGGCTCAGCGCCGAAGCCGACATCGTTCTCGTCGAAGGCGCGGGCTCGGCGTCCGAGGTGAACCTGCGCGCCAACGACATTGCGAACATGGGCTTTGCGTGCCGCGCCGACGTGCCCGTCGTGCTGATCGGTGACATCGACCGCGGTGGCGTGATCGCAAGTCTCGCCGGCACGAAGGCGGTGCTATCGGCGCAGGACGCGCGCATGGTGGAAGGCTTCATCGTCAACAAGTTCCGCGGGGATCCGGCGCTGTTTCAGGACGGGATGGCGCACATCGCGGAACTCACGAGTTGGCGGGCGCTGGGGCTCGTCCCATATTTTCACGACGCGCACCGGCTTCCCGAAGAGGATGCACTCGGCATCCAGCGTCGCGCCACGAAGGAGAGCGCCGGCAAGACGCGTGTCGTCGTGCTGGCATATCCGCGCATCTCGAACTTCGACGATTTCGATCCGCTGCGGCTCGAGCCTTCCATGGATCTCACCTTCATCGGGCCCGGCACGCCGATCCCGGGTGATGCCGCGCTCGTCATCCTGCCCGGCTCGAAGGCGACCATCGCCGACCTCCAGGCGCTGCGGGATACGGGCTGGGATATCGACCTGCGCGCGCATCTGCGGCGTGGCGGGCAGGTGCTCGGCATCTGCGGGGGCTATCAGATGCTCGGGCGTTCGATCACCGACCCGGCCGGCATGGAAGGCGAGGCAGGCTGCGTAGCCGGATTGGGCCTGCTCGATGTCGAGACGGAGCTTACGGGCGAGAAGACGCTGCTGGAGGTAGCGGGTGCGTGCACGCGCAGCGGCGCGCCGTTCCGTGGCTATGAAATGCACGTCGGACGCACGGCGGGCGCCGATGGCGCGCGCGCGCTGCTCGCGTTTGCCGATGGCCGCAGCGACGGCGCCGTGAGCGCAGACGGTTTGGCGAGCGGTTGCTATGTCCACGGGCTTTTCGCGGACGATGGGCAGCGCGCCGCCTGGATGCAGCGCATCGGCGCCGGAGCCGCGGCGCTGCGCTACGAGCACGACTATGAAGCGACACTCGACGGGCTGGCCGCTCACCTCGAGCAGCATGTCGACTGCGATGCGATCCTGCAGATTGCGCGCGCGCCGAAGCGCGACGGGTGATCGCGCTATGTCTGCGCATATCGTGGCCGAGCGGCGGATCGAACACCCGTTTGCGACCCCTGAGGAATGATCTAGGAATGCAATCATGACCGTCACTCTCCCAACGCGTCCGCGCCATTCGCCATGTATCGGCGTGTGCAAGCTCGATGAGCAGTCGGGCTTCTGCCTCGGCTGCGGCCGCACCGGCGGAGAGATCGGCGCGTGGTCGGGCCTTGGCGAGCCGGAGCGGGATGCAATCTGGGCGAAGCTGCCCGAGCGGCTCGCGGCGCTGGCCGTTCGCGTGCGGCTGCTGCCGCTCATCGGCGATGAAATTCGCGACTGGGTCGCGGAAACGATTTCTGCGCGCAAGGGCACTTGGGTCACGGGCGTTCCTGGGGGCGCGGCTGAGTTCCCCTGCCTTGCGGGACGCGAGGTGACCGTCGAAACGGGAAGCGACTTCGTCGCCGGCCGTGCGCACGATGCCCGCTTCCGGCTGCGGGTGACCGACAAGGTGCGCGCGTTCGCCTTCGATGGCGACGGGCCGATCGTGCTCGGGTTTCCCCGCGGCCGCGTGAGCCTCGTTACCGGATCGGTGTTCACGCCGCTCGGCACCGATATCGACGCCATCGATGAAGACCGCAGCAGCCATGAGCTGTTCGATTTCGGGCTCGGGCGGCGCGCAAGCCGCTTTTGCGTGCGCACGGACGATCCTGATTTGATCGCGACGCTGCGGGCGTTTTCGGGGCGCTCATGGGGCGAGGTGCTCGCGCAGGTGGGGCCCGAGATCATCGCCAAAAGCCCCGCGCGTGTCGTTGAATCGCAGCTCGCCCGCATCGAGGTTTTCGCGCCCATTCCGCCGCCCGGTGGAAGGTCATCGACAGGTGCGCACACGCATCTGCTGCCGGAGTTTCTCGCGACAGGGGAGGAGATGCCAGCGGCGCTTTCCCTGCCCGATTACGCCGCCCCGCTCGCGATCTTCTATCCCGGCAAGCCGCCGGCGTGACGTCCAGGTGACGGCAGCAATGCGCAAACTCTTCATCATCGGCATAGGTGCCGGAAATCCCGACTACATGACCATCGAGGCGATCAACGCTCTCGGCGGCGTCGACGTCGTGCTCGTGCTCGATAAGGGCGCGCGCAAGAGCGACCTCACGCGGTTGCGCAAAGACATCGTGGAGCGCTTTGCGGGACCGAAAACGCCGCGCTGGGTCGAAGCGCCGAGCCCCGTGCGCGATGCCGACAATGCGTCATACAAGTCCGGCGTGGCGGACTGGCATGCGGCGAAGGGCGAAGCGTTCAGCGCGCTGATCCGTGGCGCAGTGGGCGATGATGAGACCGCGGCCATTCTCGTCTGGGGCGATCCATCGCTCTACGACAGCACGCTGCGGATCGTGGAGCAGCTTGCGCGCGACGGCATCGTTCCGGAATACGAGGTCATCCCCGGCATCAGCAGCCTGCACGCGCTGACCGCGCGGCACCGTATTCCGCTCAACCCCATCGGGGAGCCGGTGCTGATCACGACGGGGCGACGGCTCGCCGAGCGGATGCCGGAGGGCGTCGATACCATCGCCGTGCTGCTCGATGGCGGCGCCGGCCTCGATGCGCTCGCGGGGCAGAACGTGGACATTTTCTGGGGTGCCTATCTCGGCACGCCCGATGAGATCCTCATCGCCGGCCATGTGCGCGACGTGCTCGATGAGATTCGCAAAACCCGGGCCGCGCGGCGTGCCGAAAAGGGCTGGATCATGGATACGTATCTTCTGCGCCGGCGCGCGGACTGAGGACGCCTTTCCGCGCGCGATTTCACCTCCCGACGCAGGCGTGCACGTGCTGCCACAGCGCATCGTACACCGCGGCATGCCTGCCTTCTTCGGCACCGTCGAGGTCGTAGAAATCGAAGCGCGTATTCGTCCTCAGACTGGGCAGCAGGCTCGGCAGCGATTTTTTGAAGAACGCCTGCGTGGCATCGCCGCTGCGCGCGGTTTCCTCCCTGTTGCGCCCGTGAGTCACGACCACGGTGAGATGGCGGACGTGGGCGAGCATGGGGATGATGTCGTTACCGGCGAACCGGAATGCGACGTTTGGCCTGAACACGCGCTCGAAGTAGCCCTTCAGGATCGCGGGCATGTCGAACATCCACAGCGGCAGGACGTAATAGAGGTCGGTCGCCTGCGCGAGGTGCGCGGCGAGCTCGGCGACATCGGCTGGAATGACGTCGCCGTAATAGCGCTTCAGCTCGGGGAGCGAGATCACCGGATCGAAATCCATGGCAACGAGATCGTCGATGATGACGGTCTGCCCACCCGATCGCAGCAGCTCGGCGATGCGCCGCGTGATCTCGGCGCAGCGGCTCACCGGCGACGGGTGACAGGTCACGATGAGGGCGGTTCGCTGGGGCGCCATCGGGAACGATCCAAGGCAATGGGTTGCGGCGCGAGGATGCTGGGAGGAGGCAAGGGCCCCCGAGCCGGAACTGTCGTGCGTGAGGCGGCGCGGCAACTGCGCACAAGCTGAAATGGTGGGCCCGCCAGGATTCGAACCTGGAACCAGACGGTTATGAGCCGCCAGCTCTAACCATTGAGCTACGGGCCCAGCCCGGCGCCATCCGAGGCGGCGCTGAGCGAAGCGGCCCCTCATAGCAGACTTGCGGGCGCTGTCGAAAGCCAACCTTGCGCCGCCGGCCCGCGCCGCGCGGTGTGGAGCGGCGCTAGACCGGCGCGGCGCTCCCGGGTGCACGGCTATAAAGTTACAACGCCGGTAGCCGGTTCGTCGGCGCGGCGGGTTCGAGGTCGCGGTGCGCGACGGATGGTTCTGGCAGGCAGGCACAGCGACGTGCGCGATGCGGACTATCGCAAAGAGGGCGCGGCAGAGACCGGCGTCAGCCCGGTTCTCCAGCTCGACTTCGATCCCATTGTCGGCACGGCAAGCAACGGGATCGTCTACCGCTTCAACCGGATCCGCTGAAGCCCACCGCGAAGCCGGTTTCCATCCCGTTTGGATTTGCCCTACGTTCAGCCGCTCGAACGGCCGCAGCGGCGCGCCATCTCCCGCAGCGCTGCGGCAGGTCGGCGCATGTACACATTTGGATGACGCGGTTCCGCCGGAATCGGGTTGACCATTGAACCGCCGTCTGGTCGGCTACGATTCCATGGGTGAGGCGCGAGTCTGCCGGTGGAGCGGCCTCGTCACACCGAGAATCAACTGCAATCTCGAGGCTCTACGCAGGTATGCTGGACGCGGCGTCCTTCTGCGGCGCCAGATCTATGCTCAGCGCGTGGCGGCGAGGCTGAAATTTGGGCAACAGGGAGAAGGTGATCGCTGAGAGATGATGTCAAATGAGTCGCTGCTCCTCCTCGCTCTCGCGATTCCGTTCCTCGGCAGCCTCGTCGCCGCCTTGCTTCCGACCAATGCCCGCAATCTCGAGGCATGGCTGGCGGGTGCCATCGCGCTGACCGAGGTCGGCGTCCTCAGCCTCTTCTATACGTCGGTCGCCGACGGCGGCGTCGTCCGTGCCGAATGGGCGTGGCTGCCGGAAGCAGGCCTCTCCTTCATCCTGCGGCTGGACGGTTTTGCCTGGGTCTTTGCGCTGCTCGTCTCGGGCATCGGCGGCCTCGTCTTTCTCTATGCGCGGTATTACATGTCGCCGGAGGATCCGGTCCCGCGCTTTTTCTCGTTCCTGCTGGCTTTCATGGGCTGCATGCTCGGCATCGTTTTGTCGGGCAACCTGATCCAGATGGTCTTCTTCTGGGAGATGACGAGCTTCTTCTCGTTTCTCCTCATCGCTTACTGGCAGCACGATGCCGCCGCCCGCGCGGGCGCGCGGCTCGCGCTGATGGTCACGGCGGCCGGCGGCCTTTGCCTGTTCGGCGGCGTGATCGTGCTCGGGTACATCGTCGGCAGCTACGATCTCGACAAAGTCCTCGCTGCAGGCATCACGGTGCGCGCGAGCCCGCTTTACCTGCCCGCGCTCATCCTCATCCTGCTCGGTGCGTTCACGAAGAGCGCGCAGTTTCCGTTTCAGTTCTGGCTGCCGCGCGCCATGGCGGCGCCGACGCCCGTGTCCGCCTACCTGCATTCGGCAACCATGGTGAAGGCGGGCATCTTTCTGCTCGTGCGCCTGTGGCCGGTGCTCTCCGGCACGGAATCCTGGCTCTGGATCGTGGGCACCACGGGGCTCATCACCTTCGTTCTGGGGGCGTTCCTCGCCATGTTCCAGAACGACCTCAAGGGCGTGCTCGCCTATTCGACCATCAGCCACCTGGGTCTCACGACGCTGCTGCTGGGCATGGATTCCCCGCTGGCAACGGTGGCTGCGATCTTCCACCTGATGAACCACGCGACGTTCAAAGCCTCGCTGTTCATGGCGGTGGGCATCATCGACCACGAAACCGGCACCCGGGATATCCGCAAGCTGAGCGGGCTCTATCACTTCATGCCGGTGACGGCGACCCTCGCCATGGTGGCCGCGGCGGCGATGGCGGGCGTTCCGCTGCTCAACGGCTTCCTGTCGAAGGAGATGTTCTTCGCCGAGACGATCGAGATCCACGACGGCTCGTTCCTCGATACCCTGCTGCCGTACTTCGCCACGCTCGCGGCAGCCTTCAGCGTCGCCTACTCGCTGCGCTTCATCCGCGAGGTTTTCTTCGGGCCGCCGCCCACCAACCTGCCGCACACGCCGGAAGAACCGCCGCACTGGATGCGCCTGCCCATCGAAATTCTCGTCGTGGTCTGCCTCGTCGTCGGCATCGTGCCGGGCATCACGATCGGGCCGTTCCTCGACGTGGCGGTAGCCTCTGTCCTCGGCGCGAGCGCACCGAAATTCAACCTCGCGGTCTGGCACGGCTTCACGCTGCCGTTCCTCATGAGCGTCGTGGCGCTGGCGGGCGGCGTCGGCGTCTATGCGCTCTTGAAGCGATTCAACCTCAATGCGCTCAAGCTGCCCTGGCTCAGCCGCGGCGAGCAGGTCCCGTCCGACGTCATCGGCGTCGCGGCACGGGCGCTGATGCGTATCTTCGGCACCCGTCAGCTCCAGCCGCAGTTGCGGACGCTGGTCTGCGTCGCGTTCATCGCCGGGCTGCTTCCGCTGGTCGGTGAAGCGCTGATGCCGGTCAATCCGCGGCTCACGCCTATTGACCTCGCGTTCGCGTTCGTGTGGATCATCGGCACGGTGTGCGCCGTGGCGACTGCTTACCAGGCGAAATTCCACCGTCTTGCCGCGCTCATCTTCATGAGCGGTGCCGGGCTCGCGACCTGCATCACCTTCATCTACCTCTCGGCGCCCGATCTGGCGCTGACGCAGCTCCTCGTCGAGATCGTGACGACGGTGCTGATCCTGCTCGGACTACGCTGGCTGCCGAAGCGGGACGAGGGGTTGCTGAAGACGGATTCCTCGATGCTGATGCGCCGGTATGTCGATCTGACCCTCGCGATCGTCGTCGGAGCGGGACTTGCGTTCGTCGCCTTCGCCGTGATGACCCGCGAGCATCCGGAAACGACCATCGCCCAATACTTCCTCAGCCGCTCCTACACCGACGGCGGCGGCCATAACGTCGTCAACGTCATCCTCGTCGACTTCCGCGGCTTCGACACCATGGGCGAGATCACGGTGCTCTGCATCGTGGCGCTGTCGGTCTTCGCACTGTTGCGCCGGTTCCGTCCCGCGCCGGAAAGCATCGGCGCGCCGGAGCAGAAGCGCATCCAGGAAGCCTTCGACATCGAGCATCCGGACCGGCGCCCAGGCGAAACCATTGCCGACTATCTGCGCATACCGTCGGTGATCATGCGGCTGCTGTTCCCGGTGATCGGCACGCTCGGGATCTATCTGTTCCTGCGCGGACACGACTTCCCCGGGGGCGGCTTCGTCGCCGGTCTGACCCTCGCGGTCGCCATCATCCTGCAATACATGGGCGGCGGCGCGGCCTGGGTCGAAGACCGTATCCGCGTGTTCCCGCTGCGTTGGATGGCGGTTGGATTTGCATTCGCACTGGCCGCGGGCACCGGGGCTTGGCTGTTCGGCTATCCCTTCCTCACCTCGATGATGACGGACGTGCATGTGCCGCTGATCGGGGACGTGCACCTGTCGAGCGTCCTGTTGTTCGATCTCGGCGTTCTCGCCATCGTGCTGGGGGCCACGGTGCTGGTGCTCATCGCCCTGGCGCACCAATCCATTCGTACCCATCGCAAGCCGAAGCCGGCGGTTCTGACGGAGGAGGCCGCGTAATGGAAATCATCCTCGCCCTCAGCATCGGTGCGCTGACGAGCTCCGGCGTGTGGCTGATCCTTCGCTCGCGCACCTATCAGGTGCTGATCGGCTTGTCGCTGCTGTCCTATGCGGTGAACCTCTTCATCTTCTCGATGGGAAGGCTGCGCACGGCGGCGCCGCCGATCCTGAAGGACGGTTTGCCCGAGACGCTCGCCAACCACACCGATCCCGTGCCGCAGGCGCTGGTGCTCACCGCGATCGTGATCACCTTCGCCATGACGGCGCTGTTCCTGGTGGTTCTGCTCGCCGCCCGTGGCCTGGCGCGCAATGACCACGTCGATGGGCGGGAGTTCTGACCGTGAACGAGCTCATCAATCACCTCGCCATCGCGCCGATCCTGCTGCCGCTCGCAACGGCCGCGCTGATGGTTGCGCTGGGGGAACGCCGCCGCAACATCAAGGCGACGATCGCCGTCATCTCGACGCTCGTCACGATCATCTTCGCGGTGACGCTGCTCAACTTCGCCAACTCCCAGCCACCGGGATCTGCGGAATCGATCAGCGTCTATCTGCTGGCGAACTGGCCAGCGCCCTTCGGCATCGTGCTGGTGGTGGACCGGCTATCGGCCCTGATGCTGACGCTCGCGGGTGTCGTGACGTTCGCCGGGCTGTTGTTCTCCATCGCGCGTTGGCACCGGGTGGGCCTGCATTTCCACGCGCTGCTGCAGTTCCTGCTGGCGGGTCTCAACGGTGCGTTCCTCACCGGAGACCTGTTCAACCTGTTCGTGTTCTTCGAGGTGCTGCTGGCCGCGTCCTACGGCCTCGTGCTGCACGGCTCGGGGACGCCGCGCGTCAAGGCGGGCCTGCATTACATCGCCGTCAACCTCGTCGCCTCGACCCTGTTCCTGATCGGCGCGAGCCTCATCTATGGCGCGGCCGGCACGCTCAACATGGCCGATATCGCCGCCCGCGTGCCCGGTCTCGGCGATAGCGAGCGCATGCTGCTCGAGGCGGGCGCCGCGATCCTCGGCGTCGCGTTTCTCGTCAAGGCGGGCATGTGGCCGCTGTGCTTCTGGCTGCCGGGCGCCTACGCCGCGGCCGTGCCGCCGGTGGCGGCCGTCTTCTCGATCATGACCAAGGTCGGCGTCTACGTGATCCTGCGCCTGTGGCCCATGGTGTTCGGTGTCGAGGCGGGGGCGTCGGCCTATTTCGGCGGCAACTGGCTGCTGATCGGCGGCATCGTCACGGTCGCGTTCGGCGCGATCGGTCTGCTCGCGGCGCAGGACCTGCCGCGGCTTGCCTCGTTCAACCTGCTCGTCTCCTCCGGCACGCTGCTGGCGGCCATCGCGGTCGGCAGCGTGGGCGTGACGGGAGGCGCGCTCTTCTATCTCGTAAGCTCCACGCTGGCGGTGTGCGCCTTCTTCCTGCTCATCGATCTGATCGAGCGAGGCCGTATCCCCGGCGCCGACGTGCTGGCGGTGACGGTCGAGGCACTGGGCGATGAGGAGGAGGACGAGAAGGACGGGGCCGACCCGGTCGGCATTGCGATCCCCGCGACGATGGCCATCCTCGGCATCGGCTTTGCGGCGTGCGCGCTGCTGCTCGCGGGGCTGCCGCCGCTCACGGGCTTCATCGCCAAGTTCCTGATGATGAACGCGCTGTTCCCGACTGATGCGGAGGCGGCCAGCACCACGATCGGGCCGGTGAGCTGGACGCTGCTCGCCATGCTGCTGCTCTCCGGGTTCGCGGTGATGATCGCGATGATGCGTGCCGGCATCCGCGTGTTCTGGGTGCCGCTCGAAAGCACCGTGCCGACGGTGCGCTTCCTCGAGGTGGTGCCCATCGTCGCGCTGCTGCTCATCTCCGCCACGCTCACGGTGCAGGCCGGGCCGGTCTCGCGCTACATGCACGCGACGGCGGAAAGCCTGCACGCGCCGGAGGCCTACGTGCGCGGCGTTCTGTCGACGAAGCGGGTGAAGCCGCAGGGGCAGGCTACGGGAGAAGGGCAGGCGACGAGCCCCGCGCCCGCGAAGGTAGATGGCAACGGGACCGCGCCTGA
This sequence comes from Hyphomicrobium sp., assembly GCA_035687305.1. Classification (GTDB taxonomy): domain Bacteria; phylum Pseudomonadota; class Alphaproteobacteria; order Rhizobiales; family Hyphomicrobiaceae; genus Hyphomicrobium_A. The sequence continues at coordinate 29,275 of DASRYA010000181.1, read as the reverse complement.
GCGGGGAGGGCAGCCATGACACGCGTGATGCCCTATCCGCTCCTGTCGGCGTTCCTGTTCGTCATGTGGCTGCTGCTCAACCAGTCGCTGTCGCCGGGCAACATCGTGCTCGCCGCCATGGTGGGGATCGCCGGCGGTTTTGCCATCTCGACGCTGCAGATGCCGTCGGGGCGCGTGCGCAATCCATGGGCGATGTTCAGGCTCGCGTACATCGTACTGATCGACATCATCCGCTCGAACATCGCGGTGGTGCAGATCGTGCTCTCGCCGACCCGGAAGGCACAGTCGGGCTTCCTGACCGTCGAGCTGGAGCTGCGCAACGAGTACGCGCTCGCCATCCTCGCCTGCATCGTGACGTCGACGCCCGGCACCGTATGGGTCAATTTCGACAGCGCGAAGAGCACGCTCCTGCTTCACGTCCTCGACCTCATCGACGAGGACGCCTGGACCGACCTCATCAAAAATCGCTACGAGCGGCTGTTGCTGGAGATCTTCGAATGAGCGCCCACGAGATTCTCACGTGGTCCGTCGCCATCGCCGAAATCACCGTGGTTCTGGCGATGGCATGCGCCGCGTTCCGGATGCTGCGCGGCCCGCGCGCGCAGGACCGCGTGCTCGCGCTCGACGCCTTCTACGTGTCGAGCATGATCCTCATCATCATCTACGGCATCGAGACCAAAGACACCGGATACTTCGAGGCCGCGCTGGTGATCGCGCTGCTCGGCTTCGTGTCGACGGCGGCGCTCGCGAAATTCCTCATGCGCGGGGAGCCGATCGAATGATGACCGTTCCCGAAGACCTGCCCGCCTGGGCCGCGATCCTCACCTCCGTCCTCGTGCTGACCGGCGCAGCGCTGACGCTCATCGGGACGATCGGTCTTCTGCGCCTCAAGAACTTCTATGCGCGCGTGCATCCGCCGACGCTCGGGACGACGCTGGGCATCGGCTGCGTGCTGCTGGCATCGATGCTCTATTTCTCGGTGCTGCAGTCGCGGCCCGCCGTACACGAGGTGCTGATCGCCATCTTCGTCACCATCACGACGCCCATCACGCTGATGCTGCTGGTCAGCGCCGCGCTGCGTCGCGACTGGATGATCGGCGATCCCGAGGTGCCGCTGCCGCCGGACCTGCCGCCGCCGCCCGCTCCGACGGAGAAGGAAAGCCCGTAGGGCATCGCGCACGGCCAAGGGCGCGCAGACCGGGTACGCACGATCCTGTCGGCGGCTCCAAGGTCAGCATGGGCCTGTCCCATGCGCCGCCTCCAGGAACGTACTCAGAGCCGTTTCGGTTCAGGCGGAAACGCAGAACGGCTCTAGAGCATTGTTTGATCGTGCTTCTTATCGGAAAACCGGTGCCCACTTTTCCGGAAGCACTCTAGTCCCGGTTCTTTTCCTGCGCGCGCCGCAACGCGGCGGCGAGGGCGCTCTCGCCGGACGCACCCGCCGACTGACCGGACTGGCGCGGGATGGGTGCACCGCCCCGCGATCCGGGCGGGGACGACACCATGCGCTCGCCCGCGCCCCTGTCGATCGCGCCGGATTTCATCGTCAGCGCGATGCGCTTGCGGCCGACGTCGACATCCTTCACGCGCACTTTCACCACGTCGCCGGCCTTCACCACCTCGTGCGGATCCTTGACGAAGCGATCCGCCAGCTCGGAGACGTGCACGAGCCCGTCCTGGTGCACGCCGATGTCGACGAACGCGCCGAACGCCGCCACGTTGGTGACGACGCCTTCGAGCAGCATCCCCGGCTTCAGGTCGGAGATGGTCTCGACGCCCTCCTGGAACGTCGCCGTCTTGAACTCGGGGCGCGGATCGCGTCCAGGCTTTTCCAGCTCGGAAAGAATGTCGGTGATGGTTGGAACGCCGAAGGCTTCGTCGGCAAACTGTGCCGGCCTCAGCGACCGCAAGAATGCGTGGTCGCCGATCATCGACTTGAGCGGGCGCTTCGTCGCCTCGGCGATCTTCTCCACGACGATATAGGCCTCCGGGTGCACGGCCGAGGCATCGAGCGGGTTCTTGCCGTCCATGATGCGCAGGAAGCCCGCCGCCTGCTCGAACGCTTTCGCGCCGAGGCGCGGCACTTTCTTCAGCGCCGTGCGCGTCTTGAAGGCGCCGTTCTCGTCGCGGAACGCCACGATATTGGAGGCGAGCGCGCGGTTGAGGCCGGAGACACGCGCCAGCAGCGGCGCCGAGGCCGTGTTGACGTCGACGCCAACGGAGTTGACGCAATCCTCCACCACCGCATCCAGCGAGCGTGCGAGACCGCCCTGGTCGACGTCGTGCTGATACTGGCCGACGCCGATGGCCTTGGGCTCGATCTTCACCAGCTCGGCCAGCGGGTCCTGGAGGCGCCGCGCGATCGATACCGCGCCGCGCAGGCTGACATCGAGATCGGGAAACTCGTTCGCCGCAAGCTCGGATGCGGAATAGACCGACGCGCCCGCTTCCGAAACCATCGCCTTCGTGAGCTTCAAGTCCGGCATTTTCGCCATCAGCTCGGAGACGAGCTTGTCCGTCTCGCGGCTGCCGGTGCCGTTACCGATGCTGACGATCTCGACCCCGTGCTTCTTGCACAGCATCGCGAGGCTCGCGAGCGATCCCTGCCAGTCGCGCCGCGGCTCGTGGGGATAGATGGTCGTCGTGTCGACGACTTTGCCTGTGCGATCGACCACGGCAACCTTCACGCCCGTGCGGATGCCGGGATCGAGCCCCATGGTCGTGCGCGGCCCGGCCGGTGCGGCCAGCAGCAGATCCTTCAGGTTGCGCGAGAAGACGCCGATGGCTTCCGCATCGGCGCGCTCCTTCAGGCGCACCAGCAGGCTGGAGCGCGTCGTGCCGGAGAGCTTGTCCGCCCATGCGTGGCGCACAGTATCGCCCAGCCAGGCATCGGCCGGGCGGCCGCGATCGGCGATGCCGAACGCAGTTCTGATGCGCCCCTCCGCCGGATGCGGCCTGCCGCTCTCGTGCGCGACGTCGAGATCGAGCTGCAGCACGCCCTCGTTGAGGCCGCGCAGCATCGCGAGGGCGCGGTGCGAGGGAATATCCTTGATGCGCTGGCCGAACTCGAAATAGTCGGAGAACTTCTCACCCTCGTCTTTCTTGCCTTTGCGCACGGCGGACTTCAGCTCGCCTTCGCTCCACAGCCATTCGCGCAGGCCGCCGACCACGGCGGGCGTCTCCGCGATGCGCTCGATGAGAATATGGCGCGCGCCTTCGAGGGCCGCCGCGGCATTCTCGACGCCTTTTTCCGCGTCGATGAACTTCGCGGCTTCCGTTGCGGGATCGAGATTTGGGTTCTTCAGCAGCGCTTCGGTCAGCGGCTCGAGTCCCGCCTCGCGCGCGATCTGCGCCTTGGTGCGCCGCTTGGGCTTGAAGGGTGCGTAAAGGTCTTCCAGCTCGATCTTGGTGGCGGCGCCGTCGATGCTGCGCGCCAGCTCCGGGGTAAGTTTGCCGAGCCCTTCGATGGTCTTGAGGACGCTCGCGCGGCGATCTTCCAGCTCGCGCAGGTAGCCGAGCCGTTCTTCGAGCTTGCGCAACTGCGTATCGTCGAGGCCGCCGGTCTTCTCTTTGCGATAGCGCGCGATGAAGGGGACCGTCGCGCCCTCGTCGAGCAGCTCCACCGCCGCCGTCACCTGGCGCGCGGCGACACCCAATTCCGTTGCGATGCGATTGTTGATCTTTTCCATCTTGCGCTCCCTCGCGAGAGGGCCTCATGCAACGCTTGGCACAGGGCGGTCAAGACCGCGTGTCGCTTGCTTTGGGGGCAGGGGACGCGGTCCCGATTCCCGGCGTTTTCCCGCGGCAACGGTGCTGTGGACGGGGCAAAGGATGGCGTGCCGTATCGGATCTGCCACAGGTTCCGCTCCACCCGCGGCGCCGAGTATAGCAGTCCGCGCGCCGGTTTGCGCATAGTTGCGCAACGGGCCCCGTTCCCCGATACACCGGCTATGAAATTTGGCACTCCGCTTCCCATCGACGCCGTCCTGGGCGAGCTGCGCGCGGCGCTTGCCGCCCATTCCGCGGCTGTGCTCGTAGCGCCGCCCGGCGCGGGCAAGACGACGCGCGTGCCGCTGGCGCTGATGGAGGAGGCTTGGCTGGGCGGCGCCAAGATACTCGTGCTGGAGCCACGCCGCATCGCTGCGCGCGCCGCCGCCGAGCGCATGGCCCACACCTTGGGTGAGACGGTCGGCGCGCGCATCGGGTTGCGCACGCGGATGCTCACGAAGGTGGGCGCAAAAACCCGCGTCGAGGTCGTCACCGAAGGCATCTTCACGCGCATGATCCTCGACGATCCGGAGCTCTCCGGTATCGGTGCGGTGCTCTTCGACGAATTTCACGAGCGTTCGCTCGATGCCGATCTCGGCCTCGCGTTGGCCTTCGATTGTCAGCGCGGGCTGCGGGAGGACCTGCGTATCCTGCCCATGTCGGCAACGCTCGATGGGGCCCGCGTGGCGCAGCTTCTCGGCGCGGCGCCTGTCATCGCCTCGGAGGGCCGCGCCTATCCCGTCGAGACGCGCTATCTCGGCCGCGATGCCGCCCTGCGCATCGAAGACCGGATGGCGGACGCGGTGCTGCGTGCGCTGCGTGAAGAAAAGGGCTCCATCCTGGCGTTCCTGCCGGGACAGGGGGAAATCCGGCGCGTCGAGGAACGGCTGCGCGAGCGAGTCCGCGATCCCGCGGTGGTGCTCGCACCGCTCTACGGCGCGATGGATATGAAGGCGCAGGATATCGCGCTCGAACCGGCAGCGGCCGGGACACGCAAGGTCGTGCTCGCCACTTCCATCGCCGAGACGTCGATCACCATCGAGGGGGTGCGCGTCGTCATCGACAGCGGCTTAGCGCGCGTGCCGCGCTTCGAGCCCGACGTGGGCGTCACGCGGCTCGAAACCGTGCGTGTCTCGCGCGCCGGTGCCGATCAGCGCCGTGGACGCGCCGGGCGCACCGAACCCGGCGTCTGCTATCGCCTTTGGGACGAGCCGCAAACGCAAAGCCTGCCCGCATTCGCCGAGCCGGAAATCCGCTCCGCGGACCTTGCGCCGCTGCTGCTCGATTGCGCCGAGTGGGGCGCGCACGATCCGCGCACGTTGTCCTGGATCGACGCGCCTTCCACGGCGGCGATCGATGCGGCGCGGGAAGAACTGACGGAGCTTGGGGCGCTCGACGCGGAGGGGCGTATCACGGAGGCGGGAAAGGCCCTCCGGTCGTTGCCGCTGCCGCCTCGGCTTGCGCGCATGGTGATTGCCGCGGCGGCCTTCGGTCAGGCGCAAGAGGCGGCGGAGATCGCCGCCGTCACGGTGGAGCGCGGGCTGGGCGGCACGGACATCGACCTTTCCCAACGGATCGAAGGTTTCCGTCGCGACCGTTCGCGCCGCGCGGGGGATATGCGCAGGCTTGCAGGCGGGTGGGCGCGCACGGCGGCGGAAGCGCACGGAAAGGATGCGCGCTCTCTGCGTGAGGGTGACGATCGCTCCACCGCGCAGCTGCTGGCGCTCGCCTATCCGGGGCGCGTCGCCAAAGCGCGCGGGGGCTCCGGGCAATTTCTGCTTGCGAATGGACGCGGTGCCAATATCGACGCCTCCCATGCGCTGGCGCGGGCGCCCTATCTCGTCGTGGCGGAGATGTCCGGCGCGGCCGCCTCGACGCGCATTCTTCTTGCCGCGGCAGCGGCGGAGGTTGACGTGCTCGCGGCGGCCGGTGAGCGTATCCGCGAACGGGACGAGATCGAGTTCGATGCGGCTGCCGCGGCCCTGAGGGCGCGCCGGGTACGCCGGCTGGATGCCATCGTGCTCTCCAGCGAGCCGCGCGCTGTCGCCCCCGGCGGGGAGGCGGCGCGCCTTCTTGCCGAAGGAATCGCGAAACTCGGCATCGAGCGGCTGCCTTGGAGCAAGGCGCAGATGCAACTGCGCGACCGCGTCGGGTTTCTGCGTGCCGCGGGCGGGAGCGATTGGCCGGATCTCTCGGACGCCGCACTGAATGCAACCGCCGCCGATTGGCTCGCTCCGTTTCTCGCGGGAAAGACCAGGCTCGCCGACATCGGCGCGGACGATCTCGGTGCCGCGCTCGATGCGTTGCTGCCCTGGAACCTGAAGCGGCGGCTGGAGGAGGAGGCGCCGACGCACTTCGTCGCGCCAACGGGCAACCGGCACGCTATCGATTATGAGACCGCGGGCGCTCCGGCGCTGCACATCCGCGTGCAGGAATTGTTCGGCCTGACGCGGCATCCGTCGATCGCCAACGGCAAGCTGCCGCTCACGCTGCACCTGCTCTCCCCGGCGCACCGGCTAATCCAGATCACGCGCGATCTGCCCGGGTTCTGGAGAGGCTCATGGACCGCGGTTAAAGCGGACATGAAGGGGCGTTATCCGCGCCATCCGTGGCCGGACGATCCGGCGGCGGCGCTGCCGACGGCGCGCGCCAAGCCGCGCGGCACATAGCGGGGATAGGCAACTCGATAGCTGCCGGGGATCGCTGTTTAGGATCGCTTCGCGCCGACGCAGTCGCCCCGCCTTGCGCCCGCGGCGCGTGCGGCGGCATCGGGCCACCACTCCTTAATCCTTCCGGGTGATTCTTCTAGACGGGCCATCGGCGTCGTCCGGCGCAACGGCCCAAGGGGCATCCGCCATACGGTTGCCGATATGCGGACCCAACACGGGGCGCGCGTCCGCTGCAAAGCGGACAATGCGGCCACGTTGGGGCGCAGGTGGCTGCGATGGCTGGAAAATTCGGTTCCTTCAACCGGGTTCTTGCCACTTTCTAATACGATGAAGGGGCTCCATTCGGAGCGGGCAAGGGGTAGCGATGTTGCGTTTGGTCACGGTCATCGGAGTGCTTGGCGGCATGGGTGCCGCGATGGCTGCGCCGGTACGGATGACCAGTGAGGATATCAAGCGCGCCATGCCCGGCGCGCTGCTCGAGATCGATACGCCCCTGCGCATGACCATTCCCGTCAAGGTCGGCACCGACGGGCTCATGTCCGCCGAAGCCGGCGCGCTGGGCCTGACGCTCGGCGCCACCAAGGACCGCGGCCGCTGGTGGACCGAGAACGACAAGCTCTGCATGAAATGGTTCAGATGGTTCGATGCCAAGCCGCGCTGCATGGTCCTCCACCGTGACGGCAACCGCGTGCAGTGGGCTGAAGCGAGCGGTGAGAGCGGCACCGCGACCATTACTGAAGCCCAGAAACCCGAGCCAAAACCAGTCGTTGCAGCCGCAAAGCCGAAGGCCGTGCCAGCACCCGTGCGCGCGCCCGAGCCCGAGCCTGAAGTGGCGCTCGTCGACGAGAGAGTGGATGCAGCGCCCGCACACGGTGCGCGCACTGAAGGAGATTTGGCGCCTGACGCGCCGACCGTCATCATCAATCGGCCCGGGGAAGCCGAGGTTGCGCAGACCGATTACGAGCCGGCCAAACCTGAAGCTCCGTCTCGTTTCTCCACCGCGGCTCTAGGAAAGCTTCTTGCTGCCGCAACGGCACAGAAGAAACCTGAGCCCTCGCGACTTGGTATGGGTGCGCAGGCCGATAATAATCCCGCTGAGGGCGAAGGCGTTGCTTGGGACGATGCGACAGTCATCGCTCCGTACGTAATGAAAGCGCCGCCCGTTCAGCGTGCGAAGGAAGCGGCGCCAACGCGCAAGCCGGCGAATGCCAAGCATGCCAGCGCGAAACTCCAGCCGCGCACGGCGTCGGGAAGTCATGCGACTGCGCATGCCACCACCCGTAAGGTGGCGGCTCGCCAAGTGCCGGAGGCTGTTGCGCAACCTACACGGCCGTCATTCCGGGTCTATGGTGTCGAGTACGGTGATCACCTTAACGTACGCAGTGGCCCGTCGGAGTATCACGCACCGGTGGGCGCAATCTCCCGCGACGGACGCGGCGTGGAGATCGTTGGCGCGTGTCGCGATTTGTGGTGCCCCATCCGCTACGGGCAGCTCAGCGGCTGGGTCAACCGCTATTACCTTGCCGAAGAGGGCAGCACGCAGCGCGCTTCCGCCTCGGTTCGCCGCTGAGACCGCCGCGCTTTTTTGGGACAGGGGTCGTCCCGTTTCGTCGCCAATTCCCCGTTGGGACATCGGTCGCCGTGCGTGCTTCCAAAGATTCACCGGCGGCTGTGCGATTCCTTTCATCCTTTCCTAAGCATGCCGTTGCGTTTCGTGCGCAATTGCGCTTGAGGACAACCTTTACGGTCGCTGCTTCCGTCTCAATTAAATCGCGATAAATCAGCAGCTTGCGATGCCCGCGCATCGCGCGCGCCTCGCCGGTGCGGTTAATGCGCGTATTCAAATTATCAACACTTCGGCGCCCAATTTCCCCGCCGTGAAAGTGGGGACGTGCGTTCGGTTCGAGGGCGCGCATCCGACACCAAAGTGTTGGTCCGGATTATGCAACATCCATATGCGCGCGCAAAAATACCGCGGTCGAAAACCGCCGCGGCGGTGCGCGATGTAATCAGGTCCCTTCGCCATGGCTGAAACCGTTCGTCCCTGCCAGCGAGAGGATGCTCCGGCGCTCGCCGCCATGTTCACCCGCACGTTCCGCCGCGGAAAACAGCCGAACAGCGAAGCGCTCGCGAAGTATTTCGAGAATGTCATCTTCGCCAGCGCTGCGGAGAGCGCAGAACCCCGCTCGCGCGTGTTCATCGACGCTGGAGGCGAGGTGCGCGGTTTCATTGGTGTCTGGCCGCGTCGTTTGCAGATGCATGGGCGGACGATCGAGGCGGCGGTTGCGGGCTCGCTGATGGTGGACCGTCCCGAAGCGCACCCGACTGCAGGAGCGCGCCTGCTCCGTTCATATCTGGCGGGCCCGCAGGAACTCTCCTTCAGCGAGACCGCGAACGACATCTCGCAGCGTATGTGGAAGAAGGTCGGTGGTGAATGCCTTGCGGCAACGAGCCTCGATTGGCTGCGCGTGCTGCGACCCGCTGGGCTTGCCGTCGCGGCTGCCACTTACGCGTTTCGCCCCGCTTCGCTTTTGCGTCCCTTGGCGTCCGGATTCGATCGCCTCATCGAGACCCGTGGCCGTAATCCGCTTTCGTTGAGCGGCGCACCGGCCGGCGTGCGTGTTGAAGACGTGACGAGCGAAGAGCTTGCCGGGATCATCCCCGAGCTGAGCCGCAGTTTCGCGCTGTACCCCGACTGGAATTCGCCGTCGCTTACATTTCTGCTTTCCCACGCGGAGGCGAAGGAGCGGTACGGCGAGACCCATCGGCAGATTGTCTATTCGCACGCCGGACGCCCCATCGGCTGCTACATCTTTTTTGCGCGCCGGGGCGATATCGCCCGCGTGCTGCAGGTTCTCGCGGCGCCCGACCACGCGGGTGTGACGCTCGACAGCCTGTTCCACCAGGCCGCCGCGCTGGGATGCGTCGGCGTGCGTGGCCGCGTCGACGCGGGCGTGCTCGAAGCCCTCATCGCGCGCCGTTGTCTGCTGTTTCACGGTTCCGCCATGGTTGTGCATGCGCGGGACAAGGCGCTACTCGAGGAAGTGCGCAATGCACCGGCTCTGCTCACTGGGCTTGCCGGTGAATCCTGGACGCGCTTCGTCGGCGGTGAGTTTGCGTAAGGGCGCCAGGCGCTCCGGAGTTTGTGCATGTGTGGAATAGCCGGATACTATCGCCTGCCGCTCGCGCCCGAGCAGCGCGCGGGGCTTCTTGCTCGCATGATCGCTACGCTCGCCCATCGCGGCCCCGACGGAAGCGGCACGTATGCGGATAGCGAAGCCGGGCTGGCACACGCGAGGCTGAGCATCATCGATGTCGACGGCGGCCGCCAGCCGATGTCGAACGAGGATGGCACCGTCTGGATCAGCTTCAATGGCGAGATCTTCAACTATGTCGAGCTGCGCGCCGATCTGATCGCGCGGGGCCATGTGTTCAAGACGACCTCGGACACCGAGGTGATCGTTCACCTCTACGAGGAGCGCGGGCCCGATTGCGTCGAGGTGCTCAACGGCGATTTCGCTTTCGCCATTTGGGACACCCGCAAAAAGTGGCTCATGCTGGCCCGCGATCGGGCCGGTGTGCGCCCGCTCTATTATGCTGTGCGCCAGAGCGGACTGGCCTTCGCCTCGGAGGTGAAGGCTCTGCTCACCGTGCCCGGCGTCGAAGCGGCGCTCGATCCCGTCGCACTCGATCAGATGTTCACCTTCTGGTTTCCGCTCGCCCCGCGCACCCCTTTCAAGGACATTGCGGAGCTGCCGCCGGGGCATGTGCTTCTTGCCACGCAGGACGGCATCACGACGCGCCAATACTGGCGCTTTCAATATCCCGACGCCGCGGATGACCGGCCCGTTTCGCCGGCCGAGGAAGCCCGTATCGCCGAAGAAGTGCGTGCACTGCTTCTCGACGCGGTGAAGATCCGCCTGCGGGCCGACGTGCCCGTCGGCGCGTACCTCAGCGGCGGGCTCGATTCTTCTATCACCACAGCGGCAATCCGCACCTTCGTTCCTGACCGCTTACGTTCGTTCTCGGTCGCGTTTGCCACCGCCGAGTTCGACGAGAGCGCCTATCAGCAGGAGATGGTTGCGGCACTGGGGCTCAACCATTCCGTGACGCTGTGCGAGGACGGCGACATCGCTGCCGCTCTGCCGGAGGTTGTTCGTCACACCGAGCGCCCGATTATGCGCACCGCGCCGGCTCCCATGCTGATGCTTTCGCGGCTCGTACGCGAGAACGGCATCAAGGTAGTCATGACCGGCGAAGGGGCGGACGAGGTTTTCGCCGGCTACGACGTCTTCAAGGAGGCGAAGGTCCGCCGCTTCTGCGCCGCGCAGCCCGCTTCCCGGCGCCGGCCGCTGCTGCTCCGCCGGCTCTATCCGTATCTGCCGCGCCTCAACGCCCAATCGCAGCGCTACCTCGAGGCGTTCTTCGGCGGCCATGGGGACGGCGTGGACGATCCGCTCTATTCGCACCTGCCGCGCTTTCGAACGAGCGCGGGCGCCAAAGGCTTCTTCTCTCGCGCGCTACGCGATGCGATCGGCGATTACGACGCGCTTGCCGATATGCGCGACCAGCTTCCGGATGATTTCAAGCGCTGGCATCCACTCTCGCAGGCGCAGTATCTGGAAAGCGCGTATCTGCTGCCAGGCTATATCCTTTCTTCGCAGGGTGACCGGGTGGCGATGGCGAACGCGGTCGAGGGCCGCTTCCCGTTCCTCGACCATCGGGTGATCGAGCTTGCCGCGCGCATTCCTCCGCGTCTCAAGCTGAAGGGGCTGCGCGAGAAGCACATCCTGCGCGAGAGCGTGAAGGACCTGCTGCCGAGCGGCATCGCACAGCGCCCGAAGCAGCCATACCGTGCGCCGGAAAGTCAGGCATTCCTCCGCTCCGGCAGTGGCGCGGCAGTGCTCGAGCATATGGCGCGCGCAAACATCGAAGCGGCGGGATACTTCGATGCCGATTTCGTCGAGCGGCTCGTCGAGAAGTGCACCAAGCTGCCGTCGACGGGTTTTCGCGACAACCTCGCGTTCGTCGGCGTGCTTTCGACGCAGGTTTGGCACGGAGCTTTTGTCAGTTCGCCCACGGAACACCGTGGCACAGGACTTGCTACCTATTCCGACGCGATCCGGTCCAGGAATGCCGGCGCAGCACCGGCCCCCCCGGCCAGCAATTAACGCTATCAGCGAGCACTTTCATGGCTAATGATCTGCAGCGGTCCGTCCGCGAATTCGTCGAAATGAGCTTTCTCTTCCGCGAAGGGCGCGTCGGTCTGGACGATGACGAGTCTCTTCTGGCAGCGGGCCTGATCGACTCCACCGGCATTCTCGAGCTGGTCGCGTACCTCGAGACGGAGTTCGGCATCGTCGTCGAGGACGACGAGATCGTGCCGGAAAACCTCGATTCCGTGAACCGCATCACAGCGTACGTCACCGGTAAGCGCGCCGGGGCGCAGGTCACCGCCATGGCCATTTAGACGGGCCGATCTTCGTTCGTATGCTCAAGGGGTAGCGTCATGCGCTTCGAAACGTTCCTGCGCCAGAGCGCTCAACGCTTTCCGGATAAGACGGCCCTTGTCGCCGGGGGACGCCGGCTGACTTACAGCCAACTCGATGACCTCTCCGACGAGCTCGCCCAAGGGCTGGTGGCGCGGGGCGTCGAGCGCGGCGACCGTGTTGTTCTGTTTCTGGACAATAGTGTCGAGGCGGTTGTCTCAGTTTTTGCGGTGATGAAGGCCGGCGCGGTGTTCAGCCCCGTCAACCCTTCGACCAAGGCGGACAAGCTCGCCTACATCCTGAACAACTGCCGTGCCCGCGCGCTGATCACCCAGCAGAAGATCGTGGAGGTCGCGGCCGAAGCGGCGAGCGCCGCTCCGTCGGTGATGCTGACGGTTGTTGCCGATGGCGAAGCCGCACCCCGCGTCAGTGGTGCTGCGCACTGGAACGACGTGCTCACGGCGCCCGGCGTTTCTCTCCTGCGCGGCGCGCCCGGCATAGACCTCGATCTGGCGATGCTCATTTACACCTCGGGATCGACCGGATTTCCCAAGGGCGTGATGATGACGCATCAGAACGTCGTCGCCGCGGCAACGTCGATTACGACGTACCTCGAGAACACCGCCGACGACATCATCCTCAATGTGCTGCCGGTCGCCTTCGATTACGGCCTCTATCAGGTGCTGATGGCGGTGAAGGTCGGCGCGACGCTGGTGCTGGAGAAGTCCTTCGCATTCCCGCAGGTGATCCTCAACCGTTGCGCCGAGGAGAAGGTGACGGGCCTGCCGCTCGTGCCGACCATGGCGGCGATCCTCGTCGCGCAGCGCAATCTGGCGGCCGGCGCGCTGCCTCACCTGCGCTACATCACCAACACAGCCGCCGCGCTTCCCCCGGCGCACATCGAGAGACTGCAGGCGCTGTTCCCTCACGTGGCGCTCTACTCGATGTATGGTCTCACGGAATGCAAGCGCTGCACCTGGCTTCCGCCCTCCGAGCTCAAGAACCGCATCACGTCGGTCGGCATCGCCATCCCCGGCACCGAAGCCTATGTCGTCGATGAGAGCGGCAACCGCGCTGCGCCCGGCGTCGTCGGCGAGCTGGTGATCCGCGGCGCGCACGTGATGAAGGGCTACTGGGAGAACGAGGAGGCGACGGCGCGGGCGCTGCGCCCTGGTCCACATCCGTGGGAGAAGGTACTGCACACCGGTGATCTCTTCCGCACCGATGCGGAAGGCTTCCTCTACTTCGTCGGGCGCAAGGACGACATCATCAAGTCCCGCGGCGAGAAGGTTGCTCCGAAGGAGGTCGAGAACGTCATCTATGCGCTGCCCGGCGTGGCGGAGGTCGTGGTGATCGGTGTGCCCGATCCGATCCTCGGCCATGCCATCAAGGCGGTGATCGCCCTGGCACCGGGCGCGGAGGTGACCGAGACCGATATCTTGCGCCACTGCGCGCGTTTCCTCGAAGACTACATGGTTCCGAAATTCGTCGAGTTCCGCCCGTCGTTGCCGAAGACGGAGTCGGGAAAGATCAGCCGCCGGCTCGTCAGCGAAGGCGAGGCGGGGAGGGGACAACATGCACCGCACTGACAATGTCGCTCACATCAAGCGTCCGTTTTCGCGGGAAACGCTGCGGCTCGACGCGGCGACCGCCGTCCGCGCCATCACGCAGGGGATCTCGAACCAGGTGCTGCGCCGGCTGCGACGCCGCGGTGCGGTGATCGGGCTGTCGGGCGGCATCGATTCGAGCGTCACGGCGGCGCTGTGCGCTGCAGCGCTCGGTCCCGCAAACGTGATGGCGGTGCTAATGCCGGAGAAGGATTCCGATCCGGAAAGCCTGCGCCTCGGGCGGCTCGTCGCCGAGACCTACGGCATCGGGCATGTGGTGGAAGATATCGCGCCGACGCTCGCCGCCGCTGGCTGCTATCTCCGGCGGGATGGCGCCATCCGCGAACTCTTTCCCGACTATGGGCCCGACTGGAGCTGCAAGGTCGTGCTGTCGAACGTGCTGCACGGCAACCGTTACAGCCTCACGCGGCTCGTCGTTGAAACGCCCGCGGGTGAGCGCCGCGAGGCCCGCATGCCCATCGCCGTCTATCAGGCTGTCGTCGCAGCGACGAACATGAAGCAGCGCATTCGCAAGCAGCTCGAATACTACCACGCGGACCGCCTCAACTATGCGGTGGCGGGCACGCCGAACCGGCTGGAATACGACCAGGGTTTCTTCGTCAAGAACGGCGATGGCGCCGCCGACTTCAAGCCCATCGCGCACCTCTACAAGTCGCAGGTTTATCAGCTCGCCGAGGAGCTGGGGGTTCCGGCCGAGATCCGCCGCCGGCCGCCGACGACCGACACGTGGTCGATGGCGCAGACGCAGGAGGAGTTCTACTTCGCGCTCCCCTACGAGCAGATGGACCTCTGCCTTTACGGCTTGGAGAATGGCATTTCCGCCGCCGAGGTCGCTCACGCGGCGCGTCTCACCGAGGAGCAGGTCTCGCTCGTGTGGCAGGACATCGAGGCCAAGCGCAAGGCGACGCGGTATCTGCACGAGCCGCCGCTGATGATCGATGAAGAGATCGGCAACGTAGCCTAGAGTGCTTCCCGAAAAGTGGGCACCGGTTTTCCGATAAGAAGCACGGGCAATTAAAGAGACAGAGGCGTGCTGCGGCTCAACGAAAAGCAGAACGGCTCTAGGTCGCAGGGGACGCTTCGGCCAGAAGCGCTGCGGCGCCGAGCAGCGCCGCATCGTGGCGTACGATAACCGACGTCGGCACGCCCGCGAGATAGTCGCGGAAGCGGCCCTTATCCTCGAAACGCGCGCGGAATGGAGACTGCGCGAAGCGCACTCCGAGGCGTGGAACGATGCCACCGGCGATGTAGATCCCGCCGCGCGCACCGATCGTGAGCGCGAGATTGCCGGCGACTGTGCCGAGCATCGCACAGAACATCGCGACGGCTTCTGCCGCGCATATATCGCGCTCGGCTGTGGCGGCGTCGGTGATTTGCGCCGCGGTGATCCCGGGAGAGCGCTGCCCTTTCACTTCGCACAGCGCCTCGTAGAGATGGACGAGGCCGGGGCCCGAGAGGACGCGCTCCGCGGAGACGTGATCGAAGCGGCGGCGGAGGAGCGCAAGCACCTCGTTTTCGGTTTCATCCGCCGGCGGCATGGTGACATGACCGCCTTCACCCGCCAGCGCCATGTAGCGTTCTCCGTCCCACACGCACGCGGCAACGCCCAGGCCCGACCCGGGTCCGATCACGCCCTTCGGCGCACGGTCGAGGAACGTTCCGCCGCCGACCTGCATGACATCACTGGCTGACAGGTGCGGCAGGGCGAGCGCGTTGGCGTGGAAATCGTTGACCACGGTGAGATGCGAGAAGCCGAAGCGGCGGGTGAGGGCATCGATCGAAAACGCCCACGGGTTGTTGGTGAAGGAGACGCTATCGCCATCGGGTGTCGTCGCGACCGCCAGCGCCGCGTGCGTCGGTCGCGCAGTGTTCGCTTGCGACAGGTAGGCATCGATGGCCTCGCCTATGCCCGGATAGTCCTCGCAGAGGAAGCTGGCGAAGTGCGCGAGAGAGCCATCGTCATCGACAAGTGCAAATCGTGCATTGGTGGCGCCGATGTCGCCAACAAGATGCGCCACGTCCACGTCCTTTCCGCGGGCTGCCAATCTCCTCCCGTAGTCTAGCGGACGAACGAAGCGATCCCTAGCCCTCGATGTGCGCGGAGGGCCTGTGCTCGTATTCGCTAAATCGGATTTCCGCAGGTGTAGAAGCCGCCCGCGGCGCTGATGTATTGAGGGCCTTGCCCAGCACGGGGTGTGCCTGGACCGCATGTGCAATCCGTGTTCGACGACACCTTATACATGGGGGCAGGCCCGGACGAACATTGGTTGCCCGCCGATTTGGTCGCCAGCTTCGGAAATACCGGCATGTAAACTTCCGGATCGTCGCGCCGATTGCGGTCGATGAGCGATTTGTTGCTGTCGTCGCTGAGGTAGATTTTCAGTCCGCCGGTAATGCCGTTGTAGTCGCCATTGCCGAAGTCTCCGCGCGCGAAAAGCGAGACCGGCACGCCATGATCGCGCAGGAGATATTCGGCGCCCGCCGAGCCGAAACTGGTTTCGTTGATGTAGCGATAGCCACCGTAAACTTTGAAGTCGTCGTTGATGTAGTAGGCGACATCACCCTGGCCGAAGAAGTGCTTGTCGTCGGGCGTCAGTACGATCTGGCCGCTGATCTGCCCAGGAACGTCGAGGCTCTCGTATCCGGCAAGACCGGAGAGCGTGAAGCGACCTAGATACAGCTCCGCCTCGCCGGCGAGGCGCCATACGTCGATGGAATTCCAGGTATGATAGCTGCCGTAGATGCCGAGCAAGTGGCTCGAAGGATCGCGGGTGAAGAGATGCAGCCCGCCGCCGCCGAGAATGTCGCCATCAACGTTGCCGATCGCGCCGTCAGCCTGCAAGCCGAACGCGTGACCGAGGGGAAGGGCGAAGCTTCCGACTGCAAGGCCTGCCGCTGCGTCGTCATAAGCGCCACCCTCGACGCTGAATTTGCCGTTGGGTCCCGATACGGCAGGAAGATCGCCGGCCAGTGCCACCTTCCCGGAAAAAAGGCACAACGCAGCGCACGCCAAAAGCAGGTGCTTCTTCGGCATGGAGTATCTCCGTACGGGGCACGTTGTTATTGGGTGTGGGGCGAATAAAACGCTGAAAACAATTCAGTCGTTAATCGTGGGATTCGCAAAACTCCGCAATCAGAGTTTGTTGCACGATGGTGTGCACGCTGATCTAAGCCGGCTCTGCGAGACTTGCTCTCGTCGGCTACCGCCAAAATAGAAAGGCGCATCGCTGATGATCAGGATGCGCCCTTGGAGAATACGATCGCGATTGTTCGAATCGCGATGCGGCTTCAGTTTTTGATTAGACCGATGATCGACGCTTCGGACTGATAGGGTCCGAGGCGATCATGGTCTGTCTTTTGATTAGTCCGATGATTCACGCTTCGGACGGATAGGGTCCGAAGCGATCATGGTCTAGTTGACGCGGGTTACCTCGACGAGGTTGTCAGAGAATGTCGGCGCGCGCCCGATGCCCGACCAAGCGTCGGACGAGATCGAATTGACCGATCCGTCGGAGCGGTTGAGGGATCGCCAATAGCCGAGCGTGGCAACCACGATGCCCGGATTGACGTCATCCGTTACGCGTGCAACGCCCTCGAAGGTTCCACGGTCATTCGCAACGCGCACCGGATCGCCTTCGCGAATGTTGCGCGCTTGCGCATCCTTTGGCGAGATCATGACGTATTGCTCGCCCTGGATACGGATCTTGTGCGGCTCGTTCGCGTAGCACGAGTTGAGGAATGCGTGGCTCTTCGGCGAGATGATGTTGAGTGGATAACGCTTGGCGAGCTCGGGGTTGGTGTGTGGCGACTCGCGCACCGGCACGTAGCCCGGCAGGGGGTCGAGCAATGTGCCATCCTGCTCGCCTTCGTACATTGCGCGGAAGGGTGGTGCCACGAAGTTCCGCGCGTCCTTCAAGAGCATCTCTATCTTGCCGGACGGCGTGGGGAAGTTACCCTCGACGTGCGGTGCGCGATCGTCGGCGGTGCCGACGTTGATGCGGAAAAAGCCGTGCGTCTTGAAATAATCCATGTCGACACCCGCCATTTTGGCATCGTTCCACTGGATGTAGGCGGCACACAGCTCACTGTCGGTCATTTTGAAGACCGGATCGTCGAAGCCCATCTCCTTGGCGAGCAGGCGCCACATCTCGCTCGTCGGCTTGCACTCGCCGGGCGGATCGATCGCCTTCTCGTTATAGGTCAGATAGAAATGGCCCCATGACCACATCATGTCTTCCGCTTCCGCGGCCATCGCGGAAGGCAGAATGATGTCGGCATACTTCGCCGTGTCGGTGATGAAGTGCTCGGCGACGACGGTGAAGAGGTCTTCGCGCTTCAGGCCCTCGACGATCTTGTTGGTTTCCGGCGACTGGCTCACCGGATTGGTGCAGAAGACGAACAGGCTCTTGATCGGCGGGTCGAGCTTCATCTCGCCGTTGAGAGCCTGGCCGAGACGCAGGTTGTTGACGACACGGGTACCGGGCTTGATCCAGTCGGGCCGCGCGGCCTTCACCCAGTCGACGGGGAACTCCCAAAGCGGAAGCTGCAGCACGCCGCCGCCGACATGGCGCCATGAGCCGGCAAGCGCCGGCAGGCAGTAGATCGCGCGCGAGGCCTGGGCGCCGCCGGCTGACCGCTCGATGGCGACGCCGATGCGGATGGCGGATGGCTGCGCGGTCGCGAACTCGCGCGCAAACTTGACGACGTCCTCCGCCTTCACGCCGGTAACGGATTCCACGTATTCCGGCGTAAACTCCTTCGCCCGCGCCTTCAACTCGGGGTAGCCGATGGTATAGTTGTCGACATAGTCCTGATCGACGAGACCCTGTTCGATCATCGAATTGATGACGCCCATCGCGAGCGCGCCGTCGGTGCCGGGGCGCGGACAGATGTGCCAGTCGGCGCCCTTCGCGGTGCGCGAGCGGAAGGCATCGACGACGACGATTTTAGCGCCGCGTTTCTGCGCTTCGAGCACGAAGGGCCAATGGTGCAGGTTGGTCGAGATCGAATTGCACGCCCAGATGACGATATACTTCGAATGCACGAAGCTTTCCGGATCGACGCCGCCGGTCGGACCGTTGGTCAGCAGCCATGCGGACGACGACCCCGACGTGCAGAACGTTTTCTCGTTCACCGTCGAGCCGAGACGGTTGAAGAAAGGGTCACCGGAATTGATGCCCTGCACGAGCCCCATGTTGCCCAGATAGCTGTAGGGCATGATGGCCTGTGAGCCATACTTTTCGATGATCTCGCGCCAGCGGCGCCCGATTTCGGAGATCGCCTCATCCCAGGTGATGCGTTCGAAATGGTTGCCGCCATTCGGGCCGGTGCCCTTCGGGCCGACACGGCGCAAGGGATACATCAGGCGGTCGGGATTGGCGTGGTGGTCGTGGAAGTCCTTGAGCTTCACGCAAAGCGTGCCGCGCGTATACGGGTGGTCTTTGTTGCCTTTGACATTGACGAGCTTGCCGTCCTCGACTTCGTAGATCATGGCGCACGTGTCGGGGCAGTCGTGCGGGCAAGAGCCGAAGAAAGTCTTACGGCCGGCTTGGTCGTCCATTATTATCCTCCCACGGGATATTATTGACCGCCTCGCCCGGCTGGCACCGCCTGGCGGGAGTCACGTTTATTGCGACACTTTGGCATCGATTGACGGCGCCGTGCAAGGGAGTTGCCAGCGGTGGCAACCAAAGCGGGCCGGTTCAGATATTACACGCGCACGGGTGCGCGATTTTTTCGGATCCGTAGCGCCCTATTCGGGCGGCGCGCAGTCGGAATAGAGGTGCTCGCTGCCGCTGGGATCGGTGATTACCGTTTCGCCGCTGCCTGCGGCTGAGAGGTATTGCGGGCCGATGGGGACTTTGCCGTGGGCGCCGGGGATATCGAGAACGTAGGTCGGCATCGCGAGCCCGGAGAGCCGCGCGCGCAGGGCGCCCATCAAGGCCTGCCCGTCGGCAATGGTGGTGCGCAGGTGCGAGGTGCCGGGCGCGAGGTCGCCGTGGTGCAGATAGTAGGGCTTCACCCGCAGCTCCACGAACCGGCGCATGAGCGCTGCCAGCGTTTCGACGTCGTCGTTGACGCCTTTCAGCAGCACCGTCTGGCTGACCATAGCGATGCCGCCGTCGACCATGCGCTTGCAGGCGGCACGTGCAGCGTCGCCGAGCTCGCGCGGATGGTTGGCGTGGAGGGCGACGTAAACGGTTTTGTCGCCCGTGCTGAGAGCCTCGACCAGCTGCGGCGTGACGCGCTCCGGTGCGACGGCGGGCACGCGGGAATGCCAGCGCAGGATCTTCACGTGTGGGATCGCACTTAGCGCCGCCGTCACCTCGGCAATGCGACGCGGAGATAAGATGAGCGGATCCCCGCCGGTCAGGATCACTTCCCAGATTTGTGGGTTCGCACGCACATAATCGAGCGCTGCGGAAAACTCGGTGTCCGATAGCGCGGTGCTCTTGCCCGGTCCCACCATCTCGCGCCGGAAGCAGAAGCGGCAGTAGACGGGGCAGACATGCACGAGCTTCAGGAGCACGCGGTCCGGATATCGATGGACGATGCCGGGCACGGGGCTCTTGAGGCCATCGCCGATGGGATCGGGGCTCTCGCTTCGCGTATGCTGAAGCTCGCGCGGATCGGGGATGAACTGGCGGGCAATGGGGTCGTCATTGTCCCCCGACGCGATGAGCTGGGCCATCGCCGGCGTAATGGCTAGCGCATAGCGCTGGGCGACCTCCTTCATCGCGGCCGCGCGCTCCGGGGAGATGAGACCTCCATCCGCCAGATCCGCCGGGCTCGTGAGGGTTCTGCGAAACGCGGTCATACCGTTTCCGATCGAGGGCGTGAGCGCCGGGCTTCCGCCCACAGTGCTTTCTGCATCACAGCGCGGAAAGTTCCTGCCGGCGGTTGTTGATAGCGGGGACACACTGGGACAACCGCACCACAGGAAGCCTCTTTTCGCCTACGGATAACGCCGTCCAGTGCATGCGTCCCTTCAGTCTGTAGCTTCCGAGGAGGCGTTGATGCGTCGTCATTTGCTTGCCGTGTGTGTTGCGTTCATATCCATCGCAGGAGCAGCCCAGCAGGCATTCGCCGGCGGTACGCCCTATGCTTACGGAACAGATTTCTATCCACCGTCCTCCAGCAACTGGGCAGGGTTTTACCTCGGCGCCCATTTGGGTGGAACCTGGGGCAGCTCGACCGCCCATGACGTGGGTGGAACGTCCATCCTTTACGATTCCTGGAGCTTTTCGCCCAGTGGGGTCGTGGCTGGCGCCACGCTCGGCTACAACTGGCAGAATGGCCCTGTGATCCTGGGTGTCGAGGGCGATCTTGGCAACCTCGGACTAGCCGGCAGCGGGGGTTACTACGTGCCCTTCGGCTATGACACCTCCACCTCCACGGATTCCGATTTCTACATGACGCTGCGCGGCCGCCTCGGCGTGCTGATGAACGGCTGGCTGTTCTATTTCACTGGCGGCTATATCGGCGCCGATACGAGCGTTTCCGTGCTGGAGGCGTGCAGTACCATCTTCTGCGGAACGCCCGTCGTCAGCGCGTCGACATCCGGCTTCCGCAATGGCTGGACCATCGGCGGCGGTCTCGAGACGACGCTGCAGGGCGCATGGACGGCGAAGATCGAATACCTCTACTACGACCTCGGATCGGTAACCCTCACGACGCCTCCGGGCGGTGCCATCGGCGCCAATACGTGGAATGTCGAAACGGATGGCAGCCTCGTACGTGTCGGCATCAACTACCGCTTCAACGGTCTGCGTTTCGGCCAGTGAGCGGCGACTTTTTCCGGCCGGTGGCACCAGTGCTGCCGGCCGCCCCTTATCGATTGGCTGCACGTTCGGATCAGATCTCCGCGAGGCGCGCGATGTACGCGCGCAGCACCGGCCGGTTGACCGACATGTTCATGCACTTGCCGATGCGCGTCACTTCGATGAGCCCAGCGGTTTCGAGCTCTTTCAGGTGATGCGACATCGTCGCGGCGCTCACGTCGTGCTTGCCGGCGAGCTCCGTGCAGGCGAGCGCTTCGCCCGCGGCGCCGATCTGCTCCAGGATCTGATGCCGGCGCGGCTCGGCAAGCGCGCGTGCGATCAGAGCGAACTGCTTGTCCGAGAGCTTGATGTCGCGTGCCTGGGCCATAGGCGGAATATGGCGTATTGCATGGGCTTGTCCAGGCGACGTCACTGCGTGTGCGCTTGCGGTGTCCATAGCACCTGATCGATGCGGGTTGCGCCCGTCGCCAGCATCACGACGCGATCGAAGCCCATGGCGCAGCCCGATGCTGGTGGCATGTGCGCAAGGGCCGAGATGAAGTCCTCATCGATCGGGTAGCGCTCCCCGTAGCGTTCCTCCTTGCGTTCCATTTCGGCGGTGAGACGCGCCCGCTGGAGTTGCGGATCGGTCAGCTCGCCAAAGCCGTTCGCAAGCTCGACACCGCAGCAATAGAGCTCGAAGCGCTCGGCAAAGCGCGGGTCGTCGGCGCATGGACGCGCGAGCGGCGCCTCGCTCGCGGGATAGCGGGTGAGCAGTGTTGCCTGCCCATTGCCGAGTTTCGGCTCGATGAGCGCGGTGAGCACCTTGGCGAAGATGTCGGCCCAATCGTCGTCGGGGCGTGGGGCAATGCCGGCCTCCGCGGCCGCTGCGGCGAGTGCATCGCGGTCGTTTCCATCGCTCCCCGTCGTCGCCATAAGATCGATGCCCGCATAACGCGCGAACGCCTCCGCGACGCTGAGCTGTTCGGGCCGTGCGCGCGGATTGGCGGTTACGCCGCGCCAGGACACGAAGCGATTGTCTGCAACTTCGGAGGCGAGCTTCAGGAGCGCTGCGCAATCGTCCATCACCGCGGTGTAGGGTGCGCCGGCGCGGTACCATTCCAGCATGGTGAACTCGGGCGCGTGCAATGCGCTGCGCTCGCGGTTGCGGAACACCGGCGCGAACGTAAAGATCTTTTCCTCTCCCGCTGCGAGCAGCTTTTTGCAGGCGAACTCGGGCGAGGTGTGAAGATAAAGATCGCGGCCGGAAAGGTCGGTGCCAATCAGCCGCGTGCTGAAGGCGTGCAGGTGCGCCTCGTTGCCGGGCGATACCTGCAGGATGCCCGTTTCGACCTCGATGAACCCCTGGGCCTCGAACCAGGCGCGCATCGCATTTTTGATGCGTCCGCGGGCAAGCAGTGCGGGGCGGCGGTCGGCGTGGATGTCGGGTGTCCACCAGGGGCGGTCGGTGCTCATTGGGCTTCTTTAGAGCAATTGGGACGGCCGGTCATAGGTTGACCCGGTTGGCCTCTCGCGCGCATGGCCGGGCGTTCTTCTTGGCGTTTGGGCCGGGAAAGGGTATGAGAGCGCCGAAAATTACCCCATCTCGGCCCGTTGCGAGCGCGCCAGAGCGCCGAGCCGGCCCTCTATATATGGAGAATTTCGTGGCTAAGGTTATCGCCTCCTCGGTGCGTAAGGGCAATGTGCTCGATCTCGACGGCAAGCTTGCGGTCGTCATTCACGCCGAGAACATCCACCCCGGCAAAGGCACGCCCGTGACGCACCTCGAGATGCGCCGCATCGCCGACGGCGTGAAGGTGACGGAGCGTTACCGCACCACCGACCAGGTCGAGCGCGCCTACCTCGAGGAGAAGGACTACAACTACCTCTACGAGGACGACACGGGTTACACCTTCATGCATCCCGAAACCTACGACCAGATCACCGTCTCGAAGGACGTCGTTGGCGATCAGGCGCAGTGGCTGCAGGAGGGCATGACGTGCTCGCTCTCGCTGCACGAGGGCGTACCGATCGCGATCGAGCTGCCGCAGCGCGTGACGCTGGAGATCGTCGAGGCCGATCCGGTCGTCAAAGGGCAGACCGCGTCCTCGTCCTATAAGCCGGCGAAGCTGTCGAACGGCGCGCGCATCATGGTGCCGCCGCACATCGGCACCGGCACGCGCGTCGTCATCATGACGGCCGATGGTTCGTACGTCGAGCGCGCAAAGGACTGACGCACTACTACGCTGCGAACCCTAAGCCTCACCGCTCCTCGGCCATGTCGCGCCAGGAGCGGATGAGGATGGCGCGCTCAGCGGTGTGATCCAGCAGGCAGCCGGCGCCCAGCACCTGCACGATCGTTCCGCCGTTGTAGAAGTAGTAGGGGACGCGGCAGTCCGCGTCCCGCAGCGTGAGCCAGATGCGCTGGGCTTTGCGCACATCCTCAGCCGCCTCGGGTTTGAGGCCTTTCAGCAGCCGCTGGTAGGCCTCGTTCAAAAGCCCATCCCAGATTTTCGTCTCGCGCTGCGAGCACGCGACCATCCCTGGGGTCGACTGTCCGTCGGGCGTCTCCATGCAGGGCTCCGCAACACGGCCGATGCAGGCGTGGGCATCTTTGCTTTTTTCGGCCTGCTCGCGCAGGCACGTGGTGATGACCGACGCGTCGTCTGCTGCAGCGGCATAGGGCGCTGAAAGCGCGAGACCGCATGCGAGGGCGAGGGCTTTGAGAGCTTTCATCTTCCGGACGTCTCCCGACGATTTGCTGCGTAACGGGTAGTGCGCGCGCATCCATGCGGCGGCGTTGCCTTGCGACTCGGCGGGTTGTCGTAACACGCACGCCCTGTCACCCGATCGCATTTTCGATACGCAAAAGCGAAATATCAGCGCCGTTTTCCCTGGGCGGAGGCTGGGAAACCAGGCTGCGAATCAATTAGGTGTCGAACTGTATTCGCGACACTCCATTTGATTGGGCGCCAGGGGGACACGATGGGTATGGGGGGCCGTGCGGCCAAGCGGAGTGGTTTGATCGTCGGAAGTTGCCTGGCGGGAGGCTTGCTGTCGGGCGCCGCCCTCGCAGACGGCGAAATCTACGCCAGTGGTGCCCGCGCGCCGTTCTCCTGGAGCGGTGCCTACATCGGCGCGCACGTAGGGGGTGGCGCAAACCTTTCTGACGTTTCCGACCCCGCCGGCCGCTCCATGTTCGGTGATCCCGAGATCGGTCCTGCTCCGATGGCCGGTATTCAGATCGGCTACAACCTGCAATCGGGCAACGTCGTCTATGGCCTCGAAGCGGACCTGACGTTCCCCTATTCCTCAGCGACGGCGACCTGCTCGGCGCTGTCCGGTGACTTCATTAATTCCACGTGCCGGGTTGGTCTCGACGCATTCGGCACCATCGCCGGCCGTCTCGGTCTCGCGGTCGGCGATGACGGTCGCGGCCTCATCTACGGCAAGGCCGGCGCCGCCTGGTCCACCGGCAACCTCGACATTGCAACCAACGATGCAACGATGGGTGGCGGCGGAAACACATTCACCACCTCGAGCAAAGACCTCAACCGCTGGGGCTGGATGCTGGGTGCGGGCGCCGAATACGCGATGTCCGGCAACTGGTCGGTGAAGGGAGAATACAACTACGCGCAGTTCGGCGATCAATCGGTTTCGCTGCTCCCGAGCGCCTACATGACGTCAACAGGCGCTATCGCGAGCGCGGTTCCGGAGCGGCGCGGGCACATCTCCCAGGAGCTGCATCTTTTCAAGGTGGGCCTCAACTACCGCTTCGGTGACAGCGTGCTCGCCAGCAGCGCGACGCCGCCACCCCCGGCGAGCCCGAGCCTCAACGGTTTCTCGTTCGATCTCGGCGGACGCTACTGGTACAGCTGGGGACGCCATAAGTACGACCTCGGTCTGATGAAGGGCTCCGCCGCGTCGTACTCGCAGATATCCCGCCTCACGTACGGCGGCATGGAGGCCAGCACCGGCGAGGCGTTCGGCCGTGTCACCGCGCCATGGAACCTCTTCGCCAAGGGCTTCATCGGTGGCGGCAATCTGCACGGCGGCAAGATGAACGACGAGGATTTCGGCATTCCAGGGCCAACGCCGGGATCGCTGGTGCCGTACACGAACACGCTGAGCTCAGCTTCGGGCGACATACCGCTCTACGGTACGATCGACGTCGGCTACGACATCTGGCGCACGGCGGATTACAGGTTCGGCGTCTACGTCGGCTACAACTACTACAAGGAAGAAATGGGTGCCTATGGCTGCCAGCAGACGGCGAGCGCGATCGGCCCGTGCTCGGCCGCGGAAGGCGGTCCCGTTCCGGGCACTGGACACGCGATCATCACCCAGGACTCACGGTGGCAGTCGATGCGCCTCGGCGCTGCGACCGAGTTCTACCTCGCGCCGCGTTTCAAGGTGAGCGCCGACGCGGCTTATCTTCCATACGTCGAGGTCAGCGCCGTCGATCACCACTTCCTCGGCAATACGCCGGGCGTGGCCAGCATCAACCCGCTAACGGGATATGGCAAAGGCGCGCAGATCGAGGCGATGCTCTCCTACGATATCACGCCGCATATCAGCTTCGGTGTCGGTGCGCGCTACTGGGCGATGTGGAGCGAGACGGGCAGCTTCCGGCGGACCTTCGATTCCGCGGCGGTGGCGAACCCGAATCTCCATCAGAACATGAAGATCGAAACCGAGCGCGTCGGTGTGCTCGGCGAACTCACTTACACCTTCGATTGATCACGACACGGCGCGGAGCATGCTCCGCGCCGACTTGCCGCCGCTGCGGCCGATCAGTCGAGCGACTTCCTGACCTCGAAGATTTCCATGATGCGCGCGCCGCGGTGCGGGCCGTCGACGACGAATGTCCATCGTCCCTCGGTGTAGGTGTCACACATCTTGACGCCCTTCACGAGGATCCAGTGCCCTTCCTTGCCCTTGTGGACGGCGAGGATGTAATGCGTCCACACGTTGCGCGGCTTCTGCATCCACGTCCAGAGCGTCGGCCGCTCCTTACGGGGCCGCGACATGTAGGTCTCCTTCAGCTTCATCACGTAGCCGAAGTGAGCGAGGGCAGCGGCGACATCGTCGGCGGAGGTGCCCTTGATGGGCGTGCCGCGCGGATAGTTCAGCCCGGTTCGGATGACCTCCTCGACCTTCGAGATCGGGTAGCCGGTGATGGCCGACAACACGTAAGGTCCGCAGAATGCGGCGCGGCCGGTGTCGTTCTTCGCCTCTGAGAGTCCCGACGGCGTGCGGTCGAAGACGGCCAGGGTATCCATTGGTCCCTCTTTGAGTTGGTTAACGAAATTTCATGGTAAGAGGTTTACGAATGGTTAACGGGCGTCCGCGGCGTCGGGAGAGGTAGCGCCATGCATGTGGTGGTTGTGTTCCTGGAGGCAGAGCCGGGCCGGCAGCAGGAGCTGATGGAAGCGCTGCGCCTGCACGCGGTGATGAGCGTCGAACGGGAGGAGGGGTGTCACCGTTATGACGTCAGTGTCGATCCGCTCGAGGGAGGCGTGTTCTTGCTCTACCAGCTCTACGAGGACGAGGCGGGGTACAGGACGCACCGGGAATTACCCCACTATGCCGATTTTCGGCTGCTGACAGACCCGTGGACGCGGTCGCGTCGGGTGCTGACCTACGAATCCGTCACGCTGACGGGCGATGCTTGAGCCGCCCGTAGCCCGATCCCACCTGCGAGGTGTGAGGTTGTGGTGATGTGCCCGCGCGCATGGGAGACGCTATCGTCGCCTGTCGCGCAAAATCCCGTTGCCCACGTTTCCATCGCCTGAGGCGGAAGGACAACGCTTTGAACGTATCGTTTCTACAGGAGTTGCTGAGCTCCATTGCGGATCAGGGTCGGGCGCTGCTGCCCAAATCGCTGTTCGGCATAGATGGCGAGGACGTCAACAGTCTCGCCCGGGCGCTCATCTCGGGCCGCGGCGAAGCTTCGGGCGTCGCCATCGCCCGCGCGCTGCTCGACAGGTACGCGATGCTCGATGGGGCCGAGCGTGCCGCGTTCTTCCACTTTCTCGCGAGCGACATGCAACCCGATCCGGTGCGTGTCGGCACCGCCGCGCACAACTACATCGAAAATCCGACCCCTGTCGCGCTTGCCAACCTGCAGAAGGCGCTGGAGAGCCCGCGGACAGAATTTTTCCGCCGCCTTCACTTGGCGCCGGGCGCGACGCTGGAAATCGTCGGCATGCGGCACGATTTGCTGAGGCTGCTTCCCGCCGAGCCCGAATTGAAAGCGGTCGATGCGGACCTGCGCCGGCTGTTCCACGTGTGGTTCAACCGCGGCTTCCTCGTTCTGCGCCGCATCGACTGGAACACGCCCGCGCTGATCCTCGAGAAGATCATCCGCTATGAGGCCGTGCACGAGATCCAGGGCTGGGACGACCTGCGCCGCCGCCTCGACCCGGCGGACCGGCGATGCTTCGCCTTCTTTCACCCATCGCTGGTGGACGAGCCGCTGGTGTTCGTCGAGGTGGCGCTGATGCGCGACGTGCCGGACGCCATCGGCTCGGTGCTCGAAGAACCGCACGCCGAGCCGGACGCGAAACCGCCGACGACGGCAGTCTTCTATTCCATTTCGAACTGCCAGGATGGACTGAAGGGCATCTCCTTCGGCAATTTCCTGCTGAAGCAGGTGGTGGAGGAGCTGGCGCGCGAGCAGCCCAGTCTCAAGAACTTCGTCACCCTCTCGCCCGTGCCGCAGTTCGCTAAATGGCTGACAACCACCGCGGACAAGGGGACAAACGGGGTCTCGGCGGATGCCCGTGCCCTGATCGAGGCCATGCGGCGCACCGGCTGGCCGAAGGACGTCGGCGAAGACGATGCCGCGGCAATAGAAACGGGCATGCTGGCGCTGGCGGCGCATTACTTTCTGCTTGCGAAAGGCGCGGACGGCCGGCCCGTCGATCCCGTCGCGCGCTTCCATCTCGGCAACGGCGCACGGCTCGAACGCATCAATTTCCTCGCCGACACGTCGGAAAAGAGCCTGCGCGAAGCGTGCGGGCTTATGGTCAACTATCGCTACGACCCCAAGGAGATCGAGCGCAATCACGAGGAGTATGCGAACGAGGGCATCGTCGCCTGCTCGCGCGCGGTGCGGGGGCTGTTGAAGCTGAAGGCGAAGGGTCTCGCTACGCCGGCCGACACGCCCCAGGTGGCGCTTCCGCCTCCCGAGACAGTGCCGGAGCCCGAGGGTGCGGGCTCCTGAGGCCTCTATTGGAAGGGCGATCAGGCTCCTGACGCGATCCGGTCTGTCACATTCAAATGGAAAATGCGCCATAGCTGAGCCATCCGGGGGATCGGCGTTCGCAGCCCTTGTCACTCGTCGGGCTCAGCGGGCACAATGCGCGGTGCGGTAACTCCGGGGGCGCTGATCGCAGCCCGGCAAGGTATCGCTGCAAACCGGAGATGACGATGCGCTACGGTGATGAGGATCGCGAAAGCGAGAACGTCGAGGATCGGCGCGGCCAGCGTGGCGGCTTTCGTTTCCCGGGCGGATTTCCGGGCGGCGGAGAAGGCACACGCATCCAGATCCCCATCGGCGGCGGCGGCATGAGCCTGTCGACGATCATCATCATCGGCGTCATCCTGATGCTGCTCGGCGTGAACCCGCTCGACCTGTTGAGCGGTGGCGGCCAGTTCCCGCAGGTGCCGCAGCTTCCAGGGCAAACCAGCGAGGCGCCGCCGCGCCGCCTTCCCGGGCAGCACGCCAATCGCGGACCGGATATTCCAGGACTGCCCGGTGGCACCGCGGTGCGCACGGGCGATGACATGAAACGCTTCGTCTCGCAGGTTCTCGCCGATACCGAGGACGTCTGGACGCAGGTATTCTCCGGCTTCGGGCGCCGTTATTCCGAGCCGTCCATGGTGCTGTTCTCGGGGGCAACGCGTACGGCGTGCGGCACCGGCATGGCGCAGATGGGACCGTTCTACTGTCCGCT
>DASRYA010000180.1:0-8156 GCA_035687305.1 Hyphomicrobium sp. | reverse complement strand
GGAACTGGGCGGAGTGGTACACGGGTGTCGATATTTGGGGTCTCGGTGTTGCGCAGGGCATCGATAGCGCAGCGATGATCCTCTATCTTTCCTACCGGCACGTGCAGGGTGACCTGCTGCTCCGGCAGATCGGTGCTACCGGCACTGTGGAAGGCCCGATCGCGAACGCGCCGCTGGAGAATCTCGACCTCGTCATCAGCGGCGTGATGATCAAGTTCTGATCTGTAGGCTGGCCCCGCGCAGGGTTGTCGCTCAGAGATCGGCGATCGCGACGGCCGGTGCGCTCATTTCGGCGTAGTCCGTTTTCCAGTCGGCAATGCCGTCCGCGGTGGCGCGATAGACGGCGGCGCCGATCGCTTCACCGAGGGCGGTGTGCTTGCCGGCATAGCGGACAGCCTCGCCGTCCAGCGGAGCGGCGATAGCGATGCAGTCGGTGCCGGTCCCGGTGACGGCGAGGCCGCCGCGATGCACGGCTGCATCGAGAACCGCCGTCGTGCGGGCCTCGGTGGCGATGGACATCGCTTCGATCAGCGCGCCGTCGGTGAGCGGATGCGAGATATGCACGAGCGTGTTGATCGTGCCGGTGAACGGAGGAGGGCGATGCAAGCGTGTGCCGACCCGCTCGCTATTGGATAGGCCCACGGTCGTGAGGCATCTGGCCTGCATATCCTCGACGCGCACGTGGGAGAAATGGTTGCGGCGGATGTCACGCGAGGTGACGAGCACCACCGCGTCGTCCAGACCTGCGTCGTGAATGCGCCCGCTGATGACGTCGAACGCATCGATATTGGCGGGAAGGTCGGCGTTGCGCACTTCAAGCCATGCGATGCGGCGCGCAACCTGCAAGCCCGGCCGCAGCATGGACCAGCTCAGCACGCGCTGCGGCACGTGGAAGGTGACGGTGAGCAGCGGCCGGTCGAGCGCTATCGAAAACGGTTCGTCCATCGTTTACCCGAAGTGCGTGCTGGTGACGGAAGTAAAGCAATCCGCCGGCATGGTCGCGCGTTTTGCGATGGGGCGCATCATAGGATTGCTACGAAGGCCAAGGCGCCAATCACCAGTGCCTGCAGCATGCACGCCACGCGGAACAGGTGCAGGCCGCGGTAGATGTCGTCGGCGGTCGCGGCGGCGCGGCCATCGCCCATCCAGCGGTCGTCGACGGTTTCGCCGCCGTAGATGCGCGGGCCGGCGAGCCGCAATCCGAGCGCGCCCGCCATGGCTGCCTCCGGCCAGCCGGCGTTCGGGGAGCGGTGGCACCGCGCATCCCTCGCGACCGCGCGCGCCGCTCCTTTCGCATTGCAGCCGGGCAGCAGGGCGGCGGCGACGATGATGAAAACGGCTGCAAGCCGGGAAGCGGGCAGGTTGACGATGTCGTCGAGCCGCGCTGATGCCCAGCCATATGCCTCGTAGCGTTCGCTGCGATGGCCGACCATGCTGTCGCCCGTGTTGATCGTCTTATAGAGTGCGGCGCCGGGCAGTCCGCCAACGAGCAGCCAGAAGATGGGCGCGACGACGCCATCGGAATAGTTCTCGGCGAGGCTTTCGATCGCCGCCCGGCTGACGCCCGCGGTATCGAGCGCGGCCGTTTCCCGCCCGACGATCTGCGCAACGGCATTTCTTCCCGCGTCGATGCCTTCCGCCTCCAGCGCATGGGCGACGGCGGCGACGTGATCGTTGAGGCTGCGCTGGGCGATGAGCGTGCTCGCGGCCAGCCCTACGAGTACGGCGCTCCAGGGTGCGGGGAGGAGGCCCCTCGCCAGCGCCACAAGGGCGAGCGTCACGGTGGCCGTTGCGAAAAGGGTTACCGCGAGGGCCAATACGCCGTTGCGGCGCCTTTCTGCGGAGGAAAGCCGCGGATCGTTCCAGTGCGCTTCGCACCGTGCTATCAGGCGCCCGATCCAGCTCACCGGATGGCCGATGCGGGCGAACAGCCACTGCGGGTAGCCGCAGGCCGCGTCGAGCGCAACGGCAACGAGTGTGGTGAACGGATACATGCGTCGGCGATCCAGGCGCTTCGGTGGGCTGAGGTGCTAGCATGACAGCGAGCCACATAGAACCGGTGGCCCATGGGGGCGACATCGACGTGGCGCGCCGCCGCTTTCCCGATGCGCCGGAGCCGTGGATCGACCTTTCGACCGGCGTCAACCCCCATGCCTATCCGGTTCCGCCGGTTGATACGGCCGCCTGGACGCGGCTTCCGCAATCGGGCGCGGAGAGGGCGCTGCTGGAGGCGGCCGCGCAGTGCTACGGCGCGCTGGGCGCGGATCACGTGATCGCGGCGCCGGGCAGTCAGGCGCTCATCCAGGCCATCCCCCGGATCATTAGCGCAACGGACGTCGTCGTCCTCGGCCCGACCTACGGCGAGCATGCCGTCTCATGGGCGCGGTGCGGGCATCATGTGGAGGAGCGCGGCCGCCTTTCTCAGATCGGCAACGCCCGGGTGGTCGTCCTCGTCAACCCGAACAACCCGACCGGCCGCACCATTGCCGCACAGCAGTTGGGCGATCTGGCCGCCGAGCTTGCGCAACGGGATGGGCTGCTCGTCGTCGATGAGGCGTTTGCGGACTTCGAAGAGGGCAGCGTCAGCCTCGTACCGCAACTTCCGAGAGCGGCGGTCGTTTTGCGCTCGTTCGGCAAGACGTACGGGCTCGCCGGGGCGCGGCTCGGCTTTGCCATCGCGTCCGATGAAGGTTTGCGCCGACGCTTGCGCGCGGAGCTCGGGCCATGGGCCGTGTCGGGGCCGGCGGTTGCCGTCGGCACGGCGGCGCTGCGCGATGTCGCATGGCTGGCCGCTGCCTCCGAACGTCTTGCGTCCGACTGCGCGCGTCTCGATATGCTGCTTCAAAACGCCGGTTTCGAGATAGTCGGCGGTACGCGCCTTTTTCGCCTCGCAACGCATGACCGTGCGCGTGCCATTGCCGACAAGCTAGGCCGCGCGGGCATCCTCGTGCGCAGCTTTCCAGCGGTGCCGGAGTGGCTGCGCTTCGGCTTGCCCGGCTGCGATGCGCAATGGCAGAGACTGGCTTCTACGTTGACCGAAAAGAAGCGCTAAGCTGTCGTCATCCGTGCTTGCGCTGCGCCGCTAAGCGTACTCCGGCCTGTGCGCCGATATAGCCGCCGGCGCTGGCGCCCAGGATCAGGATGACGAGCGAGGCGACGGACTCCTCCAGCCCCATCCACGCGGTCATGAAATAGGCAGCGACCGAGCCGATGAGGCCGCCTATGGCGCCGGTGATGATGGCGAGGATGCCCCCGGTCGCAAATCCTATGATCAACGCAACGATGATGCCCGGATAGAGTGACGGCCAGAAATGGTCGTTCATGTCTTGTCCCCAAACGCGGCGTCAGACACCCGGTGCGTGACGCGTTGCGCCCTCGTCGAAATAGGAATCGAAACACGCAGCAATGGAGCGCACGAACGGACGCCCGCGGTCGGTGACGCGGAAGGCTTCGCCGTCGCGCTCGATGAGCCGATCCCGGTCGGCCTCCAGCAGAGCCTGCGCCTCCTGGAGGATTTCTTCTGCGCCGTTGCCGTAACGTAGCCGCAACTCACGGGCCGGAAAAGCGAGATCGCACATGAGCCGTTCGATGACGAAACCGCGCATCCGGTCCGTCTCCGACAGCACGAATCCGCGCGATGTCGCGAGCCGGCCTTCGCCGATGCGCCGCACATATTCGCCCGTGGCAGGGTGGTTCTGCACGTAGCCTTGCGGCAAACGCCCGATGGCGGACGTGCCGAGGCCGATGAGGGCATCGGCGGTGTCGGTCGTGTAACCCTGGAAGTTGCGCGCCAGCGTATTGCCTGCGAGCGGATCGTCGGGCAGGGCGTAATGGTCGAGGCCGACGCGCACGTAGCCTGCAGCGCCAAGGGTGCGCGCGATGCGGCTCGCCTGCGCGAAGCGCTCGATCGAGTCGGGAAGCGCGGCGTCTTCGATCATCCGCTGGTGCTTGAGGCGAGACGGCAGATGGGCATAGCCGAAAGCGGCAACGCGCGCGGGGCGAAGCGCGAGCACCTGCTCGATCGTGCGCTGCACGCCATCGCGGGTCTGGTGCGGCAAGCCATAGACGACGTCGACGTTGATGCCGCTGATGCCGGCTGCGCGGAAGGCGTCTGCGGCGAACTTCGTTTGCTCGAAGGATTGGTGGCGGTTGATGGCCGCCTGAACCTTGGTGTCGAAATCCTGCACGCCGAGGGAGACGCGGGTGACGCCGGCGCGCGCGAAAGCAGTGACGCGTTCATCGTCGAGCCCGCGCGGATCGATCTCCACCGCGAACTCGGCGCCCTCGCCGAGCTGGAAATGCTTCGCCTGAACTTCCGCAAGGCGCGCGATGTCGTCGCCGGAAAGGATATTCGGCGTGCCCCCGCCCCAGTGGATGTGCGCAACGCCGTGTGCGGCGGGCAGCCGCCGGGAGACGTCTTCGATCTCCGCATAGAGGGACGGCAAATACTGGCCGACCGGATCGTAGCGCCGCACTTCCTTGGTGCAGCAGCCGCAATACCAGCAGAGCGAAACGCAATAGGGAATGTGCAGATAGAGCGAGAGG
The DNA here is from genome assembly GCA_035687305.1 of Hyphomicrobium sp. GTDB lineage: Bacteria > Pseudomonadota > Alphaproteobacteria > Rhizobiales > Hyphomicrobiaceae > Hyphomicrobium_A. Next base: position 3,611 of record DASRYA010000180.1, on the reverse strand, counting down.
CGTGACGCGGCGGGGAGCGCTGCCAGCCAGTCTGCATATTGGTCGGCACCGACGTCGGCGGTGAAGTGCGGCGCTGTGGGATAGCTGGTGTAACGGGGCACGGGCGCCGAATAGCGCTTCACGATTTCGGGATTCATGGTCCGCCTACCGCGATTGCAGTTTTAATTACGGAGCGAAAGCTAGAGCGGCAGCCCGCGGGCGTTCTTGATGGCGATCAAGGAAAGCCTCCGAGCGTGGGGGCGTGCTGCGATCGGACGCGGGGCTTGCGGTTTGCCCCGGCAGACAGAAATAGGGCGAGTTCGGGTGTGCGAAGAAGACCGTGGCCGCACCGAATACCGCCACGGCGAGGCCTGCGGCCACGCGGGTCGTCCGGTTGCTTTTCACCTGCGCCAGGCGGCGGAACCCGAAGCTTGCCGCGACGAGCCCCGGCAGCGTGCCAATGCCGAAAGCGGTCATGGTGGCGGCGCCGCCGAAGATCGAGCCCGACAGCATGGCCGTAAACAGCGCCGCGTAGACCATGGCGCACGGCATCATTCCCCATGCGAGGCCGGACAGGACCGGCACGTAGACACGCCGCTGCGATCTCGAATGAAGGCGCGCCAGGCCATCGGCGATCGAGGTGAGACCGCGGTCAATGAGCGTGATGGAGGGGACGAGGCCAGCGGTGGAAAGTCCAATCCAGATCAGCGAGGCTGCGGCGGCCCATTGCAAAAGGCGAAAGGCGGTATCGCGGTCGAGCCACGCGATGGCGGGGGCGCCGATGGTTCCTACAACTGCACCGGCGAGGGCGTAGGCGGCGATCCGGCCCGCATGGGTGAGCGCAAACGCGTAGTGCGCGTTACGTTGGCCTCCCCGCTCCTGGGCGAGCAGCAGGCTGCACGAGATGGCGCCGCACATCCCCGCACAATGGAGGGTGCTGGCGAGCCCGAGCGCCAACCCATTGAGTGCGATGAGTAGGATGCCATCCATGGATGCTCGCTTCTGGCGCTCGTTACTCTGGCCAACTTCAATGAACGCGTCCCGGTCCGCGCGGGATGGAATGACCCCCATCGCGCAACAGACTAAGCGGGAAGCGCGCTCGCGGGCGCGTTTTCATCCAATGGACGCAGAATGCGCGCTCCTTCGAGGTGTAGGGTGCGGGCAGCGACGTGTGAAGCTCGGCGTCGAGAAGAAAGTGGGAGCGTCGCAACGCCATGGTGGCGCGTAACGTCGCGCTGAGCCGGTCGAGATCGGTGGCGTGGCCATCGAGCAGATCCTGCAACACCGACCCGATTTCGGTGTGCTGGTGCGACAGGTTGTCGTGGTCGGCGCGTAGCAGCGCGATGGATTTTTTCGTGCTTCCACCGTGGCGTGCTGCTGCGATGGGGAAGATGACCTCCTCCTGAAAGCTGACGTGCTCGGTCCAGCTTGGCGCGAGTGTCCGCGTCAAGATACGCACCAGACGGAGATCGCCGGACACCGCGAGGCCGTCGGCAGTGGCGGAAAGCGCGTGGTTAATCTCCCGCTGGAGATGCGCGTCCGCGTCGATATGCGCGCGAATGTCGACGTCAACTTTCATAGCCGCAAATTAGACGGCCGCACCGGGCGCGCCTTGATTGAAATCATCCATGCTGCGGCACGATGACCTCGGCGCTGTTACACACTCTTACAAAACGTCACGCAGCGGACATACCTGCGCGACCCGGCGTCGTTAGACCATCCGAGGAAGATCCAATGACGGAGAAAGTGCAATGCTCGCGGTGCATCCGGAACCGACGGTAGACGTCAGGCGGTCGCACGTCGGATCGTCCTCCACCTCGTTCGACGATCGGATGGCAACCGCAACCATTCGCCGGCTGCTGGCCAAGGAGCACGTCTTCTGCGAGGGCGACAGCCGGGACTACGTATTCTACGTCGAAGAGGGGGTGATTGCCGTCTATAAGACACTCCCGGATGGCCGCCGCCAGATCATCGACTTTGCCTATCCGGGCGATCTCATCGGGCTCGGCGTTCTCGACGAGCATGTGCTGAGCGCGCAGGCAACCGTCACCTCGCGGGTCAAGTGCCTCTCCGTTGCGGCGCTAGAGCGCATCGCCGAGACCGATGCCAGACTGGCCCTGAAGCTCTACAAATCCGTTTGTCACGAACTCGCGGCGACCCGCAGCCTTCTGGTTACGGTGGGACAGCGCAGCGCCATCGAGCGTGTGGCAGCGTTCCTCGTCCGGCTGCATCGCCGTACGGGCGTTGAAGAATCCTCGACCATAAACCTCGCGATGCGCCGCAGCGATATCGCCGATCTCCTGGGCCTCACCATCGAAACCGTGAGCCGTACGCTCACCAAGCTGCGGACGATGGGCGTCATCGAGATCGAGCAGGGTGCAACGCGCGTACATTTGCGCAATCTCGCCCGGCTCGTCGAACTCGCCAACGAATAAGCCGAGACGAATGCCGTCCGGCCGCAAGGCCGGGCAGGCGTCGCCGGCCCGTCTCCCGTCTTCTGCCAGTGCCGACCGGCAGTAAGTGGGATCGCGGGCCGGCGTTTGCCGTTCGGAGGACGGGTTGCTGCCCAGGGTAAAACCGTAGCCGTGGCGCTTTCTGTTTTCATCCCGCCGAATACAGTAAGGGCCTCCCCCGGGGGAAGGCCCTTGTGCGGATGCACAATAATGTCGCCTACAGCTCGGCGGTGTGTCAGGCGGATGGCTGGAATGCGCCGGGAGGGACGAGCCCGGGGTTGACATAGGCATGGTGGAGCGCGTCCAGCTGCACCCACAGGGTGTTGCACTTGAAACGCACGGCCGCGACACATGCTTCCTGCTCGCTGCGCGTCCTGGCGTTACGCTTCATATAGTCGAGGGCGAAGTCGGCATCGCGGGGGGCCTGGGTTAGCCGGCGTTTGAAATAAGCCATCACCTCATCGTCGACGAAGGAATAGTTCTCCAACATGCCGGCGATGCGTTCGCGGTGGATCGAGGGCGCGAACAGCTCGGTCAGCGACGAGGCGACTGCAACGGTGAGCGGCTGCTCGACCACGAACCGCACGTAGGCTTCGACAGCGAAGCGTGTCGCCGGCAATGCGCCATCCATGCTGATGACGTAGTCGCGATCGAGGCCGAGGCCGTCCGTCAGCACCAGCCAGCGCTCGATGCCGCCCTGCTCCTCGCCGAGGCCATCGTGGTCATGGATGCGATGGATCCATTCGCGCCGCAGCTCGCGATCGTGCGTGCGGCTCATAAGTGCGGCATCCTTGCGCGGCACGGCGGCCTGGTAGCAGTAGCGGTTGAGCGCCCAGGCCTGCACCTGGCCTTTGTTGAGCTTGCCGCCATGCAGAAGCTTATGGAACACGTGCTTGTCGTGGTAGCGCTCGGCGCCAACGGCACGGATAGCGGCTTCGAATTCGGCCGGGCTTATGGCCTCCGCGTCGTCTGCAATTGCCCTCGGCATCTGGTTCACTGCTTCCTCCATCGGCTTTGTGTTTGCGCACGCGCACCATGGAAGCGGCTGGCCGCGTGCAGGTTGATCAGCATCAAGCCTGGGGATCACGTGTCGGTGCGGAGCATGTGAATAGGCAAAATACGGTGCGCTTCGTCGCAGGCTTGATCGCCGTCAATGGTCCTGTGGCGCGTCTGCTTATC
>DASRYA010000179.1:0-6065 GCA_035687305.1 Hyphomicrobium sp. | reverse complement strand
CGGAATGAGCCGATTGAGGCCCTTCGGATCGATGACGGCGCCGGAGAGAATATGGGCGCCGACCTCGGAGCCCTTCTCGACCACCACGACCGAAAGCTCTGTTTCAGCCTCGGCGGCGAGCTGCTTCAGGCGAATGGCCGCGCTCAGGCCGGCAGGGCCCGCGCCCACGATGACGACGTCGAATTCCATCGCCTCTCTGGGCGGCAGCTCGGCTGCAGTCTCGGCCATCTTCCGTGTCACCTCGTGTCGTGCGAAAGCTTCTAATCTCTCTAAAGTGGTCGTAGGTCTCCCGGGGCGGCAGCGTCAAGCGCCGCGGGGCCGCAATTCAGGGCCAATGGTGGGAGATCTGACGGCGCGTGCGCTATTGAGCGGGCCGTGCAGCACTATATGGTGCTGCGCCATGGGTTCTGACAGCGCTTCCGACAAATCGCCCGAGACGACCGCTCGCCTTGCCGCCGGGCGCATCCTCGCCTGGTATGCGGCGATGGGTGTCGATGCGGCGCTGGCGGAAGAACCGGTCGACTGGATGGGGCGCGGCGAGGCTGCGCCCGGCGCTCGCTTTTCCATGGCAGCGGCTGCCGGCGCACCGGCCGTGGCGACCAAACCCGCTGCGGCGGCAGGTCCCGCTCAACGCCGGGCCTCGGCTCCGAACCCGCCGCCTGCCACAGCTCCACGTCAGGGGTACGCGCCCGCTTCCACGGCGCGGCCAACGCACGCGCCGCCGGCGCGGCAGTTCAGCGGCGCGCCCGCGGCGCCCATCATGGCCGAGCCCCGCGTCAATCTGTCGAACGTGGCCACGCTCGCCGATCTCGGCACCGCGCTTTCCGCTTTCGACGGATGCGGCCTAAAGGCGACCGCCAAGAACCTGTGCTTCTACCGCGGTGCCGAGCGGGCGCCGCTGCTCATCGTCGGGGAGGCGCCGGGGCGCGACGAGGACCTCGCAGGCAAGCCGTTCGTCGGCCGCGCGGGCCAGCTCCTCGACAGGATGCTCGCCGCCATCGACATGGGTGAAGCGAACGTCCACATCACCAACATCGTCTATTGGCGTCCGCCGGGAAACCGCACGCCGACACCACAGGAGGCTCTCGCCTGCAGGCCGTTTCTCGAACGGCAAATCGCGCTCGTTGGGCCGAAGGTGGTGCTGGCGCTCGGCGGCTCGGCGGCGAAGCAGCTGTTCGACGTGCCGGACGGCATCATGCGCCTGCGGGGCAAGTGGCGGACGCTGGAAGCGGGGGGACAGGAGATCAAGGCCATGGCCACGCTGCATCCCGCCTACCTGCTGCGCACGCCCGCCGCCAAAGGCATGGTTTGGCGAGACCTGCTCGCGGTCAAGGCGGCACTGAAGGCCTGAGCCTACATCCGTTCAACTCCAAGGGGTTGTTATGTCCATTTCCAGGATCGACGAAAGCTTCGCCTTCAGGCCGCTGCGCATTGCAACGCTGACGGTTTCAGATACGCGCGACCGGGCCTCCGACAAGTCGGGCGACACGCTGGAAGAGCTGATCGGGCTCGCGGGGCATACGCTGGCGCGGCGCGAGATCATCACCGACGACGTGGACGAAATCCGCGCGCTCGTGAAAAGCTGGATCGACGATCCGGACATCGATGTCGTCATTACGACCGGCGGCACCGGCTTTACTGGACGGGACGTAACGCCCGATGCCGTGCGCCCGCTGTTCGAAAAAGAGATCGAGGGTTTCTCGGTCGTCTTTCACATGCTCTCGTTCCAGAGCGTCGGGACGTCGACGATCCAGTCGCGCGCGTGCGGCGGCGCGGCAAACGGCACGTACGTCTTCTGTCTGCCGGGATCGCCGGGCGCGTGCCGGGACGCGTGGAACGGCATCCTCAAGTATCAGCTCGACAGCCGACACCGGCCCTGCAATCTCGTCGACATCATGCCCCGCATGAAGGAGACGAAGGCGTAGAGGACGATCGCTTCTCTTCGAAGCGCGATGCGGCTCCAGCCTTATGAGACCGATGATTCACGCTTCGGACTGGTAGGGTCCGAAGCGATCGCTTCAGTAACTGGCTTGACCGCGCGCGACCGCCGCCCGTTCGAGGGCTGCATTGGTGCCATCGAAGATGGCCGAGGCGACCTGGCCGCTAACCGCGAGCGCGAGACCGATGACGATAAAAGGTACGCCGACCAGCACGCCCAGCGGCAATCCCATGACCGCCGCCGAAAGCTCGGCGACGAGCCCTGCAACGGCGGCGATGACGCCGACGATACCCGTCAGCAACGTCAACCAGCCGATGCCGCTGAGCGTATGGGCTGCAAGCTGAGCGATGCGGAAGCGGGGCTCGAACGCGGGCTGCTGCGCACCGGCGCGACGGCGGGAAACGATCTGCGGCAGCGTGCCAGCCGCCTCCGCGTGGTGGTAGTCATCGGAAACGTTCTCGGGGCCGCTCGCCTGATAGCTGCGCTGATCGCCGCGGGCCTGGCCTGGCGCGGGCTGCGGCGGCTGTTGTGCCTGCTGCGGTCCACCCGCAGCATCGTCTCCCTGGGCGCCGGCTTCACGGCCGCGCGTGACGCGTGCCTCCCCCCAGCGCCACTCGGCGATGCGGAAAAGGCCTTCGCGCGCTGCCTGCGCTTCGGGCGTATTCCCATGCTGCTCAACGAGGTGCCGATAGAATTGTAGGGCATAGTCCATCTTGCCCTCGGCCTCGGCGCGCTTTGCGGCCTGAAGAACCTGAACGGGCGTGAACTGCACCTGCGTCTGCGCCATGGAAGTGACCCCCTGCGTACTCACCTAAGCGATGCATACCTACCACTGTCAAATACGATTGTCCGCTCCACGCGGATCGAGAAATATCGAAATCCCAAACGTTGCTAACGGCGCTCCGGGGACCATCGCACCGTGCGTCCCGGTTATACCGCGCAGATCGGCTTGCGATGAACGACGGTGGGCCGTCTGCGGTGCGCGCCCCGCCGATTGCGCGACGGCATCGCGACCGTTCGGCTGGCCGACACGCGTGCGCGGGTCACGGCACCGGCACGCGTTCCGCGAGGCCGGCGGCAGGGGCGCAAAGCCCGTGGACATGACCCGAACCGAAGTGGCGGTCACAGCTTTCACCCCCGTAAAGCGCTGATCCAGGACAAAAACATCGAACTCCGGCGGCGAAATTACGACCGCTGAGGAATTTGCCGCGGGGCAGATGATTCCCGAGGAGACTGGGAGCCGCGAACCGTGGCTTGGCCGGGCCCTTTCAGCCCTTCGGAGAAGCGAGCCGCCTCAGCCGGCGCCTGCCGGACGACGGCTAGGGCTGCCTGCCATTTCAGTTGGCTGGACCGCTGATTGTTGTTCTTGTTTTGTTCTGCATAGGGTGCTATCGTCAGCCATCCCTGGCGAAGGTCGTGTGCGTGCGCCAACCGGTGCCGGCCGAGTAAGCGGAGAACGATTTGGTACGGCAGCAAAAAGAGCTCCCGAAACCCGTCGCAACACCCGGCGGTCTCGTCGATGACGAGCGGCGGCGCGGGCGGGGCGCGCGCTCCAACCACACGGGCCGGTTCGAGGCGGAACGCCGGGAGGTGTTCGACGACGGCTGGGAGGGCCTTGCCGACCTCGACGCTTTCAAGACGACGGTATTCGACGACCCTGCGCGCACCATCATCACGCGCAACGACAGCCCCGACATCTCATTCGACCGCTCGATCAACCCCTATCGCGGCTGCGAGCACGGCTGCATCTATTGCTTCGCGCGGCCGACGCACTGCTATCTCGGCCATTCGGCAGGGCTCGACTTCGAAACCAAGCTCTATGCGCGCACGAACGCGGCGGCGCTGCTGGAGAAGGAGCTTTCGAACCCACGCTACACCCCGGCGTGCATGGCCATCGGTACCAATACCGATCCGTACCAGCCGATCGAGCGCGAGCGAGGTATCATGCGCTCGGTGCTGGAGGTGCTGGATCGGACCAGCCATCCCGTCGGCATCGTCACCAAGTCGGCGCTGATCACGCGCGACATCGACATCCTTTCGCGCATGGCGGAACGTCATCTCGTGCGCGCCTGCATCTCCGTGACGACGCTCGATGCGAAAATCGCACGCGCGATGGAGCCGCGCGCGCCGACCCCGCAACGGCGGCTCGATGCGGTGCGCCAGCTCGCCGAGGCGGGCATCCCGACAACCGTCATGGTGGCACCCATCATTCCGGGGCTGACCGATCCGGAAATCGAACGGATCCTCGAGGCGGCAAAGGAGGCCGGCGCGCGCTCGGCGGGCTACGTGATGCTGCGCCTGCCGCTCGAGATCGCGGCGCTGTTCCGAGAATGGCTGGCGTCGGAGTTCCCGGACCGCGCGGACCGGGTCATGCACCTGGTGCAGGGGATGCACGGCGGGCGCGACTACACATCGGAATTCGGAATCAGGCAGCGCGGGTCCGGGCCCTATGCCGCGCAGATCGGCACGCGCTTCCGGCTGGCCGTCAAACGGCTCGGCCTCGACGCCGACCGCTCGAAATTGCGCACCGACCTCTTCCGGCGGCCCGTGCTCCGGGGGCAACAAATGCCACTTTTCTGAGAGTTTTCCTCAGGCTGAAGCGTAAGTCTCTTTGACTTGCGGACCGGGGCGGCGGAACTTCCCCCGATGGGGAACGATGCCGCCGAGCTAAGACCGCGCCCGACCTTCGAGCTGGAGGCGGCCGAACTGCAGCTGCACGGCGGCCCGATTGCCGGTGTCGACGAGGCGGGCCGGGGCCCGCTGGCGGGCCCGGTGGTTGCCGCGGCCGTCATCCTCGATCCCGAGCGCATCCCCGACGGCATCGACGATTCCAAGGTGCTCGATCCTGAGACGCGGGAGGTGCTCTACAGGCGCATCCGCGCAACCGCCATCATCGGCGTTGGCGTCGCGGACGTTGCGATGATCGACAGGATCAACATCCTGCACGCTACGATGTGGGCAATGGCGCAGGCCATCTCGCAGCTCCCGCAAACGCCGAAGCTCGCCGTCATCGATGGCAATCGCGCACCGAAGCTCAATTGCCAGTCGCGAACGGTCGTGAAGGGCGACGCGCGCTGCCTCTCTATCGCGGCCGCTTCGATCATCGCCAAGGTCACGCGTGATCGCATGATGGTGAAGCTCGGCGGGCAGCACCCCGAGTACGGCTTCGAGCGCCACAAGGGCTATGGCACGGCTGAACATCACGCGGCGATCAAGCGGCTCGGCGTGACGGTGCATCACCGCCGCTCGTTCCGCGCGGTGCAGCTTGCACTCGGGCTCATCACTGCGGAAGAGACAGCAGCGGCCGTGCCGGAAGAAGAGATCGCGTAGGCCGCATGCGCCACACGGGCAATGCCGTTACAGCGATTACGCCCAGAACGCTTTAATCGCCTCGGCCTCGCGCTTCGCGCGTTCGTATCCAATATGAATGGCCGGCGAGATCTGCTTCGGGTCGAGCAGATTGACGTCCGGAGGATCGGCCTTGATCCATAGCGTCTTGGTGCCGACCGCCTCGATCTGGCGGATGTTGTCAGCGATCGGATGGGGAATGCCGGTGAGAAACGGCGGCTTCAGGCCGTCGTTCAACGTGACGATCAGCGCGCGCTTCGAGCCCGCGACGAGATCGACGTGCGCCGGATTGGAGCACATGCCGCCATCCATGCAGTAGCGCTGGCCGAGCAGCGTCGGCCCCATCACGCCCGGCAGCGAGGAGCTCGCCGCGGCGCCGTGGGCGAGGGGGATGCCGTTCTTGCGCGCGGTTTCCCGAGAGACGACGACGCGCTCGCCGGTGTAGCAGTCCACGGCGGTCGTATGCATCTTCGCCGCGGGCCAGGCGGTCTTGCTGTCACCGGTGAGGAATGCCGCGACGCGCTCCACCGCCGATCCGTTGAGATGATTGTCGGCGGCCAGCGCGGCATGGCCGATGATCTGCCGCGTGGCGAGCGATCCATCCTTGGCGGCGGCGTTGATCTTCTGCGCCCGCTGCTGGCTCGCGTTGGGATCGCTGACCGGAGCAAGACGCGCGAAGAGACCGGGGAAGTGACCGAAGAAATCGAACTCGTCGTGCAGCCGATGAAAATGGCCGCTCGCCATCGACGAACCGGCGTACGATCCCGCCGACGTGCAT
>DASRYA010000178.1:0-12804 GCA_035687305.1 Hyphomicrobium sp. | reverse complement strand
CAAACACCCATCGCCCAACGTTTAGCACCGCCCGCGGATGCGCGCCATTCGGTTGCGCCGATCATGGTTGACCGCGCAACCCTGGCCCGTCTCCGGCGCAGGCGGCAAGCCTTGCAGGCCGATAGGCTGCGCGCTGAGGGCCCGCGCAAAGCCCACGGCGAATAGCTTTTCGGACGCCGCGCGGGTGCAGGGCGACGCGGTGTCCCTATGGCCTTGGCGGGCGAAATTTCGTACAGGCGATCAGTCCGCAATCCAAACGAGCTCCCCATGACCTCCCATCCCAAGCCGATCAAAAAGGTCGTGCTCGCCTACTCCGGCGGCCTCGACACCTCGATCATCCTCAAGTGGCTGCAGCAGACCTACGGCGCGGAGGTCATCACCTTCACCGCCGATCTCGGCCAGGGCGGAGAGCTGGAGCCCGCGCGCGAGAAGGCGCTGATGCTCGGTATCAAGCCGGAGAACATCTACATCGAGGACCTGCGCGAAGAGTTCGTGCGCGACTACGTCTTCCCGATGTTCCGCGCCAACGCGCTCTACGAGGGCATCTACCTGCTCGGCACCTCGATTGCGCGCCCGCTCATTTCCAAGAAGCAGATCGAGATCGCGCGCGCCACCGGCGCCGACGCGGTCTGTCACGGCGCGACCGGCAAGGGCAACGATCAGGTGCGCTTCGAGCTGTCCTACTATGCGCTCGAGCCGTCTATCCGCATCATTGCGCCGTGGCGCGACTGGGAGTTCAAGAGCCGCGAGGACTTGATCGCCTTTGCCGAGCAGAACCAGATTCCGATCGCCAAGGATAAGCGCGGGGAATCTCCGTTCTCGGTCGACGCGAACCTGCTGCACTCCTCATCCGAAGGGAAGGTGCTCGAGGATCCGAACGTCGAGCCCCCGCCCTATGTGTTCCAGCGCACCCTTTCGCCGGAAGAGGCGCCCGACAAGGCGACCGTCATCACCATCAGCTTCAAGAAGGGCGATCCGGTCGCGATCAACGGCAATCCGATGAGCCCGGCGAACATCCTCGCCACGCTCAACGATTACGGCCGCGACAACGGCATCGGCCGCGTCGATCTCGTCGAGAACCGTTTTGTCGGCATGAAGTCGCGCGGCATCTACGAGACGCCCGGCGGCACCATCCTCTGGCATGCGCACCGTGCCATCGAATCCATCACCCTCGACCGCGGAGCCATGCACCTCAAGGACGAGCTGATGCCGCGCTACGCAGAGCTCGTCTACTACGGCTTCTGGTTCTCGCCCGAACGCGAGATGCTGCAGGCCGCCATCGACAAATCGCAGGAGCACGTCGAGGGCGAGGTGACGCTGAAGCTCTACAAGGGCAACGTCATCGTCACCGGCCGCGAGAGCCCCAAGAGCCTCTATTCGTCGACGCTCGTCACCTTCGAGGACGACAAGGGCGCCTACGACCAGAAGGACGCAGCGGGCTTCATCAAGCTCAACGCGCTGCGCCTGCGCACCCTCGGTCAGCGCGACCGCAAAGGCTGATAGCGTTCATCGCCGGGGGGCTGCATTCGCGGCTTCTCGGCGACGCGTACGATCAAGCGCGTCTTCCAGTTTGCGCCGGTGGTGGCCGCTATGTACCGGCGCACGGGGCAGACGCATCGCCGCCTCAGCCCTTCGAGCCTCCTCAGCGCACGGCTATGCTTGCTGCCGGGTAAACGGGAGAACGGTTGAACGTCGTTTCATGCCCGCGCGTTGTGGTTCTCCGGCGCAGGCCACGAACTCCAGCCACGTGCATGCGTTGTCGTGCACTGTTGCCAAGGAGAACGACGATGCTGAAAAATCAAATACTCATCGGAAGTATCGCGGCACTGGCACTCGGGCTTTCAGCGGTTGGAGCAGCTGCCCATGGCGGCGGTGGTGGCGGAGGCCACGGCGGCGGCTTCGGGGGTGGCGGCGGCTTCGGTGGCGGCGGCGGCTTCCACGGAGGTGGTGGCGGCGGCTTCCACGGTGGCGGTTTCCCAGGCGGCGGCATCCGCGGCTATCGCGGTGGCGGATATGGCCACTACCGCGGCCGCGGCTTCGTCGGCCCGTACTTCTACGGCGGCTATTACGACGACGACTGCTATTGGCGCCGTGGCCATTTGATCTGCCCCTACGACTGACGCCGCGACATCGAAGCCGAGCGGTCTGTAAATCCCGCCCTGTGCTGGGATGGCGCCGGAGGTGCGGCGATAGTGAGCCCACCTACGCCTCCGGTGGCATGAAGCCAACCGCGCAATGGCCGCTTCCGTCATGGCTGTGCGCGGCGGATGCTTCGAAGCGTGGGAAGTGACGGCACCGTGAAGTGGCGTGGATCCCGGCCTTCGCCGGGATGACGTCGAGTGCGGGAAGGCGGAGGCACCTCATTCACACCACGGACGCAGACGAACGGTCGTCGGCTACACGCCTTCTCCGCTTCGCCATGACACCGGGACGACAGACCTTCGTCAGGATGACAGACTTCGTTAGGATGACAGCGAGGCCGGAGGCCGAAGGTCCCAGCGTCCGCCAGCCGGCGATCTGCTTCGCCCGTAAACCGTCATGGCGGCGCAGGCCGCCATCCACGCAAGCCTCGGGATCTGCGACGCTTAGAGTGAACGTGCGCGACAAAGGCAGCAGGCCGCGAGCTGGGCCGCCAACCGATGTGGGCGGAGCCGGTCGATCGCCGCTGGAGTGGATCCTTCGAACCGCCATGCGGCTCATTTGACGCGACCGCTTAACGCTTCGGCCTGATTGGGTCCGAAGCGATCACATCTAAGCCGCCGCGGTGGGCAGCGGCGCGGCCTTCGGACGATCGACCTGGGGGCGCGGCCACTGCTCGGGAAGCTCGCAGAGCCCGCCGCCCATGTAGATCTGGTGCCAGAGCTGCGTCGAGAGCACGCCGGTGAGGCCCATCTTCAGGAACACGTTGATCTTGTCGCCCTTGCCCGCGCCGATGGCTTCGTAGTCGCGCAGCACCGTCTCGGTATCGAAATAGCCGGTGCGGTCGAGCGCCTCGCGGCTCATGAGCTGCCGCACGTAGGGCGGCGGATCGATGAAGAACGATTCCGCCAGCGGCGCGCGGAACATGCCCTTCTTGCGGAATGCCGCTTCCTTCGGCAGCAGCCGCGAAGCCGCGAGACGGAGCAGGTATTTGTCGCGCAGCAGCCCGCGCAGCTTCCAGCGCGGATGCAGTTGCGACACGTAGGAGATCACGTCCTCGTCGAGGAACGGATAGCGGGTCTCGACGCTGTTCGCCATGGCGACCCGGTCGCCCTTGTGATTGAGCAACAGCCCCGGAAGGTGAACCTTGTAGCCGTAATAGAGCGACTGATTGAGCGGATCCCAGCGACGCACGCGCTCTGCATCCACCGGCACGTCGTCATAGGCGATGTAATCGCCGAGCTGCGCTTTCGTATCGCCGCTGAAGTAGCGCGCACGCGATTGCGCGACGAGGTGATAGAGCAGCGTCTGCGCATGGGCGCGGCCGAGCTTCTCGTCGATGTGCTTCAGCTGCGCGTTGCTCATGTGCGGCGCCATGCGCATCCGGAACAGCCGGTTCAGCGCATCGGAAGCGTGCATGCCGCCGACGTCCATGAAGTAGCTGAGCTTGCGCAGCTTGAACCAGATGTAGCCGGCGAACGCCTCGTCCGAGCCCTCGCCCGTCAGCGCCACCTTGTAGCCCTGGTCGTGCACCTCCTGCGCCAGGCGCCAGAGCGCCGCGCACGAGGTATCGATCACCGGGCTGTCGGCCGACGCGATGAGCTGGGGATAGGTGTTCGCGATGACGGTGCTGTCGGAGCGCAGGATCGTCGGCTGGCTGCCGATGGCGCGCGCCGTGAACAGCGCATCCGACGTCTCGTCGAGACCCTTTCCGGGAACCTGGATTGTGAAGCTCGGCACCGGCGAGCCGCGCAGCTTCGAGGCGGTTGCGAGCACGTAGGCGGAATCGACGCCGCCGGACAGATAGCCGACGACCGGCACGTCGGCCCGCAGCCGGATGTCCACCGCGCGGCTGAAGCGCGCTTCGAACTCGTCGATGAGCGGCGTGGGATCGCGCGCGTCGATCTCCTGGCCTGCATCCGGAAAGTCGAGATCCCAGTAGCGGCGCTCGACGATCTCCGCGGGGCGGCCGTCGGCGCGGAAGGCCATTTTCAGGTAGTGGCCGGGCAGCAGCGAATTGACGCCTGCGAACATCGTGCGCCGCGTGCCCATGGCGAAGAACGTGAACACCTGATCCATGCCGCGGGGATCGAATGCGGCCGGCACGCCGCCCGCGAGCAGCGCCTTGATCTCCGATCCGAAGTAGACCCAGTCACCCTGCCGGCTCCAGTGCAGCGGACAGATGCCGACGCGGTCGCGCGCGAGAAACACCGTGCGCTTGGAGAAATCCATGAGCGCGATCGCGAACTGCCCGCGCAGCTTCTCGAAGACGTCCTCGCCGTATTCCTCGTAGAGGTGCACGATGATTTCGGTGTCGGTGTGCGTACGGAAGACGTGGCCCTTGGCCTCGAGCTCAGCCTTCACCTCCGGATAGTTGAAGAGCTCGCCGTTGTAGACGACGCCGACGCTGCCATCCTCGTTGAAGATCGGCTGCGAGCCATCGCCCAGCCCCACGATCGAGAGCCGGCGGTTTGCAAAGCCGATGCCGGGGCGGAAGAGATAGCCGTCCTCATCGGGACCGCGGTGCACGAGCGCGTCGGCCATCCTCCGCACGACGCCGGTCTCCGGCTGGCGCTTGCCCGTCAGATCGATGATTCCAGCGATGCCGCACATAAGTCCTCGTATGGGTCGGGAATGGGCGCGAATCGGCCCAAGGGTCTAAGTCCACCTTGGCCAGGTAAAGGGCCGGTTACGCAACGTTGCAAAAGGGCGCCGGCCGGCTGCGGATCGTTGCCAGAACAACCCGGGAGATACAAGAGACTGCCCGGAAAACATGCTTCAAAAGAGGCCGCGCGACTTGAGGCTCTCGTGTCCGTCGCGGCCTACGATGATGTGATCATGGACAGAAATGCCTAAGGGAGCCGCGGTCGCGACAATATGCTTCGTCATGTCGATGTCGGCCCGCGAGGGTGTCGGATCGCCCGACGGGTGGTTGTGAACGAGAATTATCGCCGTTGCCGAAAGCTCCAGCGCACGCTTCACGACCTCGCGCACGTAAACGGGAGTGTGGTCGACCGTGCCCTGCTGCTGCACCTCGTCGGCGACGAGGCGGTTGCGCTTGTCGAGGAACAGGATCCGGAATTGCTCACGGTGCTCATAGCGTTGTGCGGCGAGCAGATAGTCGATCACCTGCCGCGATGACGCGAGCACCGGCCGCTGCACGATCTCCGACTGCATGAGGCGCAGCGCCGCCGCGCGCACGAGCTTCAGCTCGGTGACGACGGAATCCCCGACGCCGTGCACCTCCTTGAGACGGCCCTCCGGCGCGCTCACCACCTCCGCGAACGTGCCGAAGCGGGCAATCAGCCGTTTGGCGATGCCCTTCGTGTCGCGCCGCGGCAGCGCACGGAAGAGCACCATCTCCAGCAGCTCGTAGTCGGGGAGCGCATCCGCGCCGCCTTTGCGGAAGCGCTCGCGCAGGCGCTGCCGGTGGCCGCTATTGTCGATCAGCGGTGCTTCGAGAAACGATCCCTGCGGGCTGGCGTCTGCGCCTTCATCGCCCCTGTCGCGATCCGGCATGGCGCGTGCCCGCTCGCCTATTCTTCGAAGCGCGGGAAATAGATCCCGGCGGGCGAGTGCGTGAACACCTCGTAACCCGTTTCGGTCACGCCGATGCTGTGCTCGAACTGGGCCGACAGCTCGCGATCCCGCGTCACCGCCGTCCAGCCGTCGGGCAGGACCTTCACGTGCGGCCGGCCGAGGTTGATCATCGGCTCGATGGTGAACAGCATGCCGGGCTCCAGAACGATGCCTTCGCCTTCCTCGCCGTAGTGGAGGATGTTGGGGCGGTCATGGAAGATGCGCCCCAGGCCATGGCCGCAGAAGTCGCGCACGACGGAGCAGCGCTCGCTTTCGGCGTAGGCCTGGATGGCAGCGCCGATGTGCCCGGTGGTGGCGCCCGGACGCACGGCGGCCATGCCCCGCTGCAGCGCCTCGTAGGTGACGGTGATGAGCCGCTCGGCCTTGCGCGAGATTTTGCCCACCGGATACATGCGCGAGGTATCGCCGTGCCACCCGTCGACGATCAGCGTCACGTCGATGTTGATGATCTCGCCTTCGCGCAGCGGCTTCGGTCCCGGAATGCCGTGGCACACGACGTGGTTGATCGAGGTGCAGATCGCCTTCGGAAAGCCGCGATAGTTGAGCGGCGCCGGATAGGCGTTGTGGTCGAGCGCGAATTGAAGCGCCAGCTCGTCCAGCTCCTCGGTGGTGACGCCTGGGCGCACATGCTCGGCGAGCATGTCGAGCGCGGCAGCCGCGAGCTGACCGGCCTTGCGCATGCCTGCGAAGGCGTCCGGTCCGTGCAGCTTCACCTTTCCGTCGCGCGCGGACGCGCGGTCGACTTCGACATTCGACATTTGATTTCCTGGGCCGCCTGGAGACCAATCGCGGTGGGGCCGATGGCGTGAATGTAGTGCAAAAAACGCGGCACGCAATAAACGTGCGGCGCGCCTTTGGTAAAGCGCGCCGCAGCAAAAGTTCGAATTGTTCCGGAAAGCCGGCCTAGAGTGCTTCCGGAAAACCGGAACGGCTCTAGTATCAGGCCTTGGCCTCTTCCTCGGCCGGAACTTCCGCAGCGGAAGCTTCAGCGATCAGCGCCTGGGCCTGGCTGATCCAGTTGTCCTTCTCGATGCGGCCGCCGAGCTGCAGCGTCTCATCGAGGTTGGCCATGTCTTCATCGGAGAGATTGGCGATCTGCTCCAGCTTGATGGCGTTGAGGTGGCGCAGGCGGATCGCGAGATCGGCGTCGATGCCCTTGATCTGCGTGAGATCGTCCGGCTCGCCCTTCTGCTTCTTGAAGCCCTTCCAGGCGGCGTTGAGGCGGCGGGCGCGCGCATCCGAGCGCTCAGGGATACGGGCAGCCTTACCGCGGCGGCCACGCAGGTAGTAGAGCTTCGCGCGGCGGACTTTACCGCGGCGGATCACCTCGATCTCGGCGATGTACGGCGAGTAGATGGGGAACACGCGCTCCACACCCTCACCGTAGGAGATCTTGCGGACGGTGAAGCTCTCGTTGATGCCGCCGCCGGAGCGGCTGATCACGACACCCTCGTAAGCCTGGGTGCGGACGTTGCTGCCCTCGATCACCTTCACCATCACCTTGACGGTGTCTCCGGGGCCGAACTCGGGCACGGCGCGCTTAGCCGTTACGGCGCTGATCTGCTCGCGCTCGATCTCTTGGATGACGTTCATGGGGCACCTTGACCGTAAAAACCGTAGAAACAGGCCGTCGAGGCTCGGCGATCGGCCGGCACCCCCTAACGGCAGCCTTGGGGAATTTGCGGCGGTAATAGACGATATGCAGGGGGTTGTCGATATGGTCGGAGGCGATTTGTCGCCCGCCCGGGCCTGCACGCGAGGGTGCCATTGTCGCGGGCCTTGCCGCGTTTGCCCGCCGCGGCAGGGGCACAGCCCGTCGGCACCGCCGTTTACTGGAAATCCGCGCCCTCACCGTGGCCGGAGCCATGACCCGCGATACCCGTGTGCTGCGTCTTTCCCGCCGTTAAGACTTTCGGACTGTCGGCCGGCGCTGCAGGAGATCCGGGCGCCGCGCGGCGGTGATGCGCTCGGCCTCCGCGCGCCGCCACTGCGCGATCCGTTTGTGATCGCCCGATAGCAGCACCTCGGGGATCGAGCGGCCCTCCCATTCCCGCGGCTTGGTGTACTGCGGATATTCGAGCAGACCGTCCTCGAAGCTTTCCTCGCTCAGCGATGCGGCTCCGCCGATGACGCCGGGGAGAAGCCGCACGCAGGCGTCGAGCAGAACCATGGCGGCGATCTCCCCGCCGGAGAGCACGTAGTCGCCGATCGAAACCTCGCGCATGTTGCGCCCGGCAATGACGCGCTCGTCGACCCCTTCGAAGCGGCCCGCGAGCAGCATGACGCCGGGGCCGTCCGCCAGCTCCGCCGCGAGCGCCTGGGTCAGGGGCTCCCCGCGCGGCGAAAGGTAGATGAGCGGCGCCGAAGGCTCGTCGACGCGCGCCTGATCGATGGCCGCCGCGATCACGTCGGCGCGCATCACCATGCCCGCGCCCCCGCCCGCCGGCGTATCGTCGACGGCGCGATGGCGACCGATGCCGAACTCCCGCAAGGGGAGCGTCGCGAGGGTCCACACGCCCGCATCGAGCGCCTGGCCGACGAGCGACACGCCGAGCGGACCGGGAAACATTTCCGGGAACAGCGTCAGCACGGTCGCACGCCAGGAAGGCCGATCGCTTTTCTCAGGAAAGTGCGCCACCACTCACCACCGCTGTCTTTTTTGAACGGGCGCCGAAGCGGCCGGCGCTGGAACCGGGTTGCACTCTACCGGTCATCGCCGGCGCTGGGCACCCTTTTGCCATCCGCGTTTGCCGTCCGCGGGCTTGCCCCGAGGATGGCGACAACGGCTGTGCGCCAGGCCGTACGGCGCCAAGTGGTCTCGGCGCGAACGCCGGCCGGACCGAAAGCGCGTCAGACGCCCTCGACGACGACCATGTGCAGCACGCCCGCGCCCTCGCGCAGCTTGCGCGCCTCGGCGTACTCCGGCGATGTCGCATAGCCGAGCGCCTTGTCGTAGCTCTCGAACTCGATCACGACGTTCCGCGCCAGGCCGTCGCCCTCGATGATCTGCGCCTGCCCGCCGCGCACGATCGGCTTGCCGCCGAACTTGTCGAGGGGAATCTTGGACTTCGCGACGTATTCGGCCCACTTCTCCGGGTTCGTCACCTCGGCGCGCACGATCACATAGCCCTTGGCCATCGCAGTACTCCTCCCGTTTTGGTTTGCAGCCGGCGTCAGCGCGACGCTTCGGCCTCGCGGATGTGGTTGATGAATGTTTCTGCGGCAAGGCGCGGATCGTCCGCCTGCGTAATCGGCCGTCCGACGACGATGTGGCTGGCCCCCGCCTTGATGGCGTTGTCGGGCGTCGTGATGCGCTGTTGGTCGTCCGTCGCGCTGCCGGTGAGGCGGATGCCGGGCGTCACGATGAGGAAATTGGCGCCCACCGCATCGCGGACGCGCCCCGCCTCCTGGCCCGACGCGATGACGCCGTCGAAGCCCGCTTCGTAGGCGAGCTTGGCGCGCTGCACCACGAGGTCGGCGGGGCTGAAGGATGAGCCCTGCTGCTTGAGGTCGTCGCCGGTGAGGTTGGTCAGCACGGTGACGGCGAGCAGCTTGAGCTTAGCCCCGCCGCGCCCGGCGACGGCGGCGCGCATCGTCTTGAGGTCGTGCCCGTGCACCGTCAGCATGTCGACGCCGAGCTCGGTGACGTTCGCAACCGCGCGCTCGACGGTGTTGCCGATGTCGAGCAGCTTCATGTCGAGGAAGACGTGCTTGCCTTCGCCCTTCAGCGCGCGGGCGAGATCGAGGCCGCCTGCGAACAGCAACTCGAGCCCGACCTTATAGAACGAGACCGTGTCGCCCAGGGTAGCAATGAGGCGCTGCGCCTCCTCGAGGGTCGGCATGTCGAGGGCGACGATGAGGCGGTTCTTGGCGGTGGGATGGCTCATCGATCGGATGCTGCGTTCTTCGTGCAAAGGTCTGCGGGGATTCTAGCCCAATAGGACCGAACGATCGCTGCCCCTCCAACGTCATCCCGGCGCAGGCCGGCATCTACGCCAGCTGCAGCGGTTGAGACGCCAGATGCGGCGTGCGCTTAGCCATGCAGCACGTGGGCGCGGGGCGCAAGGGGCAGGAGAATTTGGCCCAGCCCGTCTATCAATCGCTGAAACTGTAGTTGATGCCGACCCGGGCGATATTGGCGGTGATGTCCGAGGAGGTCTTGAAAGGACTGGAAATGATGGAGCAGGCGGGGATCACCGTGCAATCGACCGTACTCGCGGCGGTGGCGTGGCCGAGATCGACGTAGAGGTACTCGCCCTTGACGGACCAGGATTTACCGAGAGCGAGTTCCAAGCCGCCGCCGATGGTATAACCGGGCCTTCGTCTCGCGGTTGCTGGAACCGCCCCTGCCGATTTGTGGGCCCGTATCGGAGAACGAGTTCCACACCTTCACGTCACTGACCGCGAGACCGCCGGTCGCGAAAAACATGAGGTTCTCCGAGGCAAGCCAGCCTACGCGCCCGCGCGCGGTGAAAAGCCAATCGGTCGAGTATGATGTGCGCACATTGTAGTTCCAGCCCGGATCGGACGGGTAGGCGATATTGGCGGCGCCACGCCCTCCGCTTAGATCGAGCGCGCTGAAGTCTACATCCGCACCGGCGACAAATCGATCGAAACGCCTGGTGGTCCCGAGTTGGATGCCGCCGGTGAATGACCGCGCGTTGGCCTTCCCGCTGCTGTCACGCGCGACGGAAGCAATATTGGCGTCGCTGCTGAAATAGCTGGTGGGAGTAGTCGCACCTGCATCCGTGTTGAAGTCTGCTTGGCCCCAGGCGCCGCCGACGAAGGCGCCGATATAGTAGCCATCCCAGGGATCGGCGAATGCGGCCGTTGAGACCGTAAGACCTAGCGCCAGCGCCAGACCCGTCCGAGAGGTCGCGTAAATTCACCCTGCCATAGTCGCCCCCCCGGAGCTGCAAAAATTGACCAAACGCGAGTGACGCTTGGGCAGCGCGGAAATGGCCGACCCGCAAAATAAGCGATCGAACGAATCAGTCACTGACCGCCAAAAATATCCAGCGGAGCCTAAGGTTCAGATGTTCTCTCCACAACCCAGGATGGTGTGATCCTTATGGGGTTGTGGCGAACCGGATACATCGTTCAGGAGATGGGATTGGCCTGATCAGCCGTGCAAAACATGGGCCGCCCGCGCAAGCTTTTGGATCAGCGCCTTGAAAATTTCCTGGCTGTCTTTGTTCTTGAGATGCCCGTCTTCGCCGAAGGCGTCCCCCGCCCGTGGCACCGCGAACTGGTCCGGCAGCACGAGAGCGCCGAGGCCCAACTCCAGCACCTGCCGCACTGTCGTGAGGCTGCGCAGCCCGCCCATGCCGCCCGGCGAGGCGGACCCGAGCGCGAACACGCGCGTCTTATAGACCTCCGCGCCGCTCGGCTCGGGCGCGCGCACGCGGCTCACCCAATCGATCGTGTTCTTCAGGAGCGGGGTTATGGAGGAGTTGTATTCGGGGCTGGCGATGAAGACGCCGTTGTGGGCGGCCATCAGCTCCTTGAACTTGTAGGCGTTCTCCGGCGGCCCATCGAGCGCTTCGATGTCGCCGTTGAAAAGCGGCATCGGATAGTCGCCGAGATCGGCGAACGTCGCCGCGATGCCGTTGACCTCGGCGATCGTCGCGCCGAGGCGTGCGAGCTTTTTGTTGAAGGAGCCGGTGCGTTCGGAGCCGGCAAAAAACAGAAGCCTCACCCCGTCCGTCATGCCGATGTCCCGATATCGCAGCTCGCCGGAGTTCGGGAACGGGGCCGAGAGCGGGCTTCGCAATCACGGGCGATCGAGGAACCTCGGAAGTTGCCGCGATTGAAACAGCGAAATCCGCCCGGCAGATCGCCGCCAAAGGTCGCGAATTTCTCGATCATCCCGCGCCTCAGGTGCCCTTGCCCTCGAAGAAATCCTTCACGCGGGCAAAGAAACCTGCGCTCTCGGGGCTCGTTTCTTTGTGGCTCTCCTGCTCGAATTCCTCGAGCAGCTCGCGCTGGCGCTTGGTCAGGTTCTTCGGCGTTTCCACCTCGACCTGGATGTACATGTCGCCGTGCACCTTCGAGCGCAGCACCGGCATGCCTTTGCCTTTGAGGCGGAACTGTTTGCCGCTCTCCGAGCCCTCGGGGATCTTGATGCGCGTCGCCCCGCCTTCGACGGTCGGCACCTCGATCTGCCCACCGAGCGCGGCGGTCGTCATTGCGATCGGCACCTTGCAGAAGATGTCCGCGCCATCGCGCTGGAAGAATTCGTGCGGCTTGATCGAGAGGAAAATGTAGAGGTCGCCCGCCGGCCCGCCGCGCAGGCCCGCTTCGCCCTCGCCCGCGAGGCGGATGCGCGTGCCGTCCTCGACGCCCGGCGGAATGTTGACGGAAAGCGTGCGCTCCTTCGTAACCCGGCCCGCGCCGTGGCAGGATTGACAAGGATCCTCGATGGTCTCGCCGCGGCCCTGGCAGTTCGGGCAGGTGCGCTCGATGGTGAAGAAGCCCTGGCTTGCGCGGACTTTGCCGTGGCCGCCGCAGGTGGGGCAGGCCGTCGGCTTGGTGCCCGCCCGCGCGCCGCTGCCGGCGCACGTTTCGCAGGAAACCGAGGTCGGCACGCGGATCTGCGCGGTTTTGCCGACGTAGGCGTCCGACAGGGTGATCTCGAGATTGTAGCGCAGGTCTGCGCCGCGCTCCCGTGCGGAGCGGGTGCGCTGTCCGCGCCGGCCACCCATGAACTCGCCGAAAAGGTCGTCGAAGATGTCCGACATCGAGGAGGCGAAGTCCGGCCCGAAGCCGCGCCCGCCGCCGCCCTGCTCGAAAGCGGCGTGCCCGAAATGGTCGTAGGCGGCGCGCTTCTGCGGGTCCTTCAGGACCTCGTAGGCCTCGTTCAGCTCCTTGAAGCGGATTTCGGCGCGCGTGTCGCCTGGGTTGCGATCGGGATGACACTCTTTGGCGAGCCGGCGGTAGGCAGATTTGAGCTCTTGCTCGCTCGCCCCCCGGGAAAGCCCGAGCGTTTCGTAGTAGTCGCGCTTGGCCATGTTCAGCGCGGGTCCTTCGGATTGGTCCAAGGTGCGGATACCCCGTGACTGGGAG
>DASRYA010000177.1:0-5164 GCA_035687305.1 Hyphomicrobium sp. | reverse complement strand
GCGCAAACGCCGCGGCCGTCGCGCCGGACCTCGTGCTGGCGGGCGACCTCGGCTGCCTCCTGAACCTCGCGGGCAAGCTGTCACGCGAGGGCTCGGCCATTGGCTGCCGCCACTTTGCGGAAGTCCTGGCGGGCGAGTTGGATGCCCCGGCTATCGGCGCTCGCCGGGAAGGCGACCCCGCATGACGGACCGCGCCACATTCGATGCCGCCGTTGCCGCAGCACTCGCAGACGCGCCCTTGCAGCGCGCGCTGGCCGACGTCCCCGCCGGCTTTGTAGCCGGACGCAGGCGCGCCCGCGGCGAGCTGCCCGGGTTCGAGCGCTTGCGCCGCACGGCGCGCGATATCCGCGACCATACCCTCGCGCACCTCGATCTCTACCTCGAAGCTTTCGAGGCGAACGCCGCGAAGGCGGGCTCTGAGGTGCATTGGGCCTCGGACGGCGAGGATGCGCGGCGCATCATTCTCGACATCTGCCGCAAGGCGGACGCGCGCGTCATCACCAAGAGCAAATCCATGGTCTCCGAGGAGATCGAGCTGCGCGAGCACTTGGCGAAAGCTTCGCTCGACGTCATCGAGACGGACCTCGGCGAGTACCTGGTGCAGATCAGGAACGAGCGGCCGAGCCACATCATCGCCCCTGCGATCCATCTGCGCGTGAGCGATGTCGCGGATGCATTCCGAGCGCAGCACCCGCACCTGCCGGCCGACCGCGACCTCGAAACGCCGGAGGCCATGATTGCGGAGGCGCGCGACGTCCTGCGCGAAAAGTTTCTCGCCGCCGATGTCGGTATCACAGGGGCTAATTTTCTCGTCGCCGAGACGGGGTCGGCCATTATCGTCACCAACGAAGGCAATGCCGACCTCACGATGTCGCTGCCGAAAGTGCATATCGTGCTGACGTCGATCGACAAGGTTGTGCCGACGTTCGCCGACGCATGGCCGCTGCTGCGGCTTCTCGCGCGCTCGGCCACGGGGCAAGCGCTGTCCGCCTACACGACGATCATCACCGGTCCGCGCCGTCCGGGCGATGGCGAAGGCCCCGAAGCCTGCCACATCGTCATTCTCGATAACGGCCGCACCGAGCTGCTGGCGAGCGACATGCGCCCCGTGCTGCGCTGCATCCGGTGCGGCGCGTGTATGAATCACTGCCCGGTCTATTGCTCCATCGGCGGCCACGCCTACGGGTCGGTCTACCCCGGACCGATCGGCGCCGTACTGACGCCGGCACTTGCCGGGCCGGGTGCAACCGCGCACCTCGCCGAGGCCTCGACGTTCTGTGGCCGCTGTGAGGAGGTCTGTCCCGTCGAAATTCCGCTGGTGTCGATGCTGCGCAAATGGCGGACGCGGGATTTCTCACGTCCAGCATCGCGCAAAAGCCGCGTGCTGCTCCGTGCCTGGGCATTCCTCGCCGCCCGCCCGCGCGCCTATCGGATCGCGGCGCGCCTCGGCGCCCGCGTCCTTGCCGCGCTGGGCGGAAGCCGCGGCCGGCTGCAACGTGCACCCTTCGCGTCCGCGTGGACACGATATCGCGATCTCCCCGCTCCGGAGGGCCGAACCTTCCAGGAGCAGTGGGCGAGCCGCAGGCGGATGGAGCAGCCATGAGCCGCGAGCGTATTTTCGCCAGCGTGCGCGAGGCATTGTCAGTGAACGGCAGAGACCGCGCGCGCGAGCGGGCGGTCGCCGAGCGGCTGGCGCAGCCACCGCGCCATCCTTCGGACGCTAGCGGCGCCCCGGTGCAGCCGGCCGAGCTGGCCGTACGCTTCAAGGCGCATCTCCAGCGCCTCGGCGCCGACTCCATCGAGATTGACCGAGAAGATGAAATCCCGTCCGCTATCGCGAACTATTTGTCGGCGCTCGGCCTGCCGCTGCGCCTGCGGCGCGGGAGCGGCGGCCCGCTCGCGGCGCTGCCTTGGGAGACCGTCCCGGCGCTCGCCGTGGAAACCGGCCCCGCCCTCGCAGGAGATACCGCCGGCCTTTCGCACGCCATTGCCGGCGTCGCTGAAACGGGAACGTTGGTGCTCGCCTCGGGGCCCGACAGTCCGGTGACGCTCGCCTTCCTGCCGGAGACCCACATCGTGGTGCTCAACGCCGGCGCTATCGTCTCCCGCTATGAGGAAGCGCTGGCGATGGTCCTGGCCTCCTGCGGAGGCCACATCCCGCGCACGGTCAATCTCGTGACGGGCGCCTCGCGCACCGGCGATATCGGCGGAAAAATTGTGATGGGCGCGCACGGACCGCGCCGTCTCGCTGTGCTGATGTATGGGGCGGCCGCAGAGCCTGCAGATCCCATCAGCGCTTGATGCAGCTCTGCATGCATTTGGTGAAGGCGACCTCGCACGACGGCGAACCCTTGGTCGACATCCGGCACTGGTTATAGGCATTGCGGCAGCTGGCGCCGCACTGGCCCGCGGCAACACGGTCGACCGACGCCAGACCGATGGCAATAAGCACCGCCGTGAGGGCGACAGCGCACACCACCGCCCAGTTCAGCTTGCGTCCGAGCACGTCCGTTCTCCCGCCGCTTTCGGCATTCGTTCCGGCGCTCGAAACGAATACCCTGTGGCCCCCCGTACCCTGGAGCCGGAGTTAACGGCGCCTAGGATGAACACAAGCTGAACCGAAGCGCCAGTGTCTCAGAACGCATATTCTTCAAAGACATGGTCGATCTGGCCTCTCCAGGCGCCGTGGTAGCGCTCGAGCAGGCGATCAGCCAGCGTACGCCCTGAATGTGCAACTTCGTCCAGGGGGTCGAGGTAGATCGTTTCGTCCTGACTGATAGCATTGAGTCGGCCCCGTGCCCGCAGACCCCTGCGGGCGATCGAGAGCACCTCCTGCGCGATGTGCTGCACGGTAGTGCCACGGAAAGGTGTGGAGAGCGCTGACTTCGGCACCCTGTTGCGCAGACCTTCGCGTTCTTCCTCGCTCCAACCCTTCACGAGCTGCCAGGCGGCCTCGAGCGCATCGGCATCGTAGAGGAGGCCGGTCCACAGCGCCGGCAGGGCGCAGATCCGCTGCCACGGACCGCTGTCCGCTCCACGCATTTCGAGGAAGCGCTTCAACCGCACCTCGGGGAACAACGTGGTGAGATGATCCGACCAGTCATCGAGCGTCGGCCGCTCGCCCGGAAGCTGCGGCAGCTTCCCGTCGAGGAAATCCTGGAACGAAGCGCCCGAAGCGTCGATGTAGCGGCCATTGCGGTAGACGAAATACATCGGCACCGCGAGCGCATAGTCGACGTAGCGCTCGTATCCCATGCCGTCCTCGAAGGCGAAGGGCAGCATGCCGGTGCGGCGGCGATCGGTGTCGCGCCACACCTCCGAGCGCATCGACCTGAAGCCGTTGGGACGCCCGTCGGTGAAGGGTGAGGCGGCGAACAGCGCGGTGGCGATCGGCTGCAGCGCTAACGAGACCCGCAGTTTCTTGACCATGTCCGCCTCGTTGGCGAAGTCGAGGTTCACCTGGATGGTCGCGGTCCGGTACATCATGTCGAGGCCGCGCGAGCCGACCGTCGGCATGTAGCGCGTCATGATGGCGTAGCGCTCCTTCGGCATGTGGGGCGTTTCCGCCAGGGTCCACTTGGGCGAAAAGCCGAGGCCGATGAAGCCGATACCGAGGGGCTCACCGACGCGCAGCACCTCCCGGAGATGCTGGTGTGTCTCCGCCGCCGTCTCGTGCAGCGTCTCGACCGGTCCGCCGGAAAGCTCGAACTGTCCGCCCGGCTCGAGGCTTACGTTGCCGCAAAGCTCGCAGTTCTCGCGTTTCAGCGCGATGATGGTGTCTCCCTCGCGGATCGGATCCCACCCGAAGCGGGTGATAAGGGCCTCGAGCAGCGCGCGGATGCTGCGCTCGCCCTCATAGGGTACGGGCGTCAGGGTGTCCGTATGGAAGACAAACTTCTCGTGTTCGGTGCCGATCCGCCACTCGGATTTGGGCTTTTCGCCCGCGGCGATCCACGCAACGAGATCATCGCGCGAGCGAACGAGCCGGCCGGGCGCGCCATCTTGACGGGTCGACATGCAGCGGGCCTCGCGGGTTCGTGCGTGAAGTTCGTTGCCATATCCGGGGCTTGGCATCGGCGCGCCGGACCGGTGGGGGGCAGGCGCGATGCGGGCCGGTTGGTATGGCGAGCCTCTAAGCCCTCAGCGGCGGGCGCGCAAGCCATGCCCTGCGTGAAGCCAGCCGGGGACCTGCACCATAAAAAAACACTATTGCTGAGCACCGATGCCATGGGCGAGCTTCCAAGCCGCCCGACGGTTTTGAAGACTGACGGCCGTTGGACAGTTGGATATATGCACGGACGAAACGCAAGACGCCTCCATTAGCAGTCACCTTCGGCCCAGTGCCGCTCGCAAAACTACGGGAGAATTCAATGAAGAAATATCTGGCCACCTGTGCCCTCTGCGGCCTTTTGGCCTCGCCGGCCTTCGCCGCTAGCGCGGCGGTGGAAACCGCCGTGAAGACCTTCGAGGCCGTCGCGAACGATGCCGCCAAGCTCAAGACCTACTGCGAGATGAGCAAGCTCATGTCGTCGGCCGACGCCGAGGACGACAGCAAAGCCGAAGAGCTGGACAAGCAGATGGACGGCTTCATGAAGGCGCTGGGCGCGGACTTCCAGAACGCCTTTGAAGCCGGAGCCGACCTTGATCCGGAATCGGCGGACGGCAAGATCTACGACGCCGCCATGGATAAGCTCGACGCGAAGTGCGCCAACTGAGCTGTGTCGCTTCCGGCACCGTGAAGAATACGAACAATGAGCGGGGCTGCCCTCACGGGGCCGCCCCGTTTTCCTTCAGACCATGATCGCTTGGGACCCTATCCGTCCGAAGCTTCGATCATCGGTCTAGTCAAAAGGCTAGAGCCGCATCGCGATGCGAAGAAAAGCGATCCCGTTCTAGCGCCAGTCGCCCAGCGTCGCGTTGACGAGCGCGAGCGCGGCAACGGCCGCTGTATCGGCGCGCATGATCCGCGGACCGAGCGAGATCGCGGTCGCATAGGGCTGAGCACGCAGCAGCTTGCGCTCGCTCTCATCGAAGCCGCCTTCGGGCCCGATGATGACTGCGAGCGGCCCTGTGCCGATGTCGGAAAGCGCAGCGATGGGGCTCGCCACCTCGGCGCTTTCGTCGCAAAAAATGAGCCTCCGCCCTTGCGGCCAGTGCGCGAGCA
>DASRYA010000176.1:0-2485 GCA_035687305.1 Hyphomicrobium sp. | reverse complement strand
AGTGGCGCGACCTTAAGAGGCATGTGCCAGTCGATGCCGCTCGGATAATGGTCGAGCCAGGGCATGTTCGGCTGCGCAGCGGCGGCCGGAGCTGGAGGGCGGACTGTCGTCATCATCCTCGAGCATCTCCCCAGGCGAGGCTTCTACTATAAAGTAGAGCGATTGCCGGACCGTTGCGCTCCCGGGCACCAATCGATAACAGGGCCTTGAAATGCGCTTTGTTATTGAACACGTTTCGGGTGCTTCGGCCAAGTGTGGGAGTGCCATCACTCCCAGGGACAGCAACGGTTGAGAAGACATTTTGCTGTACCTTCGACGACAGCACGCGTTTGGCAGCAGCCGTAAGCGTCGTGCCAGCCGGCCGCAGGCCGGCTGAAGGCCTCCGCTAGACTTGCTTGGCGTTTAAGGATATGTGACGCCACAGCTTGTTGTGCTACAGGCCTTGCATTAGCTAGGAACCAAGTAATTCGGGCCCCAGGCTTCAAATATAGCGGGGGTGGGAGACTGAAATGGACGAAGTTGGCACCAAGATCGTCGAGATCCTGAAGAAGCACATGAAGGAACCGCGCGACGACATCTCGTTGTCGACGCCGCTGACGGATCTCAAGATTGAGTCCCTCGATCTTGCAATGATCGTATTTGATATCGAAGACACGTTCGGTATCGAGATTCCTTATAACGCGAACGAAGACGTCGAAGATTTCAAGACCGTCGGATCGGTCGTCGATCGCGTCAAGGAACTGATGGCGAAGGGCCCCGCGGCCGCTGGCGCCAAGGCCTGAAGACAAATCATCCCGGCGCGCGCGCCAACGCAAGCGCGCACCTGGATCGAGCTCGCGAGCTCCCCCCGAACGGCGATCGCCGGCTCGCAAGTCATTCTCATGTCGCGGCGTTGCTACGCCGCCCGCAAACCGGCAGGTAACCTATGGCAAACGCGAACGGCGCACGCCGCGTCGTGGTGACCGGAATGGGCGTCGTTACGCCGATCGGCCTCAATGTACCCGATTTCTGGGCCTCGATGCAGGCCGCTAAGTGCGGGGTGACCGAGCTCACCGGCTTCCCTCTCGAAGACCTGAAGATCCTCATCGCTGCCCAGATCAAGGATTTCGATCCCAAGCAGCGCCTGCGCCACTTCCAGCGCGACAAGCTCGTCATGCACGCGGACCGCTATTCCTGGTTCGCGGCCGCTGCCGCCGACGAGGCGGTGAAGCAGGCGGGCCTCGATGTGCCCTTCACCGATCCCTATCGCTCGGCGTGCATCGTCGGCTCGGGTGCCGGTGGCCTCGTCACCTTCGAGAACTCCTATCGCGCCCTGTTCATCGAGGGAAAGCGCGCCACGCACCCCCTCACACTTCTGCGCATCATCGGCTCTTCCGCGAGCGCCCACGTCGGTATCGAGTTCGGCGTCAAGGGGCCGACCTTCGCCACCTGTAGCGCCTGCTCGACCGCGACGCACGCCATCGGCATCGCGCGCGACTACATCCGCAACAACGTGGTGGATGTCGCCATCGCGGGCGCATCTGAATCCGTCATCAACTACGGTACCATGAAGGCCTGGCAGGCGCTGCACGTGCTGTCGCCCGAGGGCTGCTTCCCGTTCGCGAAGAAGCGCAACGGAACGGTTCTGGGTGAGGGCGCCGGCATCCTCGTGCTGGAATCGCTGGAGCACGCCCAGGCGCGTGGCGCCAAGATCCTCGCCGAGATCGTCGGCTACGGCATGTCGTCCGACGCCAAGGACATGGTCAACCCGGACACTGAGGGCCCCAACGAGGCCATGCGCGGCGCCCTCAACGACGCCGGGCTGTCGCCGTCCGACATCCAGTATCTCAACGCGCACGGCACGGCGACGACGATCAACGACGCCAACGAGACGCGCGCGATCAAGGCCGTGTTCGGCAACCATGCCAAGAACCTCGCCATTTCGTCGACGAAGTCGATGCATGGCCATCCCCTCGGCGCGGGCGGCGGTATCGAGGCGGCGGCTTGCATCATGGCGATGCAGGAGAACTGGGTCCCGCCGACCATCGGCCTCGACGACCCCGATCCCGAGTGCGATCTGGATTACATCCCTAATGCGGGCCGCAAGCTCGACGTCACCTACGCGATGTCGAACTCCTTCGCCTTCGGCGGCCTCAACGCCGTGCTGGTTTTCGGCCCGCCGCCGGCCTGACGCCGTAAGCACTGGCCAATCGAATGGCGTGGCGCGGAAGATACAGCAGCTCTGCGCCATCCAGCGCGGAGCTGTGCCGTCCTCCAGCAGTTTCCTTTTCCCCCGAATAGGATAGCCCCGATCGTCGCGATCGCGCGTCCGATTACGTATGCCCGGCTCCGGTGTGTGGGCTGTGTGATGCGTCTACAGGGGTATTGATGCGATCGCGCCACAATGACAGAGTGGGCCGCGGGCCGGCGGAAAGACTGGCCGTATGGGAGTCGCGGGATGCGCGTGGTAGTGATCCGTGCGGGGAAGGTGACTATTCGTGCCCGG
>DASRYA010000175.1:0-2043 GCA_035687305.1 Hyphomicrobium sp. | reverse complement strand
CATCGACTGGACGACGACGGGCGCGCCGCCGCCCACCACTACGCCCGCAACGCGGACAGGGTGCGTGCGGCGCCGGGGGGCGATGGGTTGGGTGGCCGAAGCCTGCATGGGCTCAATTTCCGCCAAAGGCACCAAGCGTCTACGTAATCCAGCGCCCACCAATTGGCCAGGGGGCGACGGCGGTTAATCCTTTATCGGCCGCGCGGCCGGACGCCCGCGGGCGGCCCAGCTCAGCGATAGACCGGCAATGATCGACATGACGATGACAATCGAAGGGCCGCCGGGGCTATCGACCGTCGCCGACAGCCAGAGGCCCGCGACAACGCTACCGGCCGCGATGAGCGCTGTCAGCAGAACCATGCGCTCGGGATCGCGGCTCAGTGGCCGCGCGGCAACGGCCGGAACCACGAGGAAGGCCATGACCAAGAGAATGCCGACGATCTTCATGGCGACGGCGATGGCGACGGCGAGGAGCACGATGAACACGGTGCGGATCTTCTCGCGGTCGACGCCTTCCGCCTCCGCCAGCTCCTCGTGCACGGCCAGGCGCAGCAATGGCTGCCACATCCAGGCGACGGCGGCGAGAACGAGCGCCCCGCCGCCGAATATGACGATCACATCGGTGGACGTGACGGCGAAAACGTCGCCGAACAGGAATCCCGCGAGATCGACGGGCGGGCCTTGCAGCATCGAGGTGGCGATCACGCCGGCGGCCAGGGCGGCATGGTGCAGAAGGCCGAGGATGGAATCGAGGCCGACCATCTTCTGGCGACCGAACCAGAGCAGCAGCGCCGCAACGAGAAGCGCCACGGCCATCACGCCCCACGTCACGTCCATATGCAGGGCGAGGCCGAGCGCCACGCCGATCAGGCCCGCCTGCGCAACCGTCTCACCGAAATAGGCGAGACGCTGCCAGACGACGAAGCAGCCGAGCGGCGCCGCCACGGCGGCAAGGCCCAGCCCGGCGAGCAGCGCGCGCAGGAAGAACGGCTCGAAGATCATGGCTTGCCTTGTTCCGCATCGTCGGACGGGCCGGATGGGTGAGGCATGCCGGCGAGGTCGTGACTGTGGTCATGGTGGTGGCGATAGACCGCGAACGCATGGGCGGCCTGCGGCCCGAAGAGGCGCGCATAGGAGGGATGCTGCGCCACCGTTTCCGGTATGCCGGAGCAGCAGACGTGGTGGTTGAGACAGATGACACGATCGGAGCGCGCCATCACGATGTGCAGATCGTGGGAGACGAGCAGCACGCCGAACCCGGATTCATCGCGCAGGCGGCCGATCAGGTTGTAGAGATCCGCTTCGCCGCTGTAGTCGACGCCCTGCGCGGGCTCGTCGAGCACCAGCAGATTGGGCTCGCGCAGCAGCGCACGGGCCAACACCACGCGCTGCAACTCCCCGCCCGACAATTCGCCGATCTGCTGATGGCGCACGGACGACGCATCGACCTGCTCCAGCATGCGGGCGATGCGGGCCCTGTCGCCGTCCATGCCCAGCGACAGAAAGCGTTCCACGGTCATCGGAATGACGGCATCGCTGTCGAAGCGCTGCGGGACGTAGCCGATGCGCAGGTCGGCGCGGCGCTGGATTCTTCCGCGATCGGGTTTCTCCAGACCCAGCAGCACGCGCACCAGCGTCGACTTGCCTGCGCCATTGGGACCGATCAGCGTGACGATCTCGCGCGGGGCAATGTCGAGACTGACGTCGATCAGCTGGTCGCGGCCGCCGCGCGTGATGCCGAGCCCACGTGCGGATATGAGCGCGTCGGCATCGAACGGCGCGCTGGCATCGGTGGCGTGGCTATGCGTGCAGGCGCGCCCGAAGCCGTGGCCGCACGGCACGGGCGCCGCCGCGGGCGCTCCCTCGCTGTGCGGCATGGACGGTTCAATCCTTCTTGGACTGGCAGCTGCGGCACAGCCCGGAAACCTCGACGAATTTCACGCGGGGCTGAAACGAGACATCGCG
This sequence comes from Hyphomicrobium sp., assembly GCA_035687305.1. Classification (GTDB taxonomy): domain Bacteria; phylum Pseudomonadota; class Alphaproteobacteria; order Rhizobiales; family Hyphomicrobiaceae; genus Hyphomicrobium_A. Next base: position 78 of record DASRYA010000175.1, on the reverse strand, counting down.
CGCCAGCCGGTCGATGGTTTCGAAGATACCCTCCGAATCCACCTCCTGCACCGCATTGCATTTCTCGCACGAAAGGAA
>DASRYA010000174.1:0-10607 GCA_035687305.1 Hyphomicrobium sp. | reverse complement strand
TGATGACGATGCTCGGCACCACGCTCACGCTGCCCGGCATCGCCGGCTTCGTGCTGACGATCGGCATGGCCGTCGATGCGAACGTGCTCATCTATGAGCGCATGCGCGAGGAGTTGCGTGCGGGCAAGTCGGCGATCGCCGCGATCGATCAGGGCTTCCAGCGCGCCTGGATCACCATTCTCGACAGCCAGCTGACGACGCTGGCCGCCGCAATCATCATGTTCTGGCTCGGTTCGGGTCCCATCCGCGGGTTCGCCGTCACGCTGACGATCGGTATCCTCACCTCGATCTTCGCTGCCGTCACCGTTACCCGTCTGCTGGTGTTCTTGTGGATCAAGAGCAAGGGCAAAGCCCGCATACTCGAAGTGCCGGTCTAGAGAGGCAAGCCATGTTCTTCCCCGTTCCAGACTTCAAAGGCTTTGACTTCTTCCCGCACAACATGCGGGTGCCCTTCATGCGGTATAAGGGCCTTTGCCTCATCATCTCCATCATCTGTATGGCGGTGTCGCTCGGCCTCTACTTCGTCGTTGGCCTGAATTACGGCGTCGACTTCAAGGGCGGCTCGCTCATCGAGGTGCAGCACAAGAACGGCCCCGCCGATCTCGCCGACATGCGCCAGAAGCTCAACGCGCTGGGCATAGGCAGCGTGCAGATCCAGAGCTTCGGCAGCGATTCGGATGTCCTGATTCGCGTCGAGCAGCAGGCTGGAGACGAAATCGCCCAGCAGCAGGCGATGAAGAAGGTCATCGATACGCTCGGGCCGGAATACACCCAGCGGCGCATCGAGGTGGTCGGCGCCGCCGTATCGAGCGAGTTGCGGCGCACCGGCGTCATCGCCGTCATCGCCTCGCTGCTCGCCATCTCAGCCTACGTGTGGTTCCGCTTCGAATGGCAGTTCGCGGCCGGCTGCGTGATTTCCCTTTTGCACGACGTACTCGTGACGGTGGGTGTCTTCGCGGCCTTTCAGCTCGAGTTCGACCTGTCGATCGTCGCCGCGCTGCTCACAATTCTCGGCTACTCCGTCAACGACAGCGTCGTGGTCTCCGACCGCATCCGAGAAAACTTGCGCAAATATAAGCGCATGGATCTGACGGAGCTTCTGAACCTTTCGATCAACGAGACGCTCTCGCGCACGATCCTCACCGGTCTCACCACCATCGTGGGCATCATCGCGCTTCTCGTTTTCGGCGGCGAGGTGATCCGCAACTTCTCGTTCGCCATGCTTTTCGGCATCGTCATCGGCACCTATTCGTCGATGTTCATTGCCGCGCCGCTGCTCGGCTACCTCGGCGTGAAGCGCGAGGGCGTCGGCGTGCACACGGCAGCGGCGGCTGCCAGCAAGGAAACCTCCGGCGGCGGCAGCGCCGCCACGAAGGTGCCGGCTGCGGGCGCATTGGCGGCCACGAACAAGGCGGGGCGGCGGGCCTGACCTGCTGCTCCGTCCAGCAATGACTGGTCGAGCGCAATTTCCTGGCCGCGCACCCATCGATGCCTATGGCAACGGTGGGTTCCGCTTTGCCGACATGAGCCACCGCGGATCGCTGCTCATCGTGCCGAGCGGCATCTACGGCTGGGACGTGGCTGATCTCGCCCAGCTCACCCCCGAAAGCTGCACGCGTATTTTCACCGAGATGGCGCGCGGAACATTCGTGCTGCTCGGGACCGGCGTCGAGCACCATTCGCCCCCCGCGCCTATCAAGCGTATCTTCGCCGAAGCCGGCATTGGGCTCGAGCCCATGAGCACCGGCGCTGCGGCACGCACGTATAACGTGCTGCTGGCGGAGGGACGGGATTTCGCTGCAGCGCTGATCGCCGTCGATTGAACAAGCAGGTTGATCGCGATGCGCCCCGAGGGCGAAGGCATGGATGAGGCGGCCCGGCCCGGTTCGGCAGCCCCCGGTTCGGCAGCCATAGTACGGACCGAGGCGCGCGACCTCGACTATGACCGCTACCTCGCCGCGCTCCTCTCGCCCGCCGATGCGCGTGCCGATCTGTTGACCCTTGCCGCCTTCCATGGAGAGATCGCGCGCATCGCCTTCACCGTGCGCGAGCCCACAATCGGCGAGATCAGATTGCAGTGGTGGCGCGATGCGCTCGAAGCTTTCGCGCCCGCGTTCGACACCGGCGCGCCGCTAGCGGACGCGGTGCGTGCCATGACGCTCCGCGCCGGCCTGCCCGTGGCCGACCTCGTCGCCATCATCGATGCCTATAGCGGCCTGCTCTACCCCGGCGCGCTGGCCGATGCTGCCGCGGTGTCGGCCTTTGCGGACGCAGGCCAAGGTGCGGCGTTTCGTCTGGCGGCGCTCCGGCTCGCACAGACAACGTCACCGCGAAGCGGCGATGAGGCCGCCGCGGGAGAGGCGCTTATCACGGCCGCGGGCCAAGCCTACGGGCGCGTGCAATTGCTGCGCGCTCTGCCCGCATTATGCGCCCTGGGACGTAGTCCTTTCGGCGATGGAGCGGTTGCCGGCTGGCAACCGGCGTTGCAGCCGGTAATGGCGGAGGCCCGCGAATGGCTCGCCAAAGCACGCAATGCAAGCCGCACGGCCCCTGCATATGTGCTCACGGCCGTGCTACCGGTTGCCCTCGTGGAGCCCTATTTGGCGGCTTTGGAGAAGCTCGGTGCCGAAGTCGCTTCCCGGGAAGCCGCGATCTTGCCGCTGTCACGCGTGTGGCGGATCTTCTGGGCGCGCAAGCGCGGCCGGCTCTAGACCGCTTCGGGCCCTATCCGTCCGAAGCGTGATCATCGGTCGGATCGAAAGACGAGAGTGCTTCCGGAAAAGTGGGCACCGGTTTTCCGATAAGAAGCACGCAAACGGAATGCTTAGGCCGCATCGCGCTTCGAAGAAATGCGATGTTGCTTTAGGTCCGCGAAGGGCAAGGAGATGACGCTGATGTCGCGAACAGCAGCCCGGGCAATGGCGCTGCTCGTGTGCATTGCGGCGCTGGGCACGTCAGCCCTGGCGCAGGTCGCGCCGTTGCCGCTGCCGCAGATCTCCTGGCGTGTCGAAAATTCCTTCCGCTTCTTTTCCGATACCTCCGACACGGAGGTGCACCGCGCAACCTTCCTTGCGCTGCCGCCCGCCGACCAGCTTCAGCGCCCCATCCTCGCGGCCGAGCAGGCGCTGGCCTCGCGCCACGAGAACGGCTGGGCGGAAACGATGTTCCGCGACACCTGCTGGAATGCGCGCACCAACCGCTTCTCCTGCAAGGACGGCAAGAGCTACATCAACCCCACCTCGCACCGCGTCATCCTCCGTATCGACAACGTCGACGAGGCGAGCGGCCTCAGTTGCACCTGGCTCACCGCGCCGCGCGGAGGGCCTGTGCGCGGCGATGCCGTCACGCAGCCGTGCAGCGAGGAGGTACGCTTCGATATTCCCTATCCAGCCGGCGCCACCGTGAGCGTCGAAATCGGCGGCCGCGAGGTGGCGACGCAGGATGTGCAGGTCCGCGACCTGCTCATCGTCGGCATGGGCGACAGCTTCGCCTCCGGCGAGGGCAACCCCGATGTGCCCGTGCGCTTCTCCCGCGACCGCGCCGCCGACTACGGATCCCGCGCTGGTTCCGATCTCGGCGGCTATCCGGCGCGCATCGGCCCGTGGAAGCAGATCGGCGACAAGGCCTTCATCGAGGAGAACGCCCGCTGGTCCGATCAGGGCTGCCACCGCTCGCTCTATTCCCATCAGTTGCGCGCCGCGCTGCAGCTCTCCGTCGAGGACGACCACCGCGCCGTCACCTATGTCGGCGTCGCGTGCTCGGGCTCGGAGGTGACGTACGGTCTGTTCCTCAGCTATGCGGGCAACGAGTGGGTGCCGAACCCCACGGACATGTCGCAGATCTCCGCGATTGCGACGGCGCAGTGCGACACGCACGAGGCGCCGATGCAGGATCTGCCCGAGGCCTATCACATGCACGGCACCATCGCGGAGCTGAAGGGCGGTCTCGTGCTGCGCAAGTGCGATCCCATCAACGCACGCAAGATCGACCTGATGCTGGTCTCCGTCGGCGGCAACGACGTGGGCTTCTCGCGCCTGCTCGCCAACGCGGTGCTGGACGATGAATCGACGCTCCGCAAGCTCGGCGGCTGGTTCGGCCAGGTGCACGATCTCGACGACGCGAGCCTCGGTCTCGAGGCGCTCATCCTGCGTTACAAGTCGCTCAATCGCGCCATCCACTATCTGCTGCACATCCCGTGGGAGCAGTCGGATCGCGTTCTGCTCACGGCCTATCCGGGGCTTGCCCTGCAGGGCGATGGCACCAGCACGTGCCCCGATGGCGTTGCGGGCATGGACGTGCTGCCGGACTTCGCCCTCAGCGAGACGAAGCTGCGCGTCGGCACCTGGATCGCCGACAAGCTCAACGGCGCGATGAAGGACGCGGCGGAGCATTACCAATGGACGTTCGTCGATGCGCACCGGCGCGAGTTCCTCGGCCGTGGCATCTGCGCGGGCACGACCTACGACGGCGCGAACATCGCCGACGATCTGCGTCTGCCGCGCAAAACCGCCGAGGGCTGGCGCCCGTACAACCCGGCTGACTTCAAAGCCTACGCGCCGCGCCAGCGCTGGTTCCGCACGCCGAACGACGCCTTCATGACCGGCAACTTCCACGTTGCAGCATCCCTGCTGCAGAAGGTGCTGAAGCTCGATGCCTTCGCCTGGTTCCAGCTCCTGCTGGCCTCGACCTATTCCGGCGCGTTCCATCCCACGGCGGAAGGCCAGGCCGCCATCGCCGATGCCGTCGTGCACAAGGCCCGCGGCGTGCTGGCGAAATATGGCGAGGGGCCGGGCCGGCCCTTGCCGGCGGTGAACTTGCCGGCCCAGGACGGTGCAGCGATGTCGGGCGAGCTCGGCTTGCAATAGACCATGATCGCTTTGGACCCTATCCGTCCGACGCACGGATCATCGGCCCACAAATGACTAGGTCCGCATCCCTATTCGAAGATAGCGATCGTGGACGAGCCAGGAGGGCGCGCGCCGGACGCGACCGGCTCCGTGCTCACTCGGCAGCCGCCGCCGGTGCGTTTGCGTTGAGCCAGTGGCCGATGTCGGCGAGTGCGCGCAGGCTCATGGCGCGCTTGCGTGCCCGCCCGCGCTCCTTCGCCTTGAAGCGCTTGCCGTTGGCGTCCGTGAGCGGCGCCTCCATGTCGGGCAAGAGGCCATAGTTGATGTTCATCGGCTGGAACGAGCGCGAGCCGCCATCTTCACCGTCGGCGGAAAGATGCCCGCCCGTGATGTGGCCGATGAGGGCGCCGAGCGCCGTCGTCGGCGGTGGCGGCGGGCAATCGCGGCCCAGCCGCTCGGCGGCGGCGAACCGCCCGGCGAGCAGGCCGATGGCGGCGCTTTCGACGTAACCTTCGACGCCCGTGATCTGCCCTGCAAAACGCAGGCGCGGCATCGCCTTTAGCCGCAGCGCGCCATCGAGCAGCTTCGGCGAGTTGAGGAACGTGTTGCGATGGAGCCCGCCGAGGCGCGCGAACTCCGCCTCCTGCAAGCCCGGGATCATGCGGAAGATGCGCACCTGCTCGGCATGCTTCAGCTTGGTCTGAAACCCAACCATGTTCCAGAGCGTGCCGAGAGCGTTGTCCTGGCGCAGCTGCACCACCGCGTAGGGCCAGCGTCCCGTGCGCGGATCATCGAGGCCGACGGGCTTCATGGGCCCATAGCGCAGCGTATCGCGTCCGCGCTCGGCCATCACCTCGATCGGCAGGCAGCCGTCGAAGTAGGGCGTCGCCGCTTCCCATTCCTTGAAGCTCGTCTTCTCGCCGCCGAGCAGCGCGTCGATGAAGGCTTCGTATTCCTCGCGGTTCATCGGGCAGTTGAGATAGTCGGCACCTGTACCGGCGGGGCCGCTCTTGCCGTACCGTGACTGGAACCACGCGATCGACGTATCGATGGATTCGCGATGGATCACCGGTGCGATGGCGTCGAAGAAGGCGAGATCGCGCTCGCCCGTCAGCTCGCCGACCGCCGCGCTGAGTGCCGGTGAGGTGAGGGGCCCCGTCGCGATGACGACGCTTTCCCATTCGGCAGGCGGCAGCCCAGCGATCTCGCCGCGCTCGACCGTGACGAGCGGATGGGCGGCGAGCCGTTGCGTCACCTCTGCGGAGAAGCCGTCGCGGTCGACGGCGAGCGCGCCGCCCGCAGGAAGCTTGTGCACATCGCCCGCAGCCAGGATGAGCGATCCGGCGCGGCGCATCTCCTCGTGGAGCAGGCCAACCGCGTTGTATTCCCAATCGTCCGACCGGAACGAGTTGGAGCACACGAGCTCGGCGAGCCCCTCGGTGCGGTGGGCTTCAGTCATCCGCGCCGGCCGCATCTCGTGGAGCACGACCGGCACGCCCGCGCTGGCGATCTGCCAGGCGGCTTCGGAGCCGGCGAGGCCCCCGCCAACGACGTGAATGGGTTTCATATGCTGCATGGCGCGGCAGGCTAGAGGAAACCGGCGTTCCCCTCAATCGGACAAGCTTAACACCCGGCCGGTCACCGTTTTCCGGCGGGCAAACCGGCGTTCCCCGTCCGCGCGGGATCGGCTTCGTTGCAGGTCCCCCGTGCGCCGCCGAAACGCCTTCCGTGGAGGATCCCGGACATAGTTTCGCAACCGGTGGGCGGATATCGTCCGCCCGGAAGATTTTTCGACCTCAGTCCATCCCCTTCCCACGTCCTTCAGGAACCGCCCCGATGTCCCGTTACGCCAAGCGCCTCGACCGTGATCTCGTGCGCTGGCGCGAAGCGGGCTGGGTGAGCGTCGACGGCGAAGCGGCGATCCGGCGCGACCTGTCGACGGCGGAAAGCGGCAGGCTCAACCTCGCCTCCGCCCTCGGCATTCTCGGCGCTGTGCTCATCGGCTTCGGCATCATGAGCTTCGTCGCCGCCCATTGGAGCGAGATGCCGAGGGTGTTTCGCCTCGCGCTGATTTTCGGCGGCCTTTTCGCGTCCTATGGAATCGCGGGCGTGCTGTTCGAGCGCCGGCATCCGGCATTTGCCCACGCCGCCGTCCTCGCCGGTGTGTCGATCTTCGGCGCCGGCATCATGCTCATCGCGCAGATGTTCCACATCGAGGGCAATCCGCCCGACGCCGTGCTGACCTGGGCGGTGGGCGCACTCGCCGCGGGCATACTGCTGCATTCGCGGCCCGCGCTTGCACTCGCCATGCTGTTGATGTGCCTGTGGAGCGGATGGGAGATGTCGCTCACGGGCGGCACGCACTGGCCGTTCCTTCTCGGCTGGGGTGCGGTCGCCGCGGCGATTGCCAGTGAGCGCTGGATCGGCGGGCTGCACTTGGCCGCCGTGGCACTCGCCATCTGGATCATCAGCCTCGGCTACACGCTCTTTGCCAGCGACGGGGCCGGCCACAGCATCGTCGTTGTCATCGGCTTGCTGATTGCCGGTGCCGGCTTGGCTATCCCACAGATCGAGCATCGCTTTGCCGATTGGTCGATACCCGCTATCGCCTACGGCATGACCATCGCATTTGCGGGTCTCTTCGCATTGCAGTTCATCGAAGAGGCGCCGCTCAGCACCTTCATCCTTCTGGCCATCGCCGCGCTCGTGCTCGTGCTCGGCGGCATCGCACTCGGGCTCAAGGAAGGCAGCCGGGCGTTGCTCTGGCTCGGGTACATGGGCTTCTCGATCGAGGTGCTTGGCCTTTACTTCAAGACGATCGGCACGCTTCTCGGCTCCTCGCTGTTCTTCCTCTCCGCAGGCGCAATCGTCATCCTGCTTGCCTATGTCGCCTATCGCCTGCACGCGCGCGTGCAGCCCGCCAATGAGGTTGCGCCATGACCGCTGCAAACGAGAACGCGAGCGTAGGGGCGGCCCCTCCGACGCGCCGCAGCCTATGGCTTGCGATCATCGTTGTCGCGTTGGGACAGGTGGCGGTGCTCGGATGGTTGATCTGGGATCGCGCCGCGCTGCTGGCTAACGGCCGCGAAGTGGTGCTCGACGTGATCCCCGTCGACCCGCGCAGTCTCTTCCGCGGCGACTACGTGATCCTGGGCTATGACATCTCGCGCTACACGCTCCCGCCGGGAACGGAGGTGCCCGACCGCGGCTCGCCGTTCTACGTCACCCTGCGCAAGGGCGCCGACGATGCATGGCAGGCGGTTGCGGGCTCCAGCAAGCCCCCGGCCAGCATCGAGCCCGGCGATGTCGTCATCCGCGGCAAGGTGGACCACGCCTCGGCCGCCCGGAATTCGGCGAACGAGGGACCCGTCGTCTCCCTGAGCTACGGCATCGAGAGCTTCTTCGTCCCCGAAGGCACGGGCCGCGAGCTGGAAGGAATGGTTCGTGACAAGAAAATTTCCGCCGTTATTGCCGTGAACGGCAGCGGCGAGGCCGCCATCAAGGGCCTGATGTCCGAAGGAAAGCGGGTCTACGAGGAGCCGCTCCTCTGACCGGCATCAGCGAATGCGCGGGGCTGTGACCGGATTGCCGCTCAAAGACGGCATTTTCCGCCGTGCGCTGACGGTAGCTATCGAGAATGCAAGCGGAATCTGTCACTCTCCCACAAATAACTGGCAAGGGTTCTACACACCTGGGGGGTGAAGATGTTGCCCAAGACTATACTGGGGCTGACGGCTGCTGTGATCATCACGGCGGCGCCGACGATTGTCTCCGCGGCCACCGAAACCGGACTGGCGACGACACTGCATTCAGCGCGCCGTGAAGGCGGCCGCCTGTGCCTGACCGATCACTGGCACTACGGCAGCAGCAACGGGAAGGCCACGAAGGCTGCCGCGCAACGCGCGGCGATCGCCTCCTGGCAGGACTTCACCGATCTCGAGTACGGCAGCGTCTGGGCGCGCTTCAGCCGTGCGGCGAGCAAGAAGATGGGCTGCTCGCGCGCATCGGCCGGCTGGAGCTGCGACGTCGAAGCACGCCCCTGCAAATAAAACGGGCCACCCGTTTTTAATTGTCGCCGTGTGGGCGGCTGCGCAATCGGCGTAGCCGCTCATGGGCTTGCGTGCCTGCCGAATGGAGCGTCGATGCGCTCCAAAGCTGCAGGCGCGTAAGCCACGGCGCATAGCGGGCGCGCACACCGAGGCCCTGGGCCACGATCCGGCGTGTGAGCGCCAGTGGATCGTTCCCATCGGCCGATGTTCCCGCACGGATACGCTCCGCGAGATCACGGTAGAGGCCTTCCCGCTCCGGATTCGCCGCGCCGCTCGAGGTCGTCAGCGTGAACCCGTTGAAGAAGCCGCTGCTGCCGCGGCCGACGGGCAGGAGAATGGCCGGGGTATTCTCCTCGGGCTCGGGCTCGGCCGTGCCGCCGGCTTCTCCGTTGCGCGCGAGGGCAAGGAGCTGGCCGCGCGTCTTCCCCGCCAGGGCGCCCATGAACATGGCCGCGACCACGGGCAACAGGTACTCGGCGACCGTCTGGTTGATGCCGGCCACCGCCGCCGCGCGGCGCGCGAGACGGGCGCTCGCCTGCGGTCCTACGAGGGTCGACAACGCGTCGTTGCCGATCACCTGCGTTTGCGGATCGCCCACCAGGGTGGGCGTTTCGAGAAAGCGCTCGTAGTCGTTCTTGCCGAGCAGCTCGATCAGCTTTGCCAACGTCTCGCGCGTCAGCGTCTGCTCGTCGAAGGATTGCGTTAGCCCACCCAGCATGGCCAGAATTGCAGTCTTGGCCTGCGGGCGAGGCAGGTGGAAGGCTCGCGCCAGATTGCTGACGGCTTGCCGGTGTTGCGCGCGTGTGAATTCACCCCAGATGGGGCCACGGTTGCGCGGGTCGGCGCTCAACATCACGAGCGCGCTTCGCTCTGTACCAGAAGGGTTGGCACGGCGTTGTCCTCCATGTTCGAGGTTCCGCGTCCAGCGCAAGGCCGAACGTCCAACGTCGCGCAGTCCCTACCATAACAATCGGGCCTGTAAGCAAAAAATTAGCTCTTGATCTCCAATCGCATTGATTCGCTGTGACGCATCGGTGTCACAGGCGAGGGTAACTTCCCAATTTTCGGGCTTCGGCGCCGCCTGTGGATAACCTGTGGACATCCGCGATTGTCTGCCGTGGTGATGCAACTCGAAGGTGGCAGCGCGTGACCGGCGCGCCGTTACGCCTTTGGTATGAATGGGGCGGGGGCTAAGCACGAATAGTGCGGAAATGGCCGTTTTTGCGGCTTGCGAGCGCCGCCGGGCAAGTGCCCGAGAATGGTTTTGCCGTGTTGCAAGCCGCCCACGCTTTTGGCATGGTCCGCGGCGAATTGCGCAATCAAAGCCTGGGCTGGCAACATCCGGTGCCGGCGCTAAAGGGGATCCAAAAATGACGGAAGTGTTGTGGGGGATCGTCGCTTGCGGCGTGTTGGCGCTCGCGTACTCGGCGTACACCATTCGATCGGTGATGAGCGCTGACGCCGGTACGGCGAGGATGCAGGAAATTGCCGGCGCCATCCGTGAGGGCGCGCAGGCTTATCTCAATCGCCAGTATACGACGATCGCCATGGTTGGCGCCGTCATCTTCGTGCTCGCCTGGGTATTGCTCGGCTACCTCGTCGCCGTCGGCTTCCTGATCGGCGCGGTGCTTTCGGGGCTCGCCGGTTACGTGGGCATGAACGTGTCGGTGCGCGCGAACGTCCGCACGGCGCAGGCCGCCACGCACTCCTT
>DASRYA010000173.1:0-18066 GCA_035687305.1 Hyphomicrobium sp. | reverse complement strand
CACGCCCGGCCGGAACGAGGTCTGCATGATGATGCGGCCCTGGGACTTGTTATCGCCGATGGCCTCCACCGCGTTCTTCACGAGGTTCAGGATCGCCTGCACCAGCTTGTCACGATTGCCGGGGACGGGCGGCAGCGAGGGGTCGTAGTCCTCGATGAAGCGGATGCCGCGGCCAAATCCGGATTCGCAGAGCCGGCGCACATGGTCGAGCACGTCGTGGATGTTCACCGGCTCGGTGACTAGGGGACGTTCATCCCCGAAGACCTCCATGCGATCGACGAGATTGCGGATCCGGTCCGTCTCCGAGCAGATCAGCTGCGTGAGCGAACGGTCTTCATCGCCCAGCCCCTGCTCCAGAAGCTGGGCGGCGCCGCGGATGCCCGAGAGCGGATTCTTGATCTCGTGGGCGAGCACCGCGGCAAGCCCCGAGACGGAACGGGCAGCCGCGCGGTGGGTGAGCTGACGCTCGATCATCTGCGCCATGTTGCGCTGCTGAAGCATCAGCACGACGAGGTCGGGATTGTCGGTCATGAGCCCGCCGTAGACGTCGACGAGCTTCGGGCTCTGAAACTTCGGTCCGGCCACCTCCACGCTATACTCGTTGAGCGTGACGCCGGAGTTGCGCACCTGCTCCACGAGGGCGAGCAGCGGGCATCCGAAAGCGACGACCTCGTCGAGCCTGGCGCGCTTCAGGAGCGCGATACCGCTGGACAGGAACGCTTCGGCAGCCGCGTTCGCGTAGACGATGCGGTTGTCGGGGGCGAGCACGATGATCGGATGCGGCAGAGCCGCCAGCAGCAGATCGTGCTCCAGCGGCCGCCGCGAGGACGGAGAGCTGCGGGGCGTTGCTGTTACCGCGGAGCTCATGCAGCGGCCTCCTGCGTGTCTTCGTAGAAGGCCGCCAGACCGTCCAGCGCGCGCCGGGAATCTTCCTCCGTGCATAGCCTTCTGCGCCAGGCCTTCACGGTTTCGAGCGGGCGGCCGCTCTTCTCCAGATACCAGCCGATGTGCTTGCGCGCGTTGCGCAGCCCGAGTGCCTCGCCGTAGTGGTGCAGCATGGCTTCGACGTGGGCGCAGGCGATGGCCGACTGCTCGCGCATCGACGGCGGCGTGGGGCGCGTGCCGCGCGCCAGGAACTCCGCGATGCGCCCCGGCAGCCAGGGCGCGCCGTAGGCTCCGCGCCCGATCATTACGCCTGCGGCGCCGGATGCGCCGAGCGCTTCCGCTGCATCCTCGGCAGAGGCGATATCGCCATTGACGATGACGGGAACCGAGACGGCGTCGCACACCTCGCGCACCGCGCTCCAGTCTGCGCGGCCCTTGAAGAACTGATTGCGCGTGCGCCCATGCACCGTGATCATCTGCACGCCCGCTTGCTCGGCACGGCGCGCGAGTGCCGGCGCGTTGCGGCTCTTTTCATCCCAGCCGAGGCGCATCTTCAGCGTCACCGGAACCTTCACGGCGCGGACGACGGATTCGATCAGTGAGAGCGCGTGGTCGAGATCGCGCATCAGCGCGCTGCCGGAAAGCTTGCCCGTCACCTCGCGGGCCGGGCAGCCCATGTTGATGTCGATGATGTCAGCGCCCATGCCCTCGACGACCCGGGCGCCTTCCGCCATCCAGTGCGCCTCGCGACCGACGAGTTGTATGGCGCGAGGCGATAGCTCGGCCCCCTCGGTACGCCGCAGGACATCGGCGCGCTGGCGCAACAGCTCATCGCTGGCGACCATCTCCGAAACGACGAGGCCGGCCCCCAGGTCGTGAGCGAGCTTGCGGAACGGCAGGTCGGTCACGCCCGACATCGGGGCGAGCAGCACCCGATTGGGGACACTGCGGGGCCCGATCATGAGATATTCGGGGTTCTGCGTGGTCGTCGTGTGGGGTGTGCTCATATATTAGGCAGTAATATGTGTTGCACCTGATTTGAGCACGATACGGTGTCGACCGTTGTTTCGCAAGCGCGAACAAGTCCTGTGGGCACTCAGAGGGGTGCATTTGCTCAACGGCGCCGTACTGGATAAGCAGGCCGGGGCTTTGCGACGGGTGTGACATGACGAAGACAGCGGCAGTCATCGTAGCGGCGGGCCGCGGATCGCGCGCCCGGACCGGTTCCGGCGCGGGCGAGGCTTTCCCCAAGCAGTACCAGCCCTTAGCGGGCCGCCCGGTTCTCGTGCACGCCCTGGAGGTGCTGGCGGCGCATCCCCGGATCGACCGGATCGTCGTCGTCTACAATCCCGCCGACGCAACCCTCTACGGGCAGGCGGTCGCCCCCTGGGCTGAACGCCTGATGCCGCCCGTCGCTGGCGGCGATACCCGCCAAGCCTCGGCTCTCGCCGGCCTGGAAGCGCTCGCGACGGCGGCGCCCGACCGGGTGCTGATCCACGATGCCGCCCGCCCGTTCCTCTCGTCTAAGCTCGTCGACGACCTCATCGACGCGCTCGATGGCGCTTCCGGTGCGATCGCGGCGGAACCGGTGACCGATACGCTCAAGCGGGAGAGCGGCGCGGGCACGATCGAGGGCACCGTCGACCGCGCGGGGCTATGGCGGGCGCAGACACCGCAGGCGTTCCATTTCTCAGCTATCCTCGGCGCCCATCGGCGCGCCGCCGCCGAGGGCCGCGCCGACTTCACCGACGATGCGGGGCTTGCCGAATGGGCCGGATTGCCCGTGCGCCTCGTTGCCTCCGGGGGGAACAACATGAAGCTCACGACGGCCGCCGACATGGACCTCGCGGAGCGACTGCTGCAATCGCGCGTCACGTTCGAACCGCGCGTCGGCACGGGGTTTGACGTCCACCGCTTTGCGCCCGGCGACCACGTCTGGCTGTGCGGCGTAGCCATCCCGCACACCCAACGCCTCGAGGGCCACTCCGACGCCGATGTCGGATTGCATGCGCTCACCGATGCTCTGCTGGGCGCCATCGGCGACGGCGACATCGGACAGCACTTCCCGCCCAGCGACGAGCGGTGGCGCGGCGCGCGTTCGCACATTTTCCTCACGGACGCGGCGGAGCGCGTGCGCAGTCGCGGCGCCCGCATCTCCAACGTCGACGTCACGTTGCTCTGCGAGGCCCCGAAAATCGGGCCGCACCGGCAGAAAATGGGCGCTGCGATCGCGGAAATCCTTGGCATCGAGCCCGGCCGCGTCGGCATCAAGGCGACGACGATGGAGCGGCTCGGCTTCATCGGGCGCGAGGAAGGCATCGCCGCCATGGCCAGCGCGACCGTGCTCGTGCCGACCAGGGCGCTTTGACACGCTCTAAGTTGCCGTTCCCCATTTGACCCCTGCGACAGAATCGCGGCATCAAACGGTAATGGGTGGTTGTATGACCACGAACTCGGGGGCCGACATGAACGTGATGACCAACACGCTGGAGCGCAAGCCGGTCGAGACCGCCAGCATCGCCGACATCGCCGAGACAACCGCGAACGCCTGTCTTGCTACGCGCGTGCGCCAGCTTTCGCGTATCGTCACGCGCGTCTACGACGATGCGATGCGGCCGCTCGGTATTACCGCTAGCCAGTACACGCTGCTTGCGCAGCTCGCGGCGCGCGATGCGATCACTGCGGTCGAGATCGGACACGAACTCGACATCGAAAAATCGACGCTTTCACGCAATCTGAAGCGGCTGCTGGCGCTGGGCCACATCAACATGGATCCGCCGGCCGGCCGTCGCGGGCGCGGCCTGCATCTGACACCGAAGGGCCAGGCGGTTCTGAAGGACGCTTTCCCCATCTGGCAGGATGCTCAGAAGCGCGCGTTCAATGTGATGGGTGCCGAGAGCCTCAACGTTCTCGACGGCCTTCTGCACCAGGCCGAGAAGCTGGCGCCGGCCTAAAGGCCCAAAGGCTCGTTTGACCTCGGACGGGGTTCGCAGGACTATCGACGGGCGGTGCCAGCGGCGCCGCCCGTTTTCTGTTGCGACGGCGCACCCGTGAGGCCCATGAGCACGATCTTTCCTGCCGAACTCTACGACGAGGCTCGCGCGCTACTGAACGAGCTGCAACGCCACGCGCTGCTCGTGGTGACGGCGGAGAGCTGCACCGGCGGTCTCGTTGCGGGTCTACTGACGGAGATTCCGGGCTCGTCCGGCATGGTGGAGCGCGGCTTCGTCACCTACTCCAACGCGGCCAAGACGGAGCTGCTCGGCGTGCCCGCCGAGATGATTGACCGCCACGGGGCCGTGAGCGAGGAGGTCGCGCGCGCCATGGCCGACGGAGCCCTCTCGCGCACGCCGGCACATATCGCGGTGTCGGTTACGGGCATTGCGGGCCCCGACGGAGGCACGGCGGAAAAGCCCGTTGGGCTCGTCTACCTCGGCGTTGCGGCCAAGGGGGAAAAGACGCGGGTGCGCGAATGCCGCTTCGGTGACATCGGCCGCCAGGCGGTGCGTCTTGCATCCGTGCGTGAGGCGATCGATCTGCTGCGGAGCGCTGTGAAACCGGGTTTGCCCCATGATTGACCGCAGGCGCCTTCTCGGCGGCGCATCCGCTGCCCTCGTCACGTTGGCGTTTCCAGGCGCCGCGCCCGGTGCCGATATGACCGTCCGCGAGCTCGCCGAACGGCTGCACGGGGCAGACCGCGCCGCGCCGTTGCAACTGCGCGGACTCGATCTGCACGAGCTCGACCTGAGCGGCCTCGACTTCAAGGCGGCATCGCTCGCGGGCAGCAATCTTTTCGGCGCGGATCTTTCCGGCACCGATCTCAGCGGCGCCGATCTGCAGGGCGCACGCCTCGACCGCGTCGTCATCATCGGTACGCGCTTCGACGGCGCCAATCTCACCGATACGAGCTTCCTGCGGCCATCGAGCTCTGCCGGGCTCACGGTGCGTGAGGGCGAGGCGGCGAGCTTCGCCGCCGCCAAGCTCACGCGCTCGCGCATTTTCGGCCGCTTCAGCCGCGCGAACTTCTCCGGTGCCGATCTTTCCGGCGCGAAGTTCTCGCCCTTCAATAAAACTGGCTTCATCGAGAACCTGTGGCGCACGGAGCTTGCAGGCGCGGACCTTTCGCGGGCCAACCTCGCCGGCGCCGATCTCACCTATGCGCTGCTTTCCTTCGCCAACTTGCGGGGCGCAAATCTCACGGGCGCAACGCTCGCGCGTGCCGATCTTTCTCGGGCCGACCTGACGGGGGCGGACCTCACAGGGGTCGATTTCGCGCAGGCCGACCTCGACGGCGCGATCCTCACCGGCGCGCACGGACTTGCGACGGCGTTCGGCCTCGACAGCGCGCGCAACGTCGAACGCATCGTGCGCTGAGCCAGAGCACGATCGCTTTTCTCCGAATAGCGATGCGTCTCTAGCCTTTGATGAGACCGATGATTCACGCTTCGGACTGATAGGGTCCGAAGCGATCATGGTCTGGCGATCAGCTCAACGGCGTCGTGGACGCGGTTCCGTAGAGCACACGCGCGCGTGCCTCGAATGCGTCGGTGTATTTGCGCACGGCTTTGTCGAACACCACGCCCATCAGCATCGACAGCATCTTGGAGGCGAACGCGTAGTCGATATAAAAATGCACTTCGCAGCCACCACCTGGCATATCGCGGAAGCGCCAGCGGTTGGTGAGACGCTGAAACGGGCCATCGATCTTTACGACGTCGATCTCGCCCCGCTGCGGCCGTAGCGTGACGTGGCTGGTGAAGGTCTCGCGGATCGCCTGATAGCCGACAGCCATCACGGCGGTGAGCGTCGTATGCGTAGATCCTTCCTCCCGCGCTGTGACTGCGAGGCTCTCGCAGAGCGGCACGAACTGCGGATAGCGTTCGACGTCCGCGACCACGGCGAACATCTGGTCGGCGGTGAAGGGAACGCGCCGCGTCGTCTCGAAGGTGGGCAAATCTGATGCGCTCCGTGAAGCTCAGGCTCAGGTCAGTCTCTCGGATCAGACCCTCGGATCAGACTCTGGCGCTCGCCGCGGCGCGTCGCGCCGCCTGCAATTTCGCGAAGTCATCGCCTGCGTGGTAGGACGAGCGCGTCAACGGGCTTGCGGCGACCAGCAGAAATCCCTTGGCGACGGCGATCTGGCGCAGAGCGTCGAACTCCGACGGCGGCACGAAACGCTCAACCGGCGCATGGCGCGGGCTCGGCTGCAGATACTGGCCGATGGTGAGGAAGTCGACACCGGCCGAGCGCATGTCGTCCATCACCTGCATGATCTCTTCACGCGTCTCGCCGAGACCGACCATGATTCCCGACTTGGTGAAAAGATTGCGGTCGAACTCCTTTGCACGCTGCAACAGGCGGAGCGAATGGAAGTAGCGCGCACCGGGACGGATCGACAGGTAAAGGCGTGGCACGGTTTCGAGGTTGTGATTGAAGACATCCGGCCCCGCCGCCAGCACGGTCTCGAGCGCGGCGTCCTTGCGCAGGAAGTCAGGGGTGAGGATTTCGACGGTGGTCGCAGGCGCCGCTGCGCGAAGTGCGGTGATGACAGCCGCGAAATGCACCGCACCACCGTCCGCGAGATCGTCGCGATCGACCGACGTGATGACGATGTGGGTGAGGCCGAGCGCGCGTGCCGCTTCCGCGACCCGCGCCGGCTCGCTGGGATCGAGCGGCCGCGGCATGCCGGTGCGCACGTTGCAGAACGCGCAGGCGCGCGTGCATGTGTCGCCCATGATCATGAAGGTGGCGTGGCGCTTGGCCCAGCACTCGCCGATGTTGGGGCAGCCCGCTTCCTCGCAGACGGTCGTGAGCCCGTGGCCGCGCACGATGCCGGCGGTTTCCGCGTGAGCTGCCGACCCCGGCGCACGCACGCGGATCCACGAAGGCTTGGCAAGGCGCTTCGGCGCAGCGGCCGGCTCGGGCGCGGCGGCTGGCGAAACGCTTGATTTGGCCGGCATGTTCACGGGCAAGCTCCGCTGCTGGTGTGTCGGATCATTCTAGGCCGCCTTGGATCGATGGCAAATCTCCGCCGAAGCCGCATCAGCGTCCGATAATCCGGGCCAGGACGATGACGAGGATGGCGCCGATGGTCGAGACGAGCACCAGGTGCACCCACGGCCAATCGGCGAGAGATGGAAGCTTGAGCAGGCCCGCTTGGACCAGCGCGCCGCCGACGAAGGCGCCGATGATGCCGACGAAAATGTCGCGGATGATGCCGCCGCGGCCGCCCAACAGGGTGGAGGCGATCCAGCCGGCGACGAGGCCGTTCAGCGCCATGACGATCCACGGCGTATAAGCTGCGTAGTCTTCCATGTCCCGCCCCTCCTCCCGTCCCGTGCCCTACGCGATAAGGCGCGCCAGCAGCACGACGATGACGGCGCCGGCCGTCGCCGTGATGATCTCGGAAACGAACTTGTTGCCAATCCCGAGATCTATTTTCAGCGCATCGAACAGATAGCCGCCGACGAAGGCGCCGATGATGCCCGTGATCAGATAGCGCAGGATGCCACCGCCGCCTCCGATCAGCACCGATGCGAGGAAGCCGGCGATGATGCCGATGGCAGCGAAAACCAATAGCGCACGCGTTTCGATATTCATGGCGTCTTCCCTCCGCTGTCAGCCCGGCGATTTCGGCGCCGGTGGAATGTGCAGTGCGTGTCCGTAGGCCGCCAGTACGCTCTCGCCCATCGTCTCCGAAAGCGTCGGATGCGGAAAGACCGTGCGCATCAGGTCTTCCTCGGTCGCCTCGAGTTGCATTGCGATGACGAAGCCCTGGATCAACTCGGTGACTTCCGCGCCGATCATATGCGCGCCGATCAGCTCGCCCGTCGTGGCATCGAAGATCGTTTTGACGAGGCCTTCCTTCTCACCGAGCGCCAGCGCCTTGCCATTGGCGCGGAAGGGAAAGCGGCCCACGCGCACCTTCCGCCCGTCCGCGGTGGCGCGGGCTTCCGTGAGGCCGACGGAGGCGATCTGCGGGCTGCTGTAGGTGCAGCCTGGGATGCGGATCTTCATCAGCGGCTCGACGGGGAGGCCCTTGATCGCCTCGACGCAGATGACGCCCTCGTGCTCGGCCTTGTGCGCCAGCATCGGCGCGCCGGCGACATCGCCGATGGCGTAGATGCCGGCGATGCTCGTCCGCCCCAGTCCGTCGGCCAGGATGCAGCCGCGGTCGATCTTGACGCCAAGCGCTTCGAGGCCAAGTCCCTCCGTGTTGCCGACGACGCCCACCGCCGAGATCAGCCGATCGGTGGTGATTTCCTCGCGCTTGCCGTCGCCATGTTCAACCGTTGCGGTGATCGTCTCTGCGTCGCGCCGCACGGATGCGACCTTGCCGCCGGTGATGATGCGAATGCCGGCCTTCTCGAACGCCTTGCGGGCGAGCGCGGCGATCTCCGCATCCTCGGCAGGCAATATCTCGCCGAGCAGCTCGACGACCGTCACTTCGCAGCCCAGCGCGCGATAGAAGGATGCAAATTCGATCCCGATGGCGCCCGAGCCGGCGATCAGCAGCGAGCGCGGCAGGACCGGCGGCAGCATCGCCTCGAAGTAGGTCCATATCAGCTTGCCGTCCGGCTCGAGCCCCGGCAACGCGCGGGGCCTTGTGCCCGTGGCGATGACGATGTGCTTGGCATTATAGCGGCCCGGGCCCCGGGCATCCTTCGGCGGGTCCGGGTTCTTGCGCCCCGTGTCGCCCGGCGCGCTCACCTCGACGGTGCCGTTCCCACGCAGGACGGCGTTGCCCCAGATGACATCGACGCCGTTCTTCTTCAGCAGGAAGCCGACGCCGGCGTTGAGCTCGCGCGACACGGCCCGCGAGCGCTCGACCATCGCCGCCAGGTCG
This sequence comes from Hyphomicrobium sp., assembly GCA_035687305.1. Taxonomy (GTDB): domain Bacteria; phylum Pseudomonadota; class Alphaproteobacteria; order Rhizobiales; family Hyphomicrobiaceae; genus Hyphomicrobium_A. The sequence goes on along the minus strand of DASRYA010000173.1, from coordinate 9,335 downwards.
ACGGTCGGCGTGCCGGATACGCGCACGCCGAAAGCGCACGCCTCCTCCACGCTGCGGAAGACCTCGCCGGAGCGCAGCAGCGCTTTGGTGGGAATGCACCCCCAATTGAGGCAGATGCCGCCGAGGTGAGCGCGTTCGACAACCGCGGTTCGCATCCCGAGCTGCGCGGCCCGGATCGCCGCAACGTAGCCGCCCGGTCCTGCACCGATGATGATGACGTCGTAGTCGCTACTGCCCATGGCGTTCGCGCCTTGCGCTCATAAAGCAAGGCCTCGGGGTCGTCCGACACCGAGGCCCGTTCTTCCATCATGCCCGATCGCGGCGCCGCCAGCCCGATCACACGTGGCAGCGCGCGCCGAGGTATTTGTCCAGCAACTGGTTATAGAGATCGGCTTTCGCCTTCTGCGCGGGCGATAGCTTTTGACCGGACGTTTGCCGCTCGACGAGGGACTGCACGCCCTCCTTGTCGAGGCGGGTGAGATTCGAGCGAATGGATTGGCAGGTCTCGCCACCGGACAGTGCCTGTGGTCCGGGGTCGCCGTTGCCGGTGTTACCGGCACAGCCCGCGAACAACACAGCAATAGCGCCCGCGACAGCTCCGTTCAAAGCCCGCGCCCGCTGACTGTTGCCTGACACCATGCCCTCCATTGGCAGTAGGAAGCCAAGGGCGTTTTTCACCACACGCACAACCGGCGTGCAACCCTTCTCATCGGCCTGTGCCGAAATGTTCAAGGCGCCCACCGCCATAAAGGCGGTAAAGGCGCCTGGAAGCATAAAACAAATGCCGCGTTTAGGGCGTCTGGAACGGACCATCGGCCTTCGTGGCGTCGGTTGCCTGTGGCAACATCGCAGCAGCCATGGGCTTCTGCGTCGGCACCGGAGGCTTGGCCGCCGTCTTCGCAGTGCCTGCCGCAGCGGTGGTCGTCGCTGCCGGCTCGGCGGGCGTCGCGGCGGCTACGCGCGGCGGATAGCTCGAGCACTTCGTCTGGAATTCCGTGTTGGCTTTATTGAGCTCGTCCGCCTTCGCAAGGTCGGTGGACTTGAGCTTGTACTTCTTCGCGGCGGCCTTCGAGACTTTGTCGGAGACGCCTTCGGAATTCAGCCCCTCGATCTGCGAAGCGAGCGTGAGGCAGAGCGCTTCGGTCGACTTTGCGGCCGTTTGCGTTTGTGCGGAGGAATTGATCGAGCCCGTATTGAGGCCTGAGGTAAGGCCGCCGTCTGCGCAGCCTGCCAGGAGGCAGGCAAGCGCCGCGGTTAGTGCAGCTGAGCGCGCCGTCATTGGGTTTCACTCCAAGAGCTAGAGTCGGTCACCAGGTACGCCCACTGAATTTCCCGCTTCTAGTCTTGCCCCGGGGCAGCGGCAAGCAAGTGCCCTATTCTTACGCTTTTCGAAGCCCGGCAGCATGCGCTTACCTGGGGAAAATCTCCCGGGCGTGCTTCCAGCGCCACAGGTGAGGCCCGGTTGCCGAGTTGTCCGGACCCTTGGCTCCGGAGTGTGATTCGCTGGGGCGGGCGCAGGACGGGCTAAACGAGCATCCGGACCGGATCCTCCACGAAGGCCTTGAATGCCCCCAGCAGCTCCGCGCCGATGGCGCCATCGACCACCCGGTGATCGCACGACAGCGTCACGTTCATCATGCTCGCCACCTCGATGGCGTCGCCGGCCACAACGGGGCGGCGCTCGGCCGCCCCTATGGCGAGGATCGTGGCGTGGGGCGGATTGATGACCGCGTCGAAGCTCTTGATGCCGTACATGCCGAGGTTCGAGATGGACGTCGTGCCGCCCTGGTACTCGTGCGGCGCGAGCCGGCGCTTGCGGGCGCGCTCGGCAAGGTCGCGCATCTCGTTGGAAATCTCCGATAGCGTCTTCATCTCGGCGTGCCGCACGACCGGCGTAAAGAGACCGCCCTCGATGGCGACCGCCACCCCCACGTCGGAGTACTTGTGGTGGAGCGTGCCGCCCTCGGTCCAGGTCACGTTCGCGGCGGGCACTTGCTGCAACGCGAGGGCCAGCGCCTTGATCAGGAAGTCGTTCACCGAAAGCTTATAGGCGCGCGGACCTTCCGGCGGCGAAGCTTCGTTCATGCGCGCGCGGGCGCGCAACAGCTCGTCGATGCGGCATTCGATCGATAGGTAGAAGTGGGGGATCGTCTGCTTGGCGAGGGTGAGGCGCTCGGCGATCACGCGGCGCATCTTGTCGTGGGGAACGAGCTCGTAGCTGCCGGTGTCGTAGAGGGCGAGGATCTTGTCGTCGGCGAGCGCCGCCGGCGGAGTTGAGGTCGTCGCCAATTCGCGGTGGGCGTTCGTGCGTGCGCCGGCAGCCGCGCCGCCGCTTTTAATCGCCGCCTCGATGTCACGCTTGATGATGCGTCCGTGGGGTCCAGTACCGTTGAGCGCATCGAGGGCCAGTCCCGCTTCTTTCGCAAGGCGCCGGGCGAGCGGGGAGCTGCGCGGGCGCTCCTTTGCGGCGGCGGTGCTCATGGCGTTTGCTCTCCTCGTCCCGGCAAGCCTTCGTGGGACTGCAGGCCTTCCTTGGACCAGTCGTGAAGGAAGGTCAGATATGCCAGGGCGACATAGACGGCGATGCCGATGATCCAGCCGGTCACGACGCCCAGCTCCTGCTGCGACAACGGCAAGCCCGTTTCCAGCGGCATCGGATTGCGCAGGCTGCCGGCGGGAACAACCGGCGCCGGCAAGGCGGCCCACGCACGCAACAGACCGTCCTGCATCGAGCCCACCACGGCGGCGGTTCCTCCCAGGAAGCTGAGACCGATGGAGAGGAGACCGAAGGCAATGAGCCGGAGCGCCAAGCCTGCTCGCGCGAGGAAGAAATAAAGCGCGGCGATGTAGCCTGAGACGATGGCGAAGAACAACGAGACGAGTGAAAGGATCGTCTGCAGGGACGCGAACAACCCTTCGAGCAGCTCCGCCTGGGTCATCGGCGTATCCGGCATTGGCTTTTCTCCGCGCTTCTCTTTCCTGAGCCGTTCCGGCTAAATCGCGGAACGGCGCGTGTTGCGTGCTTCCAGTACTCTAGACGTACAACACCGACTTCACCGCGGCGACCACCTGCTCTGCCGTCGGCAGCGCGAGCTTTTCAAGATTGGCGGCGTACGGCATCGGCACATCGGCGCCGGAAACCTTCGCGGGGGGCGCGTCGAGGTCGTCGAAGGCCTGCATCGCCACCCGGGCGCAGATCTCCGATCCGACGGAGCACACGGGCCAGGCTTCCTCGACGGTCACGATGCGGTTCGTCTTGCGCACTGAGGCGAGCACCGTTTCGAGATCGAGGGGGCGCAGGGTACGCAGATCGATCACCTCGATTTCGATACCATCCTTCGCGAGCATCTCGGCAGCGGCCAGGGCATACACCATGCCGCGGGCAAACGAGACGACCGTTGCATCGCGGCCGGGCCGGGCGATGCGCGCCTTGCCGATGGGCAGAACGAAATCATCGCCCTTCGGCACCGGCCCATGGCTACCGTAGAGGATCTCGTTCTCTAAAAAGATGACCGGGTTCGGATCGCGGATCGCCGCTTTGAGGAGGCCCTTTGCATCCGCCGGCGTCGAAGGCGCGATAACCTTCAATCCCGGCACGTGCGCGTACCAGGCCGAGTAGCACTGGCTGTGCTGGGCTGCGACGCGGGCGGCTGCGCCGTTGGGGCCGCGGAAGACGATCGGCACCGCGACCGTCCCGCCCGACATGTAATGGGTCTTGCCGGCGGAGTTGACGATCTGGTCGATCGCCTGCATGGCGAAGTTCCAGGTCATGAACTCGACGATCGGCTTGAGGCCCGCGAAGGCTGCGCCAACGCCGACGCCGGCAAAACCCTGCTCGGTGATGGGCGTGTCGATCACGCGGCGTGCGCCAAATTCCTCCAGAAGGTTCTGGCTGATCTTATAGGCGCCCTGGTACTGAGCGACCTCCTCGCCCATGAGGAATACATCCTCGTCGCGGCGCATCTCCTCGGCCATGGCATCGCGCAGTGCTTCGCGCATGGTCTGCTGGACCATCTCGGCTCCAGGCGCGATTTCCGGCTGCGCCTGCGCGGGTTGTTCTTGAACAGAGGTATCCGCGGTGACTGCAACCGGCTTCGGCGGCGCTGAGCTCGGCTCGGCCTGCGCTGACTTCGCCTCGCTTGCGGCAGGGGGCTCCGGTTCAGCTTTGGTTTGTGGCTCGGCTTTGGTTTGCGCGGCAGCGGCCGCGTCCGAGGCATAGGCTTCGTCGTCCGCTTCGATCACCGCGATGGGGGTATTCACGCGCACGTTCTCGGTGCCGGCCGGAACGAGGATCTTCGCAAGACGGCCTTCGTCGACCGCCTCAACCTCCATCGTCGCCTTGTCGGTCTCGATTTCGGCAATCACATCGCCAGACCTGACGGTCGCGCCTTCCTGCACCAGCCACTTGGCGAGCGTGCCCTCTTCCATGGTGGGTGAAAGGGCGGGCATCAGGACATTGGTCGGCATGCGGCATGGACCCGGTGATTGCTTAGACCAGAACGTCTGTGGTGAGCTCGGACGGATCGGGCTCGGGATCGGAGAGGGCGAAGTCGGCGGCGGCATTCACCTCATCGCGCACCTTCCGGTCGATGGCCTTCAGCTCGTCCTCGCCGACGCCATCTTTCAGCAGGCGCGTACGCACCTGCTCGATGGGATCGTGCGTCTCCCGCATGTGCTGCACTTCCTCGCGCGTGCGGTACTTCGCGGGGTCCGACATGGAATGCCCGCGATAGCGGTAGGTCATCATTTCGAGGATGATCGGACCCTCGCCGCGCCGGGCATGGCTCACGGCGCGCAAGCCAGCCGCCCGCACCTCCTCCACGTCCATGCCGTCGACGTGCTCGCCCGGAATGGCGAACGATAGCCCGCGCTGGGAAAGGTTGGTCGTCGACGAGGAGCGTTCTATCGAGGTGCCCATCGCGTACTTGTTGTTCTCGATGATGAACACAATGGGAAGCTTCCAGAGCTCCGCCATGTTGAAGGTCTCGTAGACCTGACCCTGGTTCGCGGCGCCGTCGCCGAAGTAGGCGAGGCAGACGCGGCCGTTGTTCCGATATTTGTTCGCGAAGGCGAGCCCCGCACCGAGCGGCACCGATGCGCCGACGATGCCATGGCCGCCGTAGAAGCCTTTGTCGGGCGCGAACATATGCATGGAGCCGCCCTTGCCTTTGGAGCAGCCGTGGCGACGCCCTGTCAGCTCCGCCATGACGGACTTCGCTTCCATGCCGCAAGCCAGCGTGTGGCCATGATCGCGGTATGCGGTGATGACCTGATCGCCCGGCTCGAGCGCCATCTGCATGCCGACGACGACGGCCTCCTGGCCGATGTAGAGATGGCAGAAGCCGCCGATGTGACCCATGCCGTAGAGCTGGCCGGCCTTTTCCTCGAAGCGGCGGATCAACAGCATCTGCCGATATGCATCGAGGCGCTGCTCGCGGGTGAGTGCCGCGACTGCGGACGTCTGCTGTGCACCGGGGGTACCGCGCTTGGCGCCCGAGGTATTGCGCGTGGATTTGTCCGAAGCCATCCGGAAGTTCCTACCGTCGCGAGCCGTTGACGTTGGAGTCGGACCCTACAAGAGGCAATGGTGGATGGCCAGAAAACCCGGCTGCGACGGCATGAACCCATGCGCGCAGCGCAAGGGTCGCGGGCTCAGGGCCGTGTGACCACCTGATCGTCGGGGCGCACGAAGCCGAGGACCTCGCGGGCGATTTCTTCGACAAGATCGGGGTCGGGTTTGGGAGCGGCGAGCAGAGCCACGTCGCGCTCGAGCTTGGCGCGCACGGCTTCGAGGCTTTTGATCTCGAACTCCAACAGAGCGGATCGCTCGATCAATCGAGATCGTGCCTCGAAGCCGTGCCGGCCATTGATGGCATGATGGACGAAGTAGGCCGTCAAACCCAGGCAGAGAAGCAACACCGTCGCCTGCCGTGGCCTCGAACGTCGATCATGGATTTTTGGCTGACGCAGCACTGGCGGTTACGCTGCACTTGATTGGTGGACACCGCTGTTATGACACGGGGTGCTTAATGGGCGGTAAAGCGCCGTTTCATTGAGCAGCTGCATTGCATTCCCTCACGTCCGCAGCTGACCTTACGCAGCAGGCCTCGGAGCAGAGCTGCCTGCAAACGGATCAAATCGCCTAAGCTCTCCCTAACTTTGTTGCTGCCCAGCCGTCATTTGCGCCGTGGACGGAAGCTAAATTTTAGCGCTCGTCGGGACACGCTCGGGGGCGTGAGTTCACCCTTCCCTCTTTCCATTCTGGATATGCGGCATGCCGGGCCATGCAACGGGCTCTAGCAACCTTCGAGAGGCCGGTATCGACGAGGTTTTGAATAGCGAGATCGCCCGTTATGGGGCCACCGGTAGCATGCGCTTGCGGGATCTCACGCCTTGGTTCGATCCAGCGGTAGAACGCCGCTTCGAGGCCGACACCCGCACCAGCCGGTTGCACGAGATAAACATCACGGTCGGGCTGGGAATTTTCTTTTACTTCCTGACGGTGCTGACAGACTTTGCCTTCATTCCCGATATCGGCCTGCTCGGACTTGCTATCCGCCTGCTGCCGCTGCCTCTACTGTTCGGGACAATGCTCGTCGCGCCACGCCTTGCTTGCTCCACCCGTGAATGGACCCTGGCGGCGGTCGGCGTGATCACCATTATGGCGCTTGCCGTGCTGCCGATACTCTCCACGGCGCCCCTGGCATCGATGGCGTTCTATCCGCCGATGCTCGCCGTCATATACGGCAACACGACCGTGGTCGCCCGTTTCGGGAAATCGCTTGCCTATACGACGGTGTGCTGCCTCGGTATCTCCATCCTTGCCCTTTTTCACACCGGCTTCGATAGCCCGGTTGGCTGGGGCATTGGGCTTTTGGCGCTAATCACCGGTGGCTCAGGATTGGTGGCGAACTACCGCGCCGAGCGCAGCGCCCGTCTTGCTTATCTCCTCAACACACGCGAGGCGCTTCGTCTTGCGGCAGCCGCCGCCGACCGTGAAAAGCTGAGGGCGCTGTCGAACACCGATGCCCTCACCGGCCTTGCCAATCGCGGCTCGTTCGACCAGCGGGGTGCCGCAGCGTTTGCCGACCAGCGCAATAGGGGGCGTTCGGCCACCCTCCTCATGCTCGACATCGACCACTTCAAGTCATTCAACGACTTTTATGGGCACATCGCAGGAGACGACTGCCTCCGCGCGGTTGCCCACCGGATCGCCCAAGTTGTCCGTGCGGATAACGATATCGCGGCGCGCTATGGCGGCGAAGAATTTGTGGTCTTTCTTCTCGGGACTTCACAAGAGCAGGCAGAGGGTCTTGCCCAGCGGATCTGCGACGCCGTACGGGCGCTCGAAATCCCGCACGAGGCCCGGGTCGATGCCCTGCCGTGGGTAACGATCAGCATCGGCGTGGCGACAGTGGTGATCGACGCAGGTGTTGCGCTCGAACATCTCATCGATGCCGCCGACCGCGCGCTGTATGCCGCCAAAAATGCCGGGCGCGATCGATATAGGGCCGCATTCAACCAGGCGGCGTGAGATCCGCCACAGGAAAGAGACGGTGAGCGCCGTGCGTGTGCAGCTCACCGTCGGCATGGGCCTTAGATCTACGCTGCGCCAGCCCCGCCGCGGATCACGCTCTTGCCCGCGTAGCGCGCCGTGTCGCCCAGCTCATTTTCGATGCGGATGAGCTGATTGTACTTCGCAAGGCGATCGGAGCGGCACAGCGAGCCGGTTTTGATCTGACCGGCGTTGGTGGCGACGGCGAGATCGGCAATGGTCGCGTCCTCGGTCTCGCCCGAGCGATGCGAGATCACCGCGGTGTACGCAGCGCGCTGCGCCATCGAAACGGCGTCGAGCGTTTCCGAAAGCGAGCCGATCTGATTGACTTTCACGAGGATCGAGTTGGCGATGCCGCGCTTGATCCCCTGCTCCAGGCGCTCGGTGTTGGTGACGAAGAGATCGTCGCCCACGAGCTGACAGCGCGCGCCGATGGCATCCGTGAGCGCCTTCCAGCCCTCCCAGTCGTCCTCGGCCATCCCATCCTCGATGGAGATGATCGGATAGCGATTAACGAGCGCTTCGAGGTACTGCACCATCCCGCCGGCATCGAGCGTCTTGCCCTCGCCGGCGAGCGTGTACTTGCCGTCCTTGAAATATTCCGTCGATGCGCAGTCGAGCGCGAGCATCACGTCATCGCCCGGCTTGTAGCCGGCGGTTTCGATGGCCTTCATGATGAAGCCCAGCGCGTCGTCGGTGGACTTGAGATTCGGCGCAAAGCCGCCCTCGTCACCCACGCTGGTGCTGTGGCCGGCATCCTTCAGCGCCTTCTTGAGCGTGTGGAATACTTCCGCGCCCACGCGCACGGCGTCCGCGATCGAACCGGCCGACACCGGCATGATCATGAATTCCTGAATGTCGATGGGGTTGTCGGCGTGCGCGCCGCCGTTGACGATATTCATCATCGGCACGGGAAGCACGTGGGCTCCGGCGCCGCCGAGATAGCGATAGAGCGGCAGCCCGCTGGCGATGGCGGCGGCCTTCGCGGTGGCCAGCGAGACGCCCAGGATGGCGTTGGCGCCGAGGCGTGACTTGTTGCGCGTGCCGTCGAGCTGAATGAGCGCAGCGTCGATACCGCGCTGGTCCTCCGCATCCATGCCCGCGAGCGCATCGTAGATTTCCGAGTTTACCGCCGCGACCGCCTTCTCGACGCCCCTGCCGAGGTAGCGGTCCTTATCGCCATCGCGCAGCTCGACGGCCTCGTGCGCGCCCGTCGAAGCGCCCGAGGGCACGGCGGCGCGGCCCAGCGCGCCGTCCTCCAGCACGACATCCACCTCCACCGTCGGGTTGCCGCGGCTGTCGAGGATCTCGCGGCCGATGATGTCGATGATGGCAGTCATGGTCATACCTTATGGGTTGCAGGCCACGGACGGGCGTGGGAGGTTCCGGCGCCTTTTAGCCGCTCTTGCGGGACGCGCAAAGGGTTCAAGGTGGCACGGCACCGCCGTGACCCTGAGGCCATGCGGCAGACGGAAGGAGCGTTTTAGAATGTCCGAGACGAAAACCTATACCGGCAGCTGCCATTGCGGAACCGTCACCTACGAGGCCGACGCCGACCTCAGCCAGGTCATTTCGTGCAACTGCTCGATCTGCCGCAAGCGTGGGTTGCTGCTCGCATTCGTGCCCGAAGAGGCCTTTCGACTCACGGCCGGCGAGGAAACACTCACCGACTACACCTTCAACAAGGGGGTGATTCACCACCTCTTCTGCTCGAAGTGCGGGGTCGGCTCGTTTAGCCGCGGCACAGGACCCGACGGAGGCAAAACCGTGGCGATCAACG
>DASRYA010000172.1:0-15657 GCA_035687305.1 Hyphomicrobium sp. | reverse complement strand
CGATCAGCGCCGCCGCCCACACCAGCGCCACCGCCTGCCACCCCCAGGCGAGAAGCACGAATGGTGCCGCGAACTTGGTCACCGCCGCGCCGACGTTACCGACGCCGAAGATGCCGAGCGCGGTGCCCTGGCTCTGTTGCGGATAGAAGCGCGAGACATAGGCGACGCCGACGGCGAACGATCCGCCGGCAAGGCCGACGCCCAGCGCCGCGGCGAGCACCTGACCGTAGGTGTGGGCAAAGGCGAGCAGCAAAGTGGCGAGGCTCGTGGCGAGCATGGTCAGCATGAACACGAGACGGCCGCCGTATCGATCCGTCCAGATACCGAGGAAGATGCGCGAAAGTGAGCCGGTGAGAATCGGAGTGCCGATCAAGAGGCCGAACTCGGTCTCGCTCAGTCCCAGCTCGTCCTTGATGCGCACGCCGATGATGGAAAAGATGGTCCACACGGCAAAGCATACCGTGAAGGCCAGTGTCGACATCCACAGTGCGCGGCCCGCAGTGCTCGATACTCCAAGATCCGCGCTTCTCCGATCGTGCATCCATCGCCCTCCTGCGGCGCGAGCCAAAATAAAAAAGCTGCCGGCCAAACCCTGCGCACGCGCGCAGCGATTCGAACGGCAGCTTTGCCAAGTGAGCACCCGTCATTGGGTGCGGTCTGCGATTACTCTACGACCTGAGAGCAGAAATCATGCCAGCCATCGCGACTGACGAAACCTGCTGAAGATCGAGCATCTTCTTAATTCGTACGCGCGCTGGCACTGCGGGGGCAAGGCCAAAGAATAGCCATTTCCCGCACCATCCGGCTCAAAGTTTGTGCAGCGCGAGATCTGCGCTAACGCCTTTGGGCGGCGATGTAATCGTCCAGCTTATCGGGATCGAACAGCGCGCCGTCGAAGAATCCGTCGGGCCCGAGCACGAGGCTCGCGCCGGCCGAGCCCACTGGCGTCGGCGCGGCCAGTGCGCCTTCGACCTTGGCATTGGCTGAGGGCAACGCCACGCCCAGCGGCTTCAAGGCGCTGCGGTAGAGATCGGGTCGATAGGTTTCACGAGCGATAGCGGCATTTTCGGGCGAATGCGCAACCTGCCCCCAACGGACCATCTGCGAATAGAACCACGATGCGTGGCTCTTCCATGGGAACGTTGCCGCCTTGGCGAAGGGTACGAAGAAATCTTCAATCCGATGTGTTGCGCCGCTGCCGATGGCGAGCGTGCCGGAAAGGCCGTACAGCATCCACTCCGCGGGGCGCGCGATGTAATCCGGGCCGACAAGAATAGCGGCCAGCTCGTGATGGTTCTCCGCGGCCCCGCACCATTGCGCTGCGCGACAGAGTGCCCGTAGCAGCGCAGCAAGCGCTTCCGGCTCTTGCTCCGCCCAGGCCGCCGCAGCGCCCAGAACCTTCTCGGGGCTGGAGCGCCAGATCGCGGCTTTCACCGTTGCAATGCGTCCGGCGCCAGCCAACGTCGCGGCCGTGCTCCACGGCTCGCCGACGCAATAGCCATCGATGGTTTCGGCCGTGAGCGCGTCCGCCATCAGCGGCGGCGGCACGAACACGATCTCGATGTCGCGATCGGGATCGATGCCGCTTCCCGCCAGCCAATAGCGAAGCTCGTAGTTGTGGCCCGAGAACGGGTGCACGACCGCGAGCTTCAGCGGCTCGCGCGCCCCTTCGCGGGCGCGGGCGGTGAGCGCAGCGCGCAGTGCGCGTCCGGCAGCACCGGCATCGAGATCGGCCGGCGCCCCGCAATCGCACATTCGTGCCCACACATCGTTCGACACCGTAACGGCATTACCGCCGAGGCCGAGCGCGATGGGGGCAATCGTTTTCGCGGCAAGGGGCGTGAGGCCGAGATTGGCGGCGATGGGCATGGGGGCGAGCTGGTGCGCCACCTGGAAATGTCCGACCGCCATGCGGTCGCGGATGCTGGCCCAGGAGGTTTCGCGCACCAGTGTCAGCTCGACACCTTCCGCTTGCGCAAAGCCCATCTCCTTCGCGGCGACGAGAATTGCGCTGTCGAGCAACGGCATGAAGCCCGCGACGATCTCATGGCTTTTGCGCACGCTTCTCACTCCTCCGGCGGAGCCAGCAGCCCCGCGGCCGTAATCAGGCTTTCAGCGATCTCGGAGATCTTGCGGTTCTGGTTCATCGCCGTCTTACGCAGCAGCGCGTAGGCGTCGGCTTCGGACAAGCCCCGCGTTGCCATCAGGATGCCCTTGGCGCGATCGATGAGCTTGCGGCTTTCGAGCTGCGAGCGGGCCTCCTCCAGCTCGCGTGCCATACGCGCAAAGGCATTGAAGCGGCTGATAGCCATGTCGACGATCGGCTTGACGCGCTCGCGCTTCAGGCCATCCACGACATAGGCGGAGACGCCCGCCTCGACTGCCGCTTCGATTGACGCCTGGTCGGAGCGATCCACGAACATTGCTATCGGACGCTGCACCGCGCGCGAAAGCTGGAACATGCTTTCGAGGACATCGCGGTTCGGGTTTTCCAGGTCGATGACAATGACGTCCGGTGACGTCTCGGCGATCTTGCGGGCGATGCCGACGACGTCGTGGACGACGGTCAAGCGATCATAACCCGCGTCCCGCAGGCCCTCCTGGATGACCGCGGCCCGCAGACGGTTCTCGTCGATGATCAGGATCGAGAGTGGAATGGAGCGCTGCGGCATCTGGTGCTCTGTGGACGGCGCAGCGCCCTTAGCACGTAGCCACGACGAGAGACAACCATGGCGAGGCGCACGGCGAAAGGGCGCGACGAGCACTATCCTCTCCCGCGGACTGGCGCTTGATCCACCCGGCCCGCGGTGACCGCACGTGGAGCACCGTGGCCCGAGTGACAACTCTCTCTTTGTGAATACGGGGGCTAAGCCACCTAGCAAGCCGCGCGCCAGATGACGCGAGCATTGGCTCGGGTGGAATCACATCATCGCAATGCGATGGTTATTCTGCTTTGGCCGGAACGGCATCGGCCAGCGGACCTGCTGCTAGGCGTGTCAACACTCAGCCCACAGTGGGCAGCCCTCGCCCCACGCAGTGTAACGCGTTTGCCGCACAGCGCCGCAAAAACATTACTACACGAGTAAACAAACTTGAGGTTGCGAGCCTTTGTGAGCAGTTTGAACGCCGTTAAAGTTTAGCTTTCGTTGGAGTATAAGTTAGTGGGCGTAGTAAGGCGTACGGCGTGGGCAGCCGTAATCATTGCCAACTGTGGGGTAAATTCGCACGCACAGGATGCCGACCAGCAACAGGAAGCGGCAACGGAGCTGCCGCCTGTTACGGTCACGGCAGCGCCAACTGCGAAATCCAGCAACAAAAAGAAGCCGAGCACGAAATCGTCCGGCGGACAGCAGTCCGTCCCCGTCCAGGCCACCGCGGTTCAAGCACAGCCGACGCCCGCCTTCCTGGGCGAGAACCCCGCGCCAGCCCCCGGCACGTCCTCGTCGGACTCCGGCAATGCGGTTACCGCGGCTGCCGCCGACGCGAACAACATCAGGGCGAATGCGCCTAACGCCACCGTCGTCATGGAAGGCGCGCAGCTCCAGCAGTACGCCAACCTGAGCATCGGCGACGTGGTGCGCCGCCTGCCGGGCGTCACCTTCCCCGGCGTCAACCGTTCACGCGACATCAAGCTGCGCGGTTTGCCCAAGGAATACACGCAGGTCCTGCTCGACGGACGCCCGCTGCTCGACGGCGATACCAGCCGCAACATGGAGGTGGATCGCATCCCCGCCTCCTTCATCGAGCGCATCGAGATCACCCGGACCCCGCTGGCCAGCATGGAGTCGCAGGGCGCCGCGGGCACCGTCAACATCAGCACGCGGCGCAACTTCGGTCCCTCCGGCGGGCAGCTGACCATGGGTGCCGGGCACATCGAGGACAATGGCGTTCCGGGCGAGATTTCCGCCTGGCAAGGCGGGACAACCGGACCGCTGCGCTATTTCATCGGCGGTGGCTACCAGCGGCGCCTCGTGCAGGAGAGTTCGACGGAGTACGTCTACAAGCCCAACGGCAGCCTAAAAGAAGCTGAGATCGGCCCCCAACACCGCAAGTTCGACGAGTATACCTTGCTGTCGCGTTTCGAGCTGGCAATCGATGACGCGAACACCATCGTGCTATCGCCGAGCTACTTCCGTACGACCGAGCAGCGCGACCAGAACACCATCGTTTTCGACAGCAAGGGCAATTTCAAGCAGGACACGCACGAGCTGCGTAAGCGCATCCGCGAAACCTACGGCGCCAACGTCGAGTGGCAGCACGACTTCGACAGCGTGACGGCTTCGCGGGTATTCTTCGATTATCAGGCCGGGCGCGAGGACACGACGCGCGCCTCCACGCGCAAGTCCGGCAACGGCAGCTACAAGCCCCGCGACGGGCGCTTCGTTCCCGCTGATATCGAGCGCATCGCCGCCGGCACTGCGTACACCACCCGTATGGGCGGGCACACTGTGGAAGCGGGTTTCGGGTGGGCGGAACGCTCCCATGACGAGGCCGGCATCACGCTGAAGACGAACGGCACCGTCGTACCGGAAGTGGACCGCACCTATGAGGTGAAGGAAACGATCTACCACGCGTACGTGAGCGATAGCTTCAGGCTCCTAGGCAACGACCTCCTGACGCTCGGTCTGCGCCTTGAACAGAGCAAGACGGATACGCGCAGCTTCGAGGGCGATACCACCGCGACGGACTCCACCGACTTCAACCCCTCGCTCAATTATCGCCTGTCGGCCGCCGAGAACCTGGATTTCCGCCTTGGCATCGCCCGCACGTTGCGTCGCCCGGATCTCAGCGACCTGACCCCGACCATTGCCGATGGCGATGGCTCGCTCGGCGACCCCTACGAGCGCGGCGACCCGAACATGACGCCGGAAAAGATCTGGGGTCTCGACCTCGGCACCGATTACTACTTCCTCAACCGCACCGGCATTATCGCCGCCAATTTCTTCGCGCGCTCGATCACGGACAAAATCGAGACCATCCTCACGCGGGAGTACATCCCCGACGACGGCGCCGATATGTACGTGCGGACGTTCCGCAATGCCGGCGACGGCTATCTCTACGGCTTCGAGTTGGAAGGGCGCCTGCCGCTTGCCTTCGCCGGCCTGAGCGACGTCACTTTGTGGGGCAACGCAACCGCGATGAAGTCCCAGCTCGAGGACGTGGCAACCGGACAGAAGCGCCGCTTTGACAAGCAGCCCGATCTCATCACCAACGTCGGCTTCGACTATTACATCCGCGCATGGGACGCGACCTTGGGGCTTGGCTACAACCGCACCTACGCCTACGACCAGGACATCGAAGTTTCGGGCGGCGCGCATCAGCTCACGTCGTTCTCGGCGCTGGACCGCCTGGATGCGTCCCTGCGTATTGCGCTCGACGAGCAAGTCGTACTCACGCTGACCGCGAGCAACCTCCTGCGCACGACCGACGAGCGCGTCCTTACCGAGATCGACGGTGGCGGCGTCAACAGCGTGACCGTCAGCCGGGAGCCTTCGCCGGCAGTCTATTACGCACGTCTGACGCAAGGTTGGTGAAGTCACGGTCGCGATAAGCTCGCAGCCTTCTTAAGAGGCTGCGAGCATCCTCTATGCTCGTCCTCCAGCGCAACGATTGCATGTTTTAACTCTAGTAGCGCTGGCCGCGACGGCAGATCTGATCGTCGACCATGAAGTCTGCGCGCAGGTTGAACGCGCCACGACAGCATTGCCTAGCTTCGCATCGACCGCCGGGCCACGGGCCTGCAACTTACACGCAAGTTATGAGACTGTGTCCTAGCGGGTCGGGCTCGGAGGCAGATGGAAACAGTGTTGCGAGTGCACGATCCACTCGCCATTGTGTTCAACCCGAGCTCCCCTCCGCGAACCACGTACATCGAGGCGAGATCACCGCCTGAACGGTACGCTGCGCTCCATGTCACGCGCTACTTTGCGCTGAGCACGTATGTCGGCATAGCCTTCATCGCCCAACGTATCGAAACACCGCCGGCCGACATCATCCTCGCCAAAACCCTCGAGGCCAAAGGCAGGGTCGCAGTGCCCTATGGACGCGCAGACTTCTTTTGCGCGCATGCAGTGCCCGGCGGTTAGCTCGGGAACTGACAATAGCAACTCGATACCCCGTAGCCGGTCCGGGTTGGTCGTCTCCAATTCGTCAAGCGCTGTGAACCTGATCTCAACCCTGCCGTCCCGGCTGCCGGAACAGCGTCTATCAGACGGTCATTGCACCACCACCCGCTGACGGCATCGCCTCTTGCCAATGGCGATCGGACTTCAAGCCGCACGGGTCGACAGCGATAAACGAGGAGAGTAGCCATGTATGATCCGAACTATCCGTACTACCAATTCCCCTCATCACCGCCGCCACCGGGCAACGGCGACAATGGTGGCCCGGGGCCATCGACACCTCCAGGCTCCGACGCATCGACACCACCTGACCTCGGTGACGGCGGCAACGGCCATGGATTGGCGGATGTCGGCGTAAACGAGGGCGGTCTCGACGTTGCAGCCGGCGACACGGACGGCGATGGCCAAGGTCTCATTGATACTCATACCGATTTGCCGGGCGCGATATTCGGAGATGCCCTCGACGGTATTGAGGTCGGCGTCGCCAATCAGGACAACTTGATCGATGCGCGAATCCCCGACGTCCTCGACGTAACGGTCGGAAACGGGTCCGTTGCCGATCTTATCGGAGATGGCACCGCCGGCAGCGGTGGCACACCGCCTGGCATCGAGATATCCGTCCTCGACAATGGCGATATTCTCGACGTACACGCGCCTGGCCTGCTCGACGCCAATATTGGTGGCGGTGAACTCGATGGCTTGAGTCTCGGCGGGCTGACGGTCGCCAGCGGTCTCAGTGGAGACGCGACCGGCGGTATCACGGTCGATGTGCTCAACAACGACTATCTCGCCGAAGCCCATGTTCCTGATGTTGTCGATGTGACGGTGGGCGGCGCTGAACTCGGCGGCATCCTCGGCAATATCGGGAGCGGCGGCGGTTTGCTTGGCGGCTTCGACATTGCTGGTGACGGCGGTCTCGTAGGCGCCCTCCATGACGTCGACACGAGCAGCCTCGCCGGCATCTTCGACGACGTTGTCACCTGACACCCGACAAAGCGGCCGGCACCCCTCGATGCCGGCCGCCTCTTTAGTGCCTGTACGGCGGAGCAGTGCAATGACCACGTCAGCAGTTGGAGGCCGCGTCGGCCCGCTACGAACGACATCGAGTGCAGCAGCGCAGAACGACGAAGCGATCGGCGCCGCTGACAAACGTCGATGGATCAGCTTTCTCACCTGGGCCTTCGTACTCGCCGAAATGGCAGGGCGTGATGGCTTTCTACCGACCTCGGCGCATGCAGCAGAAGCCGAAACGGGGAGTGCGGGTACGCACGGCGAGGACGGCGCTGCTGCGCCAAGCCAGCTTCCTAACGTCGCCGTTACATCCGACACCGAGAACGTACAGTCGCCCGTTTATCAGCAGGCTGCTGCCATACCGTCCGATATAGCGAACCCGAACTCGCCGGGAGAACTTGCTGATCCTCATGTTTCAGCGGTGCCGTCGTCCGAGCCAGCAATGGCATCGGCTCACGGCGGCGGGGGCGGTGCAACGGCACAATCCGTAACGCTGGATGCCGTCGCGGCGTCCTCTGCCGAAGCGGCAACAGACACCGTCGATGGCGATCTCGGCCTGCCGCCTATCCTCGCCATTGGTGGCGATGGCGGCCTTCTCGATCTCGGCTTGCAGCTCGACCTTGGTGATAGCCTGCAAGGACTGCTCGGCGGTGGAGATACGCTCGGATCGCTCCCCGTCGTCGGCAATACTATCGAGCACCTCACCGGCACCGTCGCTGAAACGACAGAGGGTCTTCTATCGACGCTGCAACCGGTCGTCTCGCTCGTAGACATCAATCTTGGTGGAGATGATAACCACACGGATGGGTTCGGGGTCATCGGCCAGCCGGGCCAGCTGCTATTTGCGACTGCAGATACCCCTGCCCACGAGCTGTCAACGAGCGGCGGCGGTTACACCAGCTACGGCATCGCGCTGAGCGTGGAAGACACCGAAGCATCCCCTTCCGGAAGTATCGACACGACCAGTGCAATCGACGCGCTTGCGCTGGACCATATCGTCAGCATCGACCTGCATGATGCTTCCGACGCATTGCAACACGACCAGGCAATACTGCGAAGCGCATTCGACACACTGGGCTAGACATGGCGTCACTGGCTGAGGCGACTGCGCCTTCTCTGAACGACGAGCAAACGCAGCCGCGGACTGACCGCACACCGCTTGACGCCTGGCGTGCAATCTCGCGGACGACTTTCATAACCGTGGCGATATTCTCGGTCTTCGTGAACTTGTTGATGCTCACGATCCCGATCTATCTCTTTCAACTGTCCGACCGCGTGCTGACGAGCCGCAGCACCGACACGCTGCTCATGCTCTCCATTCTCGCCGTGACCTTCGTCGGTGTGCTGGCGTTGGTCGACATCTTCCGCCGGCAAGTGCTGGGCGCGCTCGCCAATCGCCTGGAGACGACTCTCGGCGGACACCTTCTTGCCAGCGCTATCAGCACCCCGCAGGGCGCGACCGGCGGCGGATCTGAAACGATGCGTAGCATGCATCACGTGCGTAACTTCATCTCCAGCCCGGTGATGCTGCTGCTGTTCGATGCGCCACTGGCACCTCTCTACTTTGCTGCGGTGTTTCTCATCAGCCCTCAGCTCGGCTTCATCGCGTTGATCGCCGGTGTTCTTCTCGCCGGCATTGCGGCGATCAACCAGCGCGCAACGGCAAGCCCGCTCGGCGTTGCTGGCCAGCATGCCGCCCACGCAGACGAGCGCGCCGATGCGTTGACGCGCAACGCGCAGGTTATCAACGCCATGGGTATGCTGCACGAAAGCGTGCAGCACTGGGGTAACGCGCATGCGCGGGCGCTAACCCTCCAGGCTAGGGCGCTCAACCGCAACTTCTGGATCAGCGGCACATCGAAGTTTTTCCGCCTCGTCACGCAGGTCCTCGTCCTCGGTGCCGGCGCGTTTCTGGCCCTGAGCGGCGAGATTACTGGTGGCATGATGATTGCCGCATCGATTATCGCCAGCCGCGCGCTGCAGCCGCTCGAAGGCATGATCGAAGGCTGGCGCAACGTGGTCCAGGCGTGGGCTGCCTACAAGCGGGTAATCCAAGCGGTCGAGAGCTTCACACGCGATGCACCGCGCATGCACCTCCCCCGGCCGAAGGGACGGCTCACCGCGGACCGGCTGCTGTATATCCCCCCCGGCGTCAGGGAACCGACCCTCAACGGCGTTACCTTCGATCTCGCGCCCGGCACTTCACTAGCCATCGTCGGACCTTCCGGGTCAGGCAAATCGACGCTCGCCAAGCTACTCGTCGGATGTCTACCGGCGACAGCAGGGTGCGTCCGCCTCGATGGCACCGAGTTGCGCAACTGGGACCGGCGTCAGTTCGGTTCGTTCGTTGGTTACCTGCCGCAGGAGGTCGAACTGTTTCCTGGCACGATCAAGGAGAATGTTTGCCGCATGCGCGGAGATCTGCCCGATGACAAGGTCTACGAGGCTGCGATGATCGCCGGCGTCCACGAGATGATCGCGCATATGCCGCACGGTTACGAGACCGAGTTGCAGGAAAGCGGCGCGCCGCTCTCCGGTGGACAGAAGCAACGCATTGCGCTCGCCCGTGCACTGTTCGGAAACCCGGCAGTTGTCGTTCTCGATGAGCCCAATTCCAACCTCGACGCTGTCGGCGAGCAGGCGCTCAACGAGACATTGCGCCGAGCCAAGAGGCGCGGTGTCACCGTTGTCGTCATCACGCAGCGGCCGGCTCTGCTGACATCCGTCGACAGGGTGCTCGTTCTACGTAACGGACGCGCAGAAGCGTTTGGGCCCCCCTCGAAAGTCTTGCATCGCGCCGTTCCAGCCGCTGCAATAGAGACAGTGGCAAAACCCCCGTCCGCCGCACCCGTACCTGCGCCGACAGAGAAGAAGGGGGCATCGTGAAATCATCGACTGCTCCCTTCGATATTTGGCAGCGCAGTGTGCCCAACGGGCTGCGCCGGCCCATGCTCTTCGGCTTCGCAGTCGTAGCACTGTGGGCTGGCGGCTTCGGCGCCTGGGCGGCACTCGCGCCGCTCGATGGCGCGGTCGTCACCTCCGGCAGCTTCGTGGCCACCGGACAGAACAAGCAGATCCAGCACTTCGAGGGCGGCATCATCAAAGACATGCTGGTGCGCGAAGGCGACCTGGTAGAGGCTGGCCAGACACTCGTGCGCATGGACGAGACCTCCGCCAAGACGAAACTGCGCCGCCTAGTGCTGCGCGAGTATCGTCTGCTTTCCATGCAGGCAAGGCTGCAGGCGCAGATAGCGGACGGCGAAGACTTCGCCATGCCCGAGCAACTCGCCGCCAACATCTCCGATCCCGAGGTCGAGCAGATCTGGGCGCGCCAGAAGATGGAGCTGAAGACCTGGCGCACCAACAAAGCCGACGAAGAACAGGTGTTGCGCAAGGAAATCGCAGCACTCATGGAATCCATCGGCGGCTATGAAGCGCAGACCCAGGCCGTCGAAAAGCGCCTGAAGCTGTTCAGCGAGGAGCTGAACGACAAGAAGTCACTTCTCGACCGGCAGCTCGTGCGCAAGACGGAAGTGATGGCGTTGCGCCGGGCCGAGGCGGATCTCGTCGGCACACGCGGCGAGCTGTTCGGACGCGTTGCCGACTCGCGCCAGCGCATCGCACGTGCCGAGCAGCAAATCGCCGAGCTGCGTTCTGGCTCTCTGCAGAAAGCCGTGGAGCAACTGCGCGAAACTGAGAGCGAGCTTGACGACGTGCGCGAGCAGATCGGCGCGGCGCGCGACGTACTGCAGCGGATCGAGGTGCAATCACCCGAACGCGGCGTCGTCGTGCGCGTCAATTATCACACGCGCGGCGCGGTGGTCGCCCCTGGCGCGGTGATCCTCGAACTGGTGCCCGTCGAAGACAAGCTCGTGATCGAGGGACGTATCGCGCCCAATGACATTTCGCACGTGCGCGATGGGCAGGACGCACTCGTCCGGCTGACGGCACTCAACCAGCGCCTGACGCCCGTCATCAATGGTCAGGTCGTATATGTGTCCGCCGATGCCATCGCCGATCAGAAGACGCAACAGGGACCAGAGCGCTTCGTGCCATTCCAGCACCATTCCTACATCGTGCGCGTGAAGCTCGATGAAGCGGATGTGCAGGCCAAGATAGGGAAATTCACGCCTACGCCCGGAATGCCTGCCGACGTCTACATAAAAACAGGCGAGCGAACGTTCGTCGAATACATGCTGCGTCCGGTACTCGACAGTTTCTCGCGCGCCTTCCGTGAGCATTGAACGCCTCTCGCGGGTCGAGCACCGAAGCCGGCACGCGCGCGTGATTTTTTCTCCGGTCTCGTGGGTGGCATTGCACATCGGAACCGCGGGCCCCATGGCAACGTTGTAAAGCGAATGCCCGCGAGCGCCGCCGCGTTGCGATCGTCTGGAACAGTTCCCCCGCAATGGCAGAGCCCGCACAATTTAGGAGAAAACCAATGGCAGCAGATATCTCCGGCATCCATGAGCATATGGAAGTCGTCGGTTCGGACGGCCAGCACGTCGGCACCGTCGATCGCATTGATGGAAGCACGATCAAGCTGACCAAGAGCGATCGCGCTTCGGGCGGCCGGCATCACATGATTCCGGCCGACTGGGTGCAAAGCGCCGATGGAACTGTCCGACTGAACAAGCCAGCCCAGGAAGCGATGACCGAATGGAAAGCAGCCTAATGATCGGAAGTCTTAAAAAGGATCATGGCATGCGCATCCTGGTAGCATCCGCACTGCTGATCGGTTTTCACAGCACGATGGCTCTCGCGGATCCGCCACCGCCTCCAGGTTCGAAACCGGTCAGCGAGCTGCTGCAGAGCATCGAAAAGAGCCCCGATTTCGGGTACATCGATGAAGTGGAGTGGGAAGACAACGCTTTAGAAGTCAAATTTTATACAAAGACTGGAACCAAGAAGAAGGTCTATTTGGACCCGAAGAGTGGTGAGCAGCTGGGCGGAAATCAGCGGCGTTATTAATCCAGCGGCTTATTAGATATTCGAGGTGGTGCGCGGCGGACTGATTGGACCCGCGCGCACGCCCACCCGCAGCAACGGTCACGCGCAGATTGGCGTCCGGTCAGAGTAGCATCTTCCCTATTCCGGTTGCGAAGGCACAGAGGCGAGGGGAGGAGCCACGTCTTCCAGCGGCCTGCGTTCGGCTGCAATGCTCCAGCGCCATGCGATGCCCGCGGCAGCAATCATGAAAAAGGCACCCAGTAGGTAGCCCGCGAATACGCTCGTGCGCGACCCGGTGTCGATGAGCGTTCCCAACAGCCATGGCCCCAGCACCCCGCCGACGCCGGTGCCGATCGCATAGAAGAAGGCGATCGCGAGGGCACGCATCTCCAATGGAAACGTCTCGCTGACGGTGAGGTAAGCCGCGCTGGCGGCAGCAGAGGCGAAGAAGAAGATGATCATCCAGGCCACGGTGAGCTGGCCCGGCGTCACCGCATCGACGGCGAACAGATAGCCGGTGATCGCCAGCAGCACACCCGACACCGCGTAAGTGAAGGAAAGCATGATGCGGCGCCCGAGTGTATCGAACAGGCGTCCGAGGAGCACCGGCCCGAGGAAGTTGCCCGCCGCGAACGGCAGCAGGTACCAGCCGATGTTCTGCGCCGGTACGGCATAGAAGTCCGTGAGGATCAAGGCGTAGGTAAAGAAGATGGCGTTGTAGAAGAATGCCTGCGCGGCCATCAGGCTGAAGCCCACGACGGTGCGCCGGCGTTGCGAGCGGAATAGGTTGGCCGCCACCTCCTGCAGGGGCGTGTGCGTGCGCATATTGAGGCGCAGCTTGGCAAACGGACCGGAGGGAAGGTGATGTCCGGCCGCGGCGACGCGCTGCTCGATCTCGGCGACGATGGCTTCGGCTTCCGCAGGACGCCCGTGAGTGATCAGCCACCGGGGACTTTCCGGAATCCAAAGCCGTAAGAAGAAGATGACGATGCTCAAGCCTCCGCCGAGCAGGAAGGCGAGGCGCCATCCCGTGTCGATATCGAACAAGCCCGGATGCAGGAGCACGATCGATCCGCCTGCGCCGATGGCGGCACCGAGCCAGAAGCTGCCGTTGATAACGAGATCGGTCCAGCCGCGGACGCGCGCCGGGATCAGCTCCTGGATGGTCGAGTTGATCGCGGAATATTCGCCACCGATTCCCGCGCCGGTCAGGAAGCGGAAGAGCATGAAGCTCCAGATGTTCCACGCGAACGCGGTGGCGACCGTGGCACTCATGTACACGGCGAGCGTGATGAAGAAGAGCTTCTTGCGCCCATACCGGTCGGTGAGCCAGCCGAAGAACAGCGCGCCGAGCACCGCACCGCCGAGGTAGGTGCTGGCAGCGAGACCGATGTCCGTGTTGGTGAAGTGTAAGGTTGGGCTCTCCTTTAGCGCGCCGGAGATGGCGCCGGCGACAGTCACCTCCAGACCGTCGAGGATCCAGGTGATACCGAGGGCGACGACGACGAGCGTGTGAAAACGCGCCCAGGGCAGCCGGTCGAGACGCGCCGGGATGTCGGTTTCGACAATCCGCTCGGCAGGAAATGTGTCCGCGACGGCGACGGGCCTCGGGCTCTGAGCATTGGTCGGCACGGGCGCCTCTTTCGCGAACCGCAGAATGTCTAACGTAGCGGGAAAGGACGTGTTCCTCGCGCCGAGACCGCCGCCGGCGCGAACCGGCCGCCCTCACGCCTTCGGCGCGAAGTTATCGAGGAAGTGGGCGAGCATGCCGCCCAGCGCGGAGCGGCTCTGGTAAGCCGCATATCCGAACACGAGATGCCTGTGTAGACGAGCGCGGTTTGCTTCAGGGCATGCGTTCATGGCGGTGATTGTCGAGCACGTCCTGTGCGCTTGTTGCGTTGTATGGGAGCATCAAGCCCGCGATCCTGTGAGGGTGGTTCTCAGACGGGCCGCGCACCGCAGCTGGCCAAATCGAACGGCACATCGACATCACTGAGAAATCAGGATGACGTGCAGGAAAGGATCGTAGACGACAGATGATCGACGCATCCGGCGGTCGAGACCAGCCGCATCCGCTGGTCACGCACACGGACCTGGGAGCGAAGCCATTTCGGCGCCTCAGCGCAGCCGCCGTAGCGCTGGAATGAGACGCCTCGTCCTGGCGCAATAGTCGTCGTACGCCACCCCGAACGTCGTGCGCATCATCGCTTCTTCGTTGGGAACACGGATGAACCACATGGCGGCGAAGGCTGGAATGACGAGCGCTCCGGCAATCCAGTTCTGAATGAGGAGCGGCTGCGCGAGAACGGCAATCCAGATCGCCGCGTACATCGGGTGGCGCATATGCGCATAGATGCCGGAGGTCACGAGATCGTGGCTCTGACGCACCTCAAGTCCGGCGCTCCAGTTCCGCCCCAGATCGGCGTGACTTCGCCAGAACAGCCATAGGTAAAGCACTTGCAGCAGGGCACCGACGGCGACCACCCAGGAGGGTAACGCGTAGTTCGCAAACGCGAATACGCCTGTCGCAAGCTGAAGCAGAGGCAGCAGCATCATCGTCAGGAACATACCCACGAGCAGCATCACGTCGGTGGCGCCGGTGCGGGCGTCAACGACGACGTTGGCCCGATTCTTTAACGCATACGGAGTGCGGATGGCCATGCTGGCAACGAACCCGCCGAGCCAGACCAGCGGGCCCCAGCCATTCTCGCGCCAGCGGAAAACGGCGAGCGCCAGAAGAACGGCGGCAAGAGCGATGGTAAGGACCGCCACGGGATCGTTGAACAACGCGCGCGGTTGCGGTGATTTCTCCATGACGGCTATCCCCACCAGTGTGTCCGTAGAACGCTCTCGATGCAGCTTACCGGCTAACGCAGGGCCCAAATGTGGACGACCGCAGCCATTCTCCAGCGTACTCCAGCCGCAAGAACTTCCGATTTGACATCTTCAGCCGCAGCGATGCGCGGCTCAACCTTGCTCCGCCACGGGACGGCCAGCAGCGAGCTTGGCTTGGCGATAGACCAGGGCGCCATCCATTGCAGCGTGGAGCAGCTGTCGACGCCGTGGCTCGCTGGCAGACACGCCCGTCATTCCGCGAAGGACCGGGGCATTACCCGCCGCTGTACACCCGAACCCCCACACTCTTTTCTCTCGTGATCCTGCATCGGCAGCTGACCGCGGGGAACATTGGGGCGGAGGCGGAGTTTCGCTACGGATACGCATGTCCGCAGCCCGAAATCGGAATGCGAGAGACACGATGTTCAGTCGCGAGACCTGGATCAGCGCGATCCCCTACTGCGGTGCGGCGCCGGTGCCCCACGCGGAACGTTGGAACTTTGATCCGTTTCTGGTCATCGCGCTGCTCGCCATCGTCGCCTTGTATGCAATTGCATTCAACTCCCGGCTCGGGCGCGGGTTGAGACGTCGAGAGGCTGCTGCCTTCGCGCTCGGCTGGAGCGTCCTGGCCATCGCTTTCGTGTCGCCCTTGTGTAACCTCGGGGTCGCGTTGTTCTCGGTTCGCGTTACGCAGCATATGCTGACGACCATCGTGGCAGCACCCCTTCTCGTGCTGGGC
>DASRYA010000171.1:0-5580 GCA_035687305.1 Hyphomicrobium sp. | reverse complement strand
AGCCGATGCACCGACGCCACGGGGAGCTATGACGAATCTTATCGCGCTGCCAAGCGGGACAGAGCTGGTTGGCGATTATCGCATCGAGCGCGTGCTGGGTGCGGGCGGGTTCGGTGTGACCTACCTCGCCGATGAGATCGCACTCGCCCGCATGGTGACGATCAAGGAGTATTTTCCAAGCGACATCGCCGCGCGCGACGGCGGCATCGATGCCGTGCCGCGCTCGCAGGACTGCGCCGGTGACTACCGCTGGGGGCTCGACCGCTTCATCGAGGAAGCGCAGACGCTGGCCAAGTTCGATCACCCGAACATCGTCCGCGTCTATCGCTACTTCCGCGCGAACAAGACCGGCTACATGGTGCTCCACTTCGAGGAGGGCCAGAGCCTCAAGGCGTGGCTGAAGTCGCTCGGGCGCGCCCCGCGGCAGAAAGAGCTCGACGCGATCCTCGGCCCGCTGCTCGATGCCCTGGAGCTGATTCACAAGTCGGATTTTCTCCACCGCGACATCGCGCCGGACAACATCATCATCCGCAAGGCGGGCGATCCGGTCCTCATCGATTTCGGCTCGGCGCGCGGCGAGATCGCCTCCCACACCAAGACCGTCTCCGCGCTCGTAAAGCCGGGTTACAGCCCCTACGAGCAGTATGCCGAGACGAGCCACAAGCAGGGCCCGTGGACCGACATCTACGCCCTTGCAGGCACGCTCTATCACGCCATCACCGGCAAGCGCCCGCCCGACGCGCCCTCGCGCATGGTCAAGGATGATCTGGTGCCCGCGCGCGAGGCCGCGCTCAGCTCCTACCGCGTCGGCTTCCTCAAGGCGATCGACAAGGCGCTGACGCTCGCGGTCGAAGGCCGCCCGCAGTCGATCGCGGCATGGCGCAACGATCTGCTGGCGCCCGACCCGGTGCGCACCAGCTGGCTGAGCCGCACGGGCGGTCGCGCGAAGAACCGCAAGAAGGACGCTCCGGCGGAGCCCGCCGCGGAAGCGTCCGTGACCAAACCCGCTCCGAAGCCGGCGCCTAAGCCCGCCGCAGCCGAAGCTGCCGTTGCGGCGGCCGCGCCCGCGCCGACCGTGGCCATGGCGGCCACCGTGCCGCTGCCCGCGGCATCCTCTCCGCCTCCACCGGACGCGCCCGGTCCGAAAGGTGGCCTTCTCGATTTCCTCGAGGGGCTGCGCAAGAAGCCGCCGGAAAGCGATGGATCGGCCGCAAAGCCGACGCCCGCAAAGGCTTCCGCGCCCGCTCCGGCACCCACCGTGAAGATCGAAACGCCCCCCGCGCCCGCACCGGCCGTCAAGCCTGCGCCGGCCGCCAGGGCCGTGCCCGCACCCAAAAAGAGATCGGAATCGAAAAAGCCGATTCCCAAGGAGCGCGCGCTCGTCGTCGTGAAGGCGCCGGCCCGGCCCCGCCCGCGGCGCCTCAAGGGCAGCCGCCCGAGCCTGCTGCCCATCGTCTTCAAGCTGCTCGTCGGTGTGGGTGTCGCCAGCGCCGCCGTCGCCATGCAGGACCGCTTCCCGCAGTTCGAAAGCCGGGGCTCGGCGGTGACGACCGGCATCACCACGGGCGCGATGAACCCCGCGACCACGGCATCCATCGACCCTGCGAGCCCGTCCGCGCCCGCCCTCGTAACGCCCATCGCCGAGATCGAGGCCCACCGCGGATCGATTTCCGGCGCGGTCTACACGGCCGACGGCCGGCGCATCCTCACCACCGGCGCCGATGGCACCATGAAGCTGTGGGACGCCGCCTACCGCACTCTCGTGCGCACCATCGAGCTCGACGACGGCCCCGCAACCGCCCTGGCCCTCAGCGGCTCGCGCGCCCTGACCGGCCATGCCAATGGCAAGGTCGTGCTGTGGGACATCGACCGCGCGGAAAAGCTCATCACCGTGCAGCGCAACGAGGCGAACATCTGGGCCGTTGCCTTCACCGGCGATCCCGACCGCTTCGCCGCCGCCAGCCACGACTGGAAGATCACGCTCTGGGATGCCCGCCAGTCATCGGCGCCACTGCATGTGCTGGAAGGCCATGAGAACGCCGTGCAATCCCTCGCCTATGCGCCGCAGCAGTTGCAGCTGGCCTCGGGGGGCGCGGATAAAACCGTGCGCCTCTGGAACCTCGACACCCTGACGCTGAAGCGCGCCTACCGCGGCCCGCGCGACTTCATCACGTCGGTCGAGTTCTCGCGCAGCGGCAAGCTGCTCGCTGCCGGAGCGCTCGATGGGCGGATACAAATCTGGTCGGTGATGTCCTCCCGGCGTCTGCGGACGCTCACCGGCCACCGGGGGCGCGTCGCCGACCTCGCCTTCTCCCCCTCGGGAGACGAGCTCGCCTCCGCGGGCGAGGATGGCACGGTGCGCCTCTGGGATCTGAAGCGCGGACGCATCCTGCGTGCTTTGACCGGCCACGTCGGCGGTGCGACCGCTGTCGCCTTCTCACCCGACGGGCGGCACCTGGCCTCCGCGGGCGTCGACGGCCGGGTGCGCCTGTGGTCTCTGCCCCTCGGCATCGTCGCACAGGAATAGCTGCGCCATTTCTTGACGTTATGGCCTCGTTCCCGGTGCGGAGCTTTCCGCCTCTGTGCACAGCTTGTCACGGGAGACGGCCCGTCGCATCGGCTTTTCTCGACGTGAGGGCCGAAGCGCGGCACAATACGTTTGCCTCAGACACAAGAACGCAAAGCGGGTGCCATGGACCTAGATGCTGTTCTGCTGGCACGTATCCAGTTTGCCTTCACGATCTCGTTCCACATCATATTCCCGAGCTTCACGATCGGGCTTGCCGCGTTCATCGCAACGCTGCTGGTGCGATGGCGGCTGACCGGCCGCGAGCACTTGCGACGGCTCGCCCGGTTCTGGACGAAGATATTCGCCGTGTCGTTCGCCATGGGCGTCGTCTCGGGCATCGTGCTCTCCTACCAGATCGGCACCAACTGGAGTAACTTCTCGGTCGTGGTCGGCAACGTGCTGGGGCCGCTGCTCGGCTATGAGGTGCTCACGGCGTTCTTCCTCGAGGCGACCTTCCTCGGCATCCTGCTGTTCGGCTGGAACCGGGTGCCGCCGAACATTCACGTGCTCGCCGCCATCCTGGTGGCGGTCGGCACGTCGCTCTCCGCCTTCTGGATCCTATCGGCTAACAGCTGGATGCAGACGCCCGCCGGCCACGAGGTGCGCAACGGCATCGCCTATCCCGTCGACTGGCTGGCCGTGATCTTCAACCCGAGCTTCCCCTATCGCTTCGCGCATATGTTCACCGCGGCCTATCTCACCACCTCGCTCGTGGTGCTGGCCGTCGGCGCCCGCTACCTCATGAAGGGCCGCTTCCCCGAGGAAGCGAAGACGATGCTTCACATGGGCCTCGGCATGGTGGCGATCCTCGCCCCGCTGCAGGTGCTCATCGGTGATCAGCACGGTCTCAACACGCTCGAGTACCAGCCCGCAAAGGTGGCCGCCATCGAAAGCCACTGGGATGGCTCCAAACCCGGTGCGCTCGTCCTGTTCGCCATTCCGAACGAGAAGGAAGAGCGCAACAACTTCGAGATTGCCATTCCCGGCGCTGCCAGCCTCATCCTCAAGCACAGCACGGACGGGCTGTTCCCCGGCCTGAAGGAGTTTGCGCCCCAAGATCGCCCGCCGGTATTTCCCGTCTTCCTCTCCTTCCGGGTGATGGTCGGCATGGGTGTGCTGATGCTCGCCCTGGGCTTCACCGGCGCGTGGCTGTGGTTCCGTGGCACCCTGTTCCAGACGCGCTGGTATCTCAACCTCGCGCAATATGCCTGGCCGCTGGGCTTCATCGCCATTTTGGCCGGCTGGTACACGACCGAGGTGGGGCGCCAGCCCTGGATCGCGCAAGGCATCCTGCGCACGGCTGATGCCGTATCGCCCGTCTCCTTCGGGGCCGTGCTGACGACGCTGATCCTCTTCATCATCGTCTACGGCATCGTGTTCGCGACGGGCATCTACTACATCAACCGGCTGATCGAATACGGGCCGCGGGGCACCGCTGCCGAAACGGCCGAGGGCTTGCCGTCCCGCCCGCTCACCGCGGCGGAGAAGGCGGCGCACGACGCCATCGAGGGGGCCTGAACCATGGATGCGATCCACTATTGGCTCCCCGTGCTGTGGGCTGCGATCATCGGCGCCGCGGTCGCGCTCTACGTCATTCTCGACGGCTTCGATCTGGGCCTCGGCATCCTCTTCCCGTTCACGCCCGAGGAGGAGCGCCGCGACGTGATGATGAATTCCGTCGCGCCGTTCTGGGATGGCAACGAGACGTGGCTCGTGCTCGGCGGCGGTGGCCTGTTCGTCGCTTTTCCGCTCGCCTACGCGGTGATCATGCCGGCGCTCTATCTGCCGATCATCATCATGCTGCTGGGGCTCATCTTCCGCGGCGTTGCCTTCGAGTTCCGCTGGACGGCGAAACCCAATCACGAGTTTTGGGACAAAGCCTTCGCCTATGGCTCCATCACCGCCGCATTTATGCAGGGCGTCGTGCTGGGCGGCTATCTGCAGGGCATCAATGTGCAGAATAACGCCTTTGCCGGCGGCACGTTCGACTGGTTCGCCCCCTTCCCGCTTTTCACGGGCGCCGCGCTCGTCGTCGGCTATGCCCTGCTCGGCACCACGTGGCTGGTGATGAAGACCGAAGGCGAGCTTGCCGTGAACGCGCGCCGCTGGTCGAAATATCTGCTGCTGGCGGTTCTCGTCATCATGGCCATCGTGAGCCTCTGGACGCCGCTCCTGTTCGAGCGCATCGCCGAGCGCTGGTTCACCTGGCCGAACCTTCTTTATCTGTCGCCCGTGCCGCTCCTCACGGCGCTCGCGGCATTCGCCTGCTGGTATGGCCTCAACAGCGGACGCGAGGTGCTGCCGTTCGTGTCGGCGGTGTCGCTGTTCCTTCTGGGCTTCCTCGGATTGGCGATTTCCAACGTGCCCTATCTCGTGCCCCCGACGCTCACGTTTTGGGATACGGCTGCGGTGCCGGAATCGCAGATCTTCATGCTTATCGGTGTGCTCGTCATGCTGCCGATGATCATCGGCTACACCGTATACGTCTACTGGACGTTCCGCGGGAAAGTGCGCGAGGGCGAAGGCTACCATTGAGCCTTGCGGGGGAGCTGGCGGGCCATGGGCCCGCTATCATCTCGCTGCAAGTTTCGATGACGACGGGTGGTTCGGCGCCCTCGGTGGCGGCGGCGTAGACGTCGTCTCCCATCCAACACCATGTATCGGAGACTGCATGTTCCGCTGGCGCAGACGCAACGATGGATTCGAATGGCGCGAATACGTGCGCACGACGATCCTCGTGCGCCGCAAGCAGCGGCGTGATCGCATCGGGGAAGCCGGCAAAGCCGCTGTCCGCAACGTCAAAGAGGCCGGTCAGCGCGGTGCGGCAGTCGGCGCCGAAAAGGCGATGGCCGTCGGCCGGGCTGCGGCCAGCGCCGGCCAGCACGGGGCGATGATGGGCGCGGTGGGCGCCAAGGCCGTTGGCAAGGGGGCAGCGAGCCTCGGTCAGCGCAGCGCCATGATGGGCGTTGCAGGCCTGCGCGCGGCGGGCCAGCACGCGCTGCACTATGGCC
>DASRYA010000170.1:0-3995 GCA_035687305.1 Hyphomicrobium sp. | reverse complement strand
TGTTTTGCGATCGCGACCGCGCCGGTCACGTGGGGCGCCGCCATCGAGGTGCCGGACATCAGGCCATAGCTACTCCCCGGCATCGTTGAGTAGATGTCGGATCCCGGCGCAGCGATACAAAAATAGCGCGCGACACCGCAGGCGTTCGCGAAATCCGAGCGCGTGAGATTCTGATTGACGGAGGTCGTGGTGATCCAGCCGGGCGCAAGCGAGGGAACGAAGTAAGGCAGGCCGCCAGTCACGTCCGGCTGCGGGTTGCCATCGTTACCGGTGATGAATACGAGCGTCGCTCCGGCGTCGATGGCTTCTTGGAATGCCGCAACCGTTTGAGGGCCGATTTTTGCGATGGCCGAGGCGCGATCGAAGTCTGTGATCTGGGTGCCCTGGTACCACCATGAATTGTTGAAGATGCGCAGGCCGGCCGCAATCGCCTGGCGGTAACCCTCGGCGAGCTGCGAGTCGCTGAGAGAGCCGGAGCCACCGGCACCAAGCAACGCAATCGAAGAGATGATCACGTCGGGCGCAACGCCTTCCATGCCGAAGCCGTTACGTCCTGCCCCGATGATGCCCGCCACGTGCGTTCCGTGGTCGCCTGCGAGCTCGCCGTTCGGATTGTATTGGAAGGCTCCGACGCGCCCATCGAACTCGGGATGGGTCGTCTGGAAGGCGGTATCGACCACAACCACCCCGACGCCGGCGCCGGTCAGGCCTCTCTCCAGCGCGTATTGGGCGCCAACGGCGGCCAGTCCCCACTGGGCGTCGAACTCGGCGTCCATGATCTGCTGCGCGCCGGAGGGTGACCATGCGCCCATGGCCAGAAGGAAGGCGAGCGACGACCAACGACTTGAAAAGCGCATGAGATCTCCAATTGCGGGAAGGCGTACATGGGGAAGCAACGCAACCGGAGACAGCGCGCGGAACTGCGCGGACGAGCTGGGAGAAGGAATCAGCGAATCGCTAAGCTAGGCAAGCGTGTACGCGAGCGTACACTGAGATGCGCCTCGATGAGGTGCTAGAGTAGCTGATCGGCAACAGCCTGCGCGCGCACCAGCACGTCTGCCGGGATGGGCGGCGGATTATCCGACTGGGCAGCTTCGACGATGAGCCGGCTGGACGCCGTCTCGATACGTTGCTGCAACTCGGTGCGGAACTCGGCCCGCGGCAGGTTCGCAGGCAGCGGATCGAGGATCTCGACGATAATGGTTCCGGGGTAGCGCATCAGCTTGCGCCGCGGCCAGTAGAGCCCGGAGTTGAGCGCAACCGGAACGCATGGCAGCCCCAGGCCTTCGTAAAGCGCGACGGCGCCCGACTTGTAGTCGGGCTCGGCGCCCGGCACGCGGCGCGTGCCCTCGGGGAAGATGACGATCTCGCGGCCCGCGGAGGCGCGATCCTTGGCGTCGCGGATGAGATTGCGCAGCGCGATCGGGCCGCGGTCGCGCTTGACGAACACGTGCTCGAACTTGCGGGAGAACCAGCCGTAGAAGGGAATGAGGGTCAGCTCCCACTTCATCACCATCGCCGGGTCGCCGAAGATGGGAATGAGGGCGAAGGTGTCCCACGCCGACTGGTGCTTGGATGCGACGAGATAGGGTGCGGGTGGCAGCTTCTCGGTGCCGCGCACCTCCATTCTCGTGCCGACGATCCAGCGCAGCAGCCACAGCGAGAACAGAGCGTGCGCCTTGAGGCCCATCATCGCATAGCGGCGCGGGCCTAGCATGAGGAACGAGCCGCCGACGACGAAGACGGCGGTGCCGGCATAGAACGCCAGCGCGAAGATGAGCGACCGGATGAGGGCGAGCGACAAGGTCAGAAGATCCCGGCGGCGGAGTTATGTGCCGGCCCTTCGGCGACGGAGCTGGGCGCCGCGGAACGGATGAGACGGGCTACCGTCAGATGCGCCGCGCGGGGCAGGAACTTGAGGTATTCCGATATCAGCGTGCGCGTGACGGACGCGTGCAGCCACCAGCGTGTCGGCGGGAAGTTATTCGGCACCACGGGATGGGGGATGAGCTCGGTATCGGGCAGGGCGAGCGACAGCTCGGCGAGGCTGCGCGGCATGTGATAGCTCGCGGTGACGACGATCAGACTGTCGTAGCCGTGGCTCTTCGCCCACGTGCGGGTCTCGTGGGCGTTGCCGACGGTGTCGAGCGCTACGTAATCGATGTCGACGCAGCAATCGAACTTGTCCTCGGGCAGGCCGGAGATCTCGAGGAGAGCTTTTTTGCCGGTGCGGCGATAGACGCCGGAGATCAGCATCCGCTCGGCGCGGCCCTCATCGAGCAGGCGGGCGCCTTCGGCAATGCGGCGGCCTTCGCCGGTCAAAACGACAATGCCGTCGGCGTGGGGATTGTTGTCGGCCGGAAGACGGGTGACGACGCTGGCGAAGACAACAAACCCCAGGGCCAGCAGCGAAATCGTCGCTGCTGCGCAGAAAACCAGAATTCGCCGCAAGCTGCTCATCGCAAGGGCTTTGCCTACGCCTTCTCATGCCTGAAGCCGCCCACGCCGCGGAGCGTCGGCGCACACTAGCCGATTTGTTCCCCGTTGTGACAGGGGCTTTGAGGCACGCGAAAAATGCAGGCGAAATGGTGGCGTTGCTGCACTGCGCCAGGGTGCGCCGACGTCGAATGGACGTGGGATCGGATCGGGGAATCAGGCCTTGGAATTGAGGATCCGGAACACGCCGAAGCGCGACGTGAGCATACACAACGCGGAGATGATGATGACCACCACGCCCAGCAGCGCATAGCCCAGGATGTCAAGACCGCCGGTGCCGATGAGACGGTGCATCTCGGCCGTCGTGGTGGCGCCGCCACCCAATATCTCCATCACCAGCGGCATTGTGAGAAAGACCACCATGGCGGACACGGCGCCGACGAGGCCGGCGCGGATACCGAGGCGCAGGAAGTGGCGCTCGAACTCGCGGGCGATATAGCGATCGGTGGCGCCGACGAAATGCAGCACCTCGACGATCTCGCGGTTGGATGCGAGTGCCGACCGGGTGGCGGAAACGATGATGGCTATGGTGGCCGCAGCAACCAGAAGGAAGATGGCGAACCCGCCGAGCGCGAACGAACGGGTCACGGTGCGGATCTGCTTCTGCCAGCGGCGGTGATCGTCCAGCACGGAGGAGGGGAAGCGCTTCGTCAGCTCAGGGCGCAGGGCGTCGATATCGGGCGGCCCGCCGCGATCGAGCTCGACGGCGATGAGGCGCGGGACGGGCAGGGCGCTCAATGCGTCGGACTGGCCGAGCCAGGGCTCCAGCAACTTCGTCGAGGCTTCGAGGCTGAGGGCATTGGCGCGCGCAATGCCTGTTTTGCTGCGCAGGAAGTCTTCTGCGTCCCGCAGCGTCTTCTCCATGTCCATGCCGTCGCGCGGCTCGATCTGGACCGTCACCTCGCTGGCGATGTCCTTCAGCCAGGCGTTCGCCGACTGGTTGATCATATAGACGGCGGCCGCGGTGAGGCAGGCGAGGAAGCACATGATCGCGATGACGAGTGTCAGCGAGCGGCCGGTGACCGAATCGGGCGGTACGACGGGTGTGCTGGAGGCTTCGTGCTTGGGCTTGCGGCCGCGCACGGGCGCGAATCTGCGCGCGGGCGTTTCATCGAGCAGGCCGGTGGTGTGGGGCACGTCATAGCCCGCGTGCGTGCTCGGGCCGGACGGTCCCGTCAACACGGTGTCGTAGAGCTCGAAATCGGCCGTCTGCGGCGCGTTTCGATCCCGACGCCCGGTTGGCCTGTCATACGATCCGGACATGGCCGTCGTGCAGCTCCAGCCGCGGCGCCTTGAACTGCCGCATGAGTTGATGGTCATGGGTGGCGATCAGCACCGAGGTGCCGAGCCGGTTCAATTCGATGAAAAGCCGTAGCAAACGCCGCGCCATCTGCGGGTCGACGTTGCCGGTGGGCTCGTCGGCGAGCAGCAGCTCCGGCTTGCCGATGACGGCGCGCGCGATGGCCGCGCGCTGCTTCTCACCGCCGGAGAGGATCGAG
>DASRYA010000169.1:0-17758 GCA_035687305.1 Hyphomicrobium sp. | reverse complement strand
TCACCTCCGCCTTGTCGCCAATGGGACGGAAGCCGCGGCCGTAGATGTCGATATCGTCGGGAAACGCCGCGGCGAGCTGCTTCAGCAGGTGCAGCCGCGCACGGTGGCGCTTGAGGCGCGTCTTGGTGGAGCAGACCATCGATATGCGCTTCGCCTTTCCCTCCGGCACCGGAAGATCGCGCAGCGCTTGGAGGTCCATGCGGCTGACAGCCGTACCGTTCTCGATTGCAACGCCATAGAACCAGTTGATACCGGGCTGGGACGGCACCCAGCGGCCGCGGAACCCGCGGACCGCGTATGGCGAGACAAGGGTGCCGAACTGGTTGGCGAAGTGCGCGGAATAGCTTTTCTGGCCGTGGGGCTCGGTGACGAACAGCATACGGCGGCTGCGCGGCAGATGCGTCGCTACGGGAGCGGCGACGTCGTCGAAAACGACAAGCCATTCGGCGGCATCGCTATTGGAAAGGCTGATGCGCAGAGGTCCGTGGCGCCCGGCTCCGTCGTCGGTCTGGCGCAGCCAGGGCCAGGCGTGCCGCGTCAGAAAGGCGATGTGGCGCGCGCCCGAGGCCTTGTCCGCCGACGCTAACGCCATTCTACCCCAATCCTCGTATCCGGCCGCGATGTTGCAGCGGCCTCGCGCTATATCGCAGATCGCGGGCGCGCCCGAAAGGGCATTGCTTGGGCGGGCGCGCGGTGCATCCCACGCCTCGCCACAGGCAGATAGCGCGTCCCTTCAGGTCGCGAGAGGCACGGACACGGGACGGGCACCGGTACGGGCGCGGGTGCCGAACGCGATTGCAGCGTCAGCCGATTGGGCGGTCGTCTTTCGATTGCTCGACGGTGAGCGTGCGCGACGGCAGCGGCCGCGTGACGACGTAGAGTGCGGAAGCCAGCAGTACCGCCGCGACGGCGGCAGCCAGCCAAAACGTCGGATGGGCGCTGACGAGGAACAGGCCGAATCCGACCGACATGCCGACGCACGCAGCAAGCTTTGCAGCGCCCGACACGGCACCCGTTTCGTTCCAGGCCCGCAACGGCGGGCCGAAGCGCGGATGCCCCAGCAGCCAAGCCTCGAAGCGCGGCGAAGAGCGCGTGAAGAACCAGCTCGCCATGATGAGAAAAATGGTAGTGGGCATCAGAGGCAGGAACGCGCCGATGATGCCGAGCACGACCATCAGCCATCCGAGACAGATGTAGAGGATGCGCCTCATTCCTCGCCCAGTGCTCGCGCCCGTCGCATGGCCCGCTCGTCTCGCGCTTCGGCCGCCGTGCCGCCATCCGCTCGCGGCGGCGGGCGGCCTCAGCATCTCCACGCGCCACATGCGTGGATCGGTGCCGTCGCGACCCTCCCCGATGGTGCGGCCATTCCCCGAGAGGGCACTTAATGGCCTCGCGGGCTGCGGTAAACGCTCACCTTGTATATGGCGAAGCTGGCCGACGCCAAGGCAGCCAGAGAACCGGATTTGAGCCCTCGAGGGAGCCGTGGGCCGGACCCTGAGCGGCGGACAGCTCTGCGTGGAATATCGCGGGCCGTTTGTGCGGAACTCGGTTCGTTTTGTTCGCGGCTCGCTCTCGACCGCCGATGCCTGCGGGAGAAGCTATAAGCCCATAATATAAAGGAAATAAGTGGTAGCGGGACCCGGACTTGAACCGGGGACCTACGGATTATGATTCCGCCGCTCTAACCAACTGAGCTATCCCGCCACAGAGCGCCGTCTATAGGGACGCAGCCGCTCCGCTGTCAAGAAGAACGGGCGCACACAGCCGGCGCCCGTCGACCTTCCAGGTTATTCCGCAGCGGCAGCGCGGCTCGCAGCGGCTTCGCGCTTTGCAAAACGCAGCATCGTGAAGAGGCCGAGCGGGCGAAGCGCCCTGCGCTCGACCAGTTCCAGGTCGTCGCAGACCTCGACCCGCGACAGGTCGAATACCGAGCGCCAGCCGATTTTGTCGGCGAAGGGGGCCATGCGGCGCTCCACCCAGCCGCGCATGCCTTCCCGCTGGCTGAAATGGTTGACCAGCATCACCTCGCCGCCCGGCTTCGTCACACGGGCGAGCTCGCGCATCACGGCCTCGGGCTCGGGGACGACGGTCATCACATACATGGCGACGACGGTATCGAAGGAGCCGTCGGGGAACTTGAGGTCGGAAGCATCCATCTCGTGGAGGCCCGTGACGTGGTCGAGGCCTTCGTCGGCAACGCGCTCGCGTGCCTTCTCGAGCATCTCGGGCGACAGGTCGATGCCGACCACCTCGAGGTGGCGCTTATAATCCGGCAGGGAAAGCCCGGTGCCGACGCCTACTTCGAGCACGCGGCCGCTGCTTTGATTGATGATGGAGACCGCATGCCGGCGGCCCTCACGGGCAACGAGCCCGAACGTGTAGTCGTAAACCGGCGCCCAGCGGCGGTAGGCATCGAGCACCGCGCTTTCGTCGATGCGTCCGATACCGACGATGCGTCCGTGTGCGCGCTCCAGGAGTGCCGGCTGCCGGCGGTAGTCAGTCTGCGACATCGATTTCATTGGGTACCCGCTCCTTACCGTCGCGACCCAAGCCTCTCAAAAAGCTCACCTATCCAACGCCGCACGACTGAGCCCGCCCGCCGGTACGGCGCCTGGCTGCATTGCGATTGTGCGGGCAATGAAACCTCCGCCCAAGAGCCGGGCATCGTGGTCGCCGCTGGCGTAAAACACGCAAGCCTGCCCAACCGCGACTCCGTACTCGCCATCCTCTAACACAACAGTGGCCGTTCCGTCCGCCTCGGCGAACAGCGTAGCCGCTTGCGGCGCCTGGGAGGAACGGACGCGCGCAAAGATGCTCAGACCACCGTTCGCTGCCTCAGCGAATGGCTCATCACCCAGCCAATTGGTGTTTCTAAGGAGAAGGCTTTTCGTGCGCAAGCAGTCACGCGGTCCCACCACGACCTCGTTGCGCTCGGCATCGAGACGCACGACGTACAGCGGCTCGGGCCCGGTGACGCCCAATCCTTTGCGCTGGCCGACCGTATAATTGACGATGCCGGCGTGGCGGCCGAGGCGATGGCCATCGACATGCACGATGTCGCCCGGCTTCAGCGCACCGGGCTTCAGACGCTCGATCACGCCCGTATAGCGCCCCGTCGGGACGAAGCAGATGTCCTGGCTGTCCGCTTTTTCAGCGACGGGAAGCTCGTAGCGGCGCGCGAGATCGCGCACCTCGGCCTTGGGCATGCCGCCGAGCGGAAACCACAGGTAGCGGAGCTGCTCGGGCGTCGTTGCAAAGAGGAAATAGCTCTGGTCGCGATCGGGATCGACCGCGCGCATCAGCTCCGGCCCATGGGGGCCCTCCCGGCGCTGGATATAATGGCCCGTCGCCAGGACGTCGGCGCCGAGATCCTTTGCCGTATCGAGCAGATCGCGGAACTTGATCTGCTGGTTGCAGGTGACACACGGAATCGGCGTTTCGCCCGCGGCGTAGCTCTCCGCGAAGCTGTCGATCACCGCGGCACTGAAGCGGCTCTCGTAGTTGAGCACATAATGGGGGATCGAAAGGGCGTCGGCCACGCGCCGGGCGTCGTGAATATCCTGGCCCGCGCAGCAGCTCCCCTTGCGGCCCGTGGCGGCGCCGTGATCGTAGAGCTGGAGCGTGATGCCGATAACCTCGTGGCCCTGCTCGCGCATCAGCGCCGCGACGACGGACGAATCGACACCCCCGGACATCGCAACGACCACGCGCCGGCGCTCTTCGGCCTTGAGGCCGGTCGCAGGGGCGCGCAAAGCGCCGGGCGGGGCATTCTCGTTCACGGGTTGGGCACCGGCCATGCGTTATTCATTGCTTGGGTATTGGCGCTTAAGTATGGCGCGTATCCCGGTCCGTTGCAGTGCCACGGCTATCCGACCTTAGGTCGAGAGCGGGCGGCTATGCAAGCCGGCACCGGGAGGTTTCGGTTGGCACGTGTTGGCGCAAGGGGCGTTATATAAACCTTAACGGCGCCGAAGTCGGGCTAGGTCCGCGGATTTATGTTACGTTTACTCAATAACTTAGGTCCGCCTTAATCGTGTTAGAGTACAACCCATAGCTGGTCAGCGAGTGTGTAATGAGTATCATGACCGAGCAACAGATGAGAGCGCGGGTGCGCTACGTTATCGGGCCCGATGGGAGCCCGCTGACGATAGCCGATCTCCCGCCCCGCGATACCAAACGCTGGGTAATTCGCCGCAAGGCGGAAGTGGTTGCTGCCGTTCGCGGCGGTCTTCTCAGTATCGAGGAGGCGTGCGACCGCTATAAGCTGACCGTCGACGAGTTCCTGTCCTGGCAGCGTTCGATCGACAAGCATGGCCTGCCGGGCCTGCGTGCGACCCGCGTGCAGGAGTATCGCGACTAAAAGAGGATCCGATTTGCGACCTCGAACGGCCTCAAGCCGAGACCTCGTCGCCAGTTAGTCCTTCTTGGGAAGCCTCTTCTTGGCCGCCGCCGCGCCGGTTGCAGCTGCAGTCGGCGCAGGGTCGTTCAGCGACCACCCGCCTCTATCCGCTTCCGCGCAACCGAAAGCTCCCGCAGCCCAGCGCCGCGCGTCAGCCTCCATGGCCGACGCCTGCGCCTCGGGGAGCTTGAGGTTCTCCGTCATCAGCGTGGTGCCTTCGCCTTCCGGGGTGATGACGATGCGGTAGGCCCTCAGCCCTTTGGGGTTGTCGGATTGCCGGTCGCGCTCGTGGATGACGATCTCGGCGCGGCCGCCCTTCCCCGGCGGATCTGCCTCCGCATGGTACACATAGCCGATCTTCAGCGGCCCCGATGTTCCGAACCAGCACGCAAGGGCTCCACGGGCGACCCGCTCGTAGACCTCGGTGGGCGAGCCGACGATCGGCGCCTCCGAGACGGTTCCCGGCAACTGCGGGAGGCTGGGAAGCGACGGCGGGTTTACGCCGGAGCAGCCGGCCACCAGGAGTGCACCGGCAACGGCGACGGCGCCTACTACGCTGCTGAATGCCGATCGCGGCATCGTTCCCTGCGATTAAACGAATAGCGCTTCCCCCGGGGCGGCATATGCCGCGACCCGTCGCGTTTCGTTGGCATGCGCAAGAACGGAAGACAAGGCGGGACTGGTGCCCCGCACCGGCGCAGCGTGGAATGGATCCGCACTGTCCGTGTGGTGGATTTGATTCGTCCTGGGTTTAGAACCGGGGCCGGCTCGCCCGCGCGATGGACGGCCGGCGAAGGGCTCAGCGCAGAGCGGCGGCGGCCGCGCGCTCGGCACGGCGCCGGTTGCGCAGCTGGTCATGGCCGGCCGGCGAATCGGCCCGGGCCACCTGCTCGAGGGCTTCGTCGCGCTCGCGCAGCGCGGCTTCCAGCTTGACCTTCAGGCCATCGGCGGAGGCGCGGAGGTTATCCCGGCGCTGGCTCGCGGACTTCGCGAACGTCGAATAGTTGAAATGGGCAGGATCACGCACGCCGGTGCGGTCCTCCTCGGCCTTGATCTGACGATCCAGATCGTTGGCCATCCCGTCGAACTCACGGATCATGTGTTCCAGATCGGCGACTTTGCGCGCCTTCTCGTCGGCTGCGAAGCGCTTCAGTTTCAGCGCCGATTCACGTGCTTTCATCGTTCGATACCCCGGACAAATCCGAACTCTGCGGCATCACTAACAAGAAGCGTGCCAGCGTTACCGTCAGCATCCGCCGTCGCTGACCAAAACACCTTCGCGCGGCGGCCTTCCTTTTTCTACCCACCCGAGCGGCGGACAAGGTTCACACCAAATCTGACAGACTGCCATTAAGTTGCGGTAAAGCAACGCGAAGATCAATCCGACGGATATTCGCGCCATTGGGGCAGAAAAATGGCCGAAGCCCACTAGGTAGGTTAGCCGAACTCTGTTACCTCTTGATTCGTAAGCGCATTGGTCCCGTCGCGCGCAACCTTGGCCACGGTGCAAACCGCCTCTGAGGAGGCCATGGGTCGCAGCTCGGAAGAGGGATCGCAGGTCGGCGGCATACCAGCAGATAATTTCGCGTCTCACGCGGCCGGGATCGGTCGTGAACGACTGTGAGTTGCGTCGCCATTGAGTATTGGCGGACCGCGCGCGCGTTGCCGTGGCCGAGCCCATCGGTACCGTTCGTTAGAGTGTTGGGCCGCGGTGAAAGACTTAATTAGGGTTTGTTAACTTTCGACGGGTAATTTCCTAACGATGGCTTAGCTTGAAGAGATGCGGGCGCTCTCTTTCGGCTTTTGGGGCAGCGGCGCGGACTGAAGAGGAACGACCATGAGAGTCCTTTTGATCGAGGACGATAGTGCAACGGCGCAAAGCATCGAATTGATGCTGCAGTCCGAGGGCTTCAACGTCTATACGACGGACCTTGGCGAAGAAGGCGTCGACCTCGGTAAACTCTACGACTACGACATCATCCTTCTCGACCTCAATCTTCCCGACATGAGCGGTTATGAGGTTCTGAAGACGTTGCGCGTCGCAAAGGTCGGGACACCGATCCTTATCCTTTCCGGCATGGCCGGCATCGAGGACAAGGTTCGTGGCCTCGGCTTCGGCGCCGACGACTACATGACCAAGCCGTTCCACAAGGACGAACTGGTCGCGCGCATCCATGCGATCGTGCGCCGCTCGAAGGGCCATGCGCAGTCCGTCATCGAAACGGGCGATCTGCGCGTCAACCTCGATACCAAGACCGTCGACGTCAATGGCCAGCGCGTGCATCTGACCGGCAAGGAATACCAGATGCTGGAGCTGCTCTCCCTGCGCAAGGGAACGACGCTCACCAAGGAGATGTTCCTCAATCATCTCTATGGCGGCATGGACGAGCCGGAGCTCAAGATCATCGACGTGTTCATCTGCAAGCTGCGCAAGAAGCTGCAGGCGGCCACGGGCGGTCAGCATTACATCGAAACCGTATGGGGCCGTGGCTACGTGCTGCGCGATCCTAGCGACGACAACGCCGTAACGGCTGCTTAATCGCGATCGTTCGGTTGTTGCGTGGCTGCGTCTCGGGGGCCTTTCGGCCCCCGATTGCGTTGTAGCTCCGCTACGCAAACGGAAGCCTTGTCGGCTGAAAGCGTTTTTCTTTCAGGAGGCGATTTGCGCCGCTATTGGTGCGCGAAAATTCCGTCGCTTTATCCTTTACGAGGGATAGCGCCCCGGCGCTGCCAACTGTTCAACAATAGCTCGCGGTCGATCTGCACAATGCCGGCTTCATGACA
Source organism: Hyphomicrobium sp. (assembly GCA_035687305.1). Classification (GTDB taxonomy): domain Bacteria; phylum Pseudomonadota; class Alphaproteobacteria; order Rhizobiales; family Hyphomicrobiaceae; genus Hyphomicrobium_A. The sequence continues at coordinate 10,575 of DASRYA010000169.1, read as the reverse complement.
GGGCAGAACATCGTCATCGACGGCGGGATGACGGTGAAGATGATTTACGAGGCGTAGCGCACCGCCGCTACAGCCCAGTGCCGCGCCTGTGCCACAGCCAGAGCGCGCCAAGGAAGATCAGCGAACCGATGATCGCAGAGACGACGTCGCGCAGCGAGACGGAGATGCTGTCGAGGTTCGGCAGAAAGTTGAACAGGCGGAACAGGAATCCGCCCACCAACGCGCCGATGAGGCCGATACCAAGGTTCGTCCACAGGCCGAACCCTTCGCGCTGCCAGCGCACTGTCATGCCGACGAGGGTGCCTGCGAGCAGGCCGATGATGAGCCAGACGATGATCTGCGACCAGTTGATGAGCATGGGCGTTATCCCGCTGATTGCTGCGCAGGGAAGGGCGTCCCTATCGAACGCCCTCCCTTTCGCGCCTACTTCACTTTCTCAGCGTCGGATGAATTTTTCTTGGTATCACCCTCGAAGGCCGTCTTCTTGTAGGTATTACCGTCCTTGGCGATCTTGGTGGTCCAGCCGGTATCCCAGGTGATCACCGCGGTGTTGTCTTTCTCCGTCCATTTGCCGCGCAGGCCTTCGCCTTCGCGGCTGGCGGAGGCGGTGCCGTCGTCGGCGAGGACGATCTCGAAGTCGGTGCCGGCGGTGTCCTTCACCTTCCACGTACCGGTGAAGTGATGCGCTGCCAGCGCGGCACCCGCGGTGAGACCCAGCGCTGCAGCGACTGCAACGGCGCCAAGCATCAGTTTGGTGGTGGCCATGGTGGTGTGTCCTTTCCTCATAAGGAACATTCCCAACCCCTTAAAACGTCGTACTAAGCGCGCGTTCCGAAAGTCTAAAACCCGGCGCGACAATGCAAAGGAGACCGTGAGCGATGGGCGGCCAATGAGACTGCGACGGGTTCTTTCGCATCGGGGCACACGCATCGAGTTGCAGGCGCCGCACGGTTGGGTGCCGGTCGGGGAAGCGTTAGCGGCTACCGGTCCGCAGAGCACTGCGGGTGAGACCGCCGGTACGCTGGAACACGATCCGATTGCGCTGCTCGCCCTTCCCCGTGAAGCAGCGGCACGACTTACCGATGCGGCGAAGGTCGTCGCGCCCGTAAATGACGGTGCGCAGATCCTGTTGCCCTTCGCGCCACGCTCGTTTCGCGACTTCATGTTGTATGAGGCGCATGCGGTCGACGCCGCGCGCGGCTTCGTGCGCCGCTTCATGCCTGCCGCCGCGCGCTTCGTTTCGGTCTACGAAGCGGTAACGCGGCGCACGTTTCCGAGCCTGAAGCCGCACGCCCTGTGGCACCGCCAGCCGATCTACTACATGGGCAACCACCTCACGTTCGCACCCGATGGCGCGGACGTCGCGATACCCTCGTACACGCGCGCTCTCGACTATGAGCTGGAGCTCGGCTTCGTGCTCGCCCACCCGTTGCGCGATGCCGACCCGGAGAGCGCCGAAGCGGCCATCGGCGGTTTCGTCGTGCTCAATGATTTCTCCGCGCGGGACGTGCAGCTCGCGGAGATGCGCTCCGGCTTCGGGCCGCAGAAGGCAAAGCACTTTGCGAGCGCGATGTCGGGCCTCGTCGTCAGCGCCGATGAGATCCTGCCCCATTGGGGAAGCCTCACCGGAAGCGTATCGCTCAACGGCGTACGCGTTGCGACGTGCTCGGCGGCAGGCGCGCGGTGGTCGCTGGGGGAAGCGCTGGCACACGCGAGCCGGGGCGAGCAGCTGCATCCTGGAGAGCTGTTCGGCACCGGCACGCTGCCCGGCGGCAGCGGCATCGAACACGGCCGCCTGCTGGAGCGCGGCGATACGGTCTCGCTCGCCATCGACGGCATCGGCGAAGTCAGCAACCACATCGTTTAAGGCGCCCCATGCAGGTCATCGACCTTTCGAAGCCCATCCAGTTCAACGCCGGCGATCCGCGCTTCATGCAGGTGAAGGTCCGCCACAGGCGCCATGGCGCTGCGAAGCTGCTGGTGCGCCTCCTCGGATTGCCGAAGCGGCTTTTCCCGCGGGACTTCGCCGGATGGGCCGACGACACCATCACAAAAATGGGTGTGCATTCGACGACGCACATCGATGCGCCATGGCACTACGGACCGGTCTCGGCGGGCGAGCGCGCGCAGACGATCGACGAGATGCCGCTCGAAAAGTGCATCGGTCCGGGCGTCGTGCTCGATCTTACGCACAAGGCAGATGACGACGCGATCACGCCCGCCGATCTCGAGGCGGCGCTCGCGAAGAATGGCGCAACACTCACCGACCGCACGATCGTGCTGATCCGCACCGGGCGGGACCGGCTGATGGGCACCAAGGCGTTCTGGAAGCGCGGTACGGGCATGAGCGCGGCGGCGACCGAATGGCTGCTCGACCGCGGGCCGACCGTGATGGGCATCGACCAGTGGGGGTGGGATCTGCCGTTCCGCGCGCAGATCGAACGCTCGAAACGCGAGAATGATGCAACGCTCTTCTGGGAGGCGCATCGCGTGGGCCAGCGGCGTCCCTACTGGCACATGGAGCAGCTCACGAACCTCGGCGCGCTGCCACCGCACGGATTCGAGGTGATGGTGTTTCCGCTGAAGATCGTGGGCGCGTCGGCGGCGCCCGCGCGCGTCGTTGCCGTCATCCGCTGACCGGTCAGCGATTGACGAACCAGAGGATCAGGCTGAGCACGACGCTGACAACGAGCGACGACATGAGCGGAATATAAATGCGCGCGTTACCGCGCTCGATCATGATGTCGCCGGGCAACCGGCCGAGGCCGAACCGTTCGCCGAGCATCCAAAGCACTCCGGCGGCGATGAGGACGATCCCGGCAATGACCAGCAGCTTACCCATAGCCGTTACATCGGGCGCGCCGGACCGTTCGACAAGGTTCGGCGCACCGCATCGTGCCAGGAAGCGACGAGGCGGCGGCGCTCGTCTCCGGCCATGTGCGGCTCGAAACGCCTATCGAGCGCCCAGCGTTTGGCGAATTGATCCGGTGGCGGATAGAAGCCGGCGTGGAGCCCGGCAAGATAGGCGGCGCCCAGCGCCGTCGTCTCCAGGACCGTCGGGCGGTCGACGGGCACGTCGAGAATGTCGGCGAGGCGCTGCATGGTCCAGTCACACGCCGCCATGCCACCGTCGGCGCGTAAGACCGTGCCTGACACCCAAGGGCAATCGCCGCGCATCGCCTCGAGGAGGTCGTGCGTTTGCAGGCAGACCGCTTGCAGGGCTGCGCGTGCAAGCTCGTTCGGACCGGTGTTGCGCGTGAGGCCATACAGCGCGCCGCGGCAGTCGGGGTCCCAGTAGGGTGCGCCGAGACCGACGAAGGCAGGCACGAGGATCACATCCTGCTGCGGATCGGCGGCCGCTGCCACGGCCCCCGTTTCCGATGCATGGCGGATGATCTTCAGTCCGTCGCGCAACCACTGCACCGCTGCGCCTGCGATGAAGATCGACCCTTCGAGCGCATAGGTGCGCTGTCCGTCGAGCTGGTAAGCAATGGTGGTCAGCAGCCGATGACGGGAAGCGATACATTTCTCGCCCGTGTTGAGCACGGCGAAGCAGCCCGTGCCGTAGGTCGACTTCAGCATCCCGGGCGCGAAGCATGCCTGGCCTATGGTGGCTGCCTGCTGATCGCCCGCCATGCCGCCAATGGGGATCGGCGCACCGAACAGCGCCGCGTCCGTGTCGCCGAAGCTGCAAGCGTTGTTGCGCACCTCGGGCAGCAGCGCACGCGGTACGCGGAACAGCGCGAGCAACTCGTCGTCCCATGCTCCGGAGCGGATATCGAGCAGCGACGTGCGCGCGGCGTTGGTGATATCCGTCGCATGCACGCGCCCCCCAGTGAGGCGCCAGAGCAGGAAGCAATCGATGGTGCCGAACGCAAGCTCGCCACGCTCCGCGCGGGCACGCGCGCCAGGCACGTTGTCGAGGATCCAGGCGATCTTCGTCGCGGAGAAATAGGGATCGAGCAGCAGCCCCGTGCGCTCGGTCACGCGCGCACCATGGCCGGCGGCGTCGAGTGCCTCGCAGACGTCCGCCGTGCGCCGATCCTGCCAGACGATGGCGTTGTAGATCGGGCGCCCGGTGCTACGCTCCCACACGACCGCCGTCTCGCGCTGGTTCGAAATGCCAATCGCGACGATATCGTGCGCCCCGCCTGCCTTGGTTACCGCCTCGCGGGCCGTCGCCAGCGTGGTCGACCAGATGTCCTCCGCATCGTGCTCCACCCAGCCTGAACGGGGGTAATGCTGTGTAAATTCGCGCTGCGACACGGCGGCAACGGCGCAGTCGGCATCGAACAGCAATGCGCGCGAGGACGTGGTCCCCTGGTCAATCGCCAGCACATAGCGTGCCATTCGCCCCTCCCGGTCCCCATTGCCGCACTGCGGTCACTCTATTCGAAGAACACGCATCGACAGATGCCTCGCGCCCTAGTAGCAAGCCAGCCACCCTCAACCATTGGAGCCGAGCACCGCATGGGCGTCCCGACGCAAAGCGAACCGCAGCAAAGCCCGTCGTATCTCGAGGCACTCACGGTCTATCTGAGGCCGAGCGTGCTCGTCATCATGCTGCTCGGGTTTTCCTCCGGCCTTCCGCTGGCGTTGTCGGGCGAGACGCTGCGGGTGTGGATGGCCGACAGCGGTGTTGATCTCGGCACCATCGGCCTATTGTCGCTCGCCGGCCTTCCCTACACGTTGAAATTCATCTGGGCGCCGGTGGTGGATGCCTGGCAGGTGCCGTTCCTCTCGCGGTACTTCGGCCGCCGCCGCGCGTGGCTCATTGCCTCGCAGCTGGTGCTGATGGCGGCGATCGTCTTCCTGGGCACACGCGATCCGATCTCCGCGCCGTGGATGATCGGGCTCGGCGCACTCATCGTCGCGTTCGCGTCGGCGACGCAGGACATCGTGGTCGACGCCTACCGCGTCCAGACGCTGCCGACGGACGAGCAGGCCGCGGGCATGGCGGGATATGTCGCCGCCTATCGCATCGGCATGCTGGCTTCGGGCGCCGGCGTCATCGGATTCAGCGCGTGGCTGGAAACGCTCGGCATATCGAAAGCGTCCGTCTGGCCACTCGCCTACGCCGCAGCGGCGTTGCTGGTGATCGTCGGCCTCTTCGCCTCGCTGATCGCCCGCGAGCCGAAGTCCGACGTCGATGTGGAAAAGCTGGGTGGCAGCCCGCTCTTCCGTCTGTTCGATACCGCGAAGGGCGCCTTCTCGGAGTTTCTTTCGCGCGATGCCGCGATGGCGGTGCTCGCGTTCGTGATCCTCTTCAAGCTGTGCGACGCGCTCGCCGGCACTATGACGGCGCCGTTCGTGCTGTCGCTCGGCTATTCCAAGGCGACGTATGCCGCCATCGTGAAGGGCGTCGGCCTTGCAGCGCTGCTGCTCGGCGGATTTGCCGGCGGAGCGGTGGCGCGGGCCATGTCGCTTTCGAGCGCCCTGTGGCTCGCCGCGTGCCTGCAAATGGCCTCCAACCTCGCTTTCGTATGGCTGAACTATCAGACACCCAGCCCGGAAGCGCTGACGGTCGCCATCATCGTCGAGAACTTCTCCGGTGCTATCGGCACCGTCATCTTCGTCGCGTATCTGTCGGCGCTGTGCCGCAACCCGCTGCATACGGCGACGCAGTACGCGCTGCTGACAGCGCTCGCATCAACCGGCCGCACGTTCTTCTCGTCGGGCACGGGATTTATGGCCAATGCGCTCGGCTGGCCGATGTTCTTCATCGCGACGGCGTTGACGGCGCTGCCGGCGCTGCTGCTGCTGGTCTGGCTGCAGGGGCGCGGTCATTTCCGCGCGCTGGAGAACAGCGGGAATGGCGGCTGAGCTGCGGGCTGAGCTATGCGCGCACGGGAAGCGTTCGCGTCTCGCATAGCGCGCTGAACAAAAAAGCGGCCACCCCCGTTTCCAGGGGAGGCCGCCCATGCAGGGTCGTGAAACGCTGTCCTGGCGCGAAGCATCACGAACGACGCTCCGCGCGCCCGTGTTATTCCGCGTCGCCTTCGACCTTGTCGGCGGAAGCGGCCTGGAGCTGGCCGTAGTTCTGGATGCCGATGTTCTTCAGAAGGTCGAGCTGGGTCTCGATGAAGTCGATGTGGCTCTCCTCGTCGTGCAGCAGCTCGTCGAAGATATCCATCGAGACGAAGTCTTTGTGGTGCCGGCAGAGCTCACGCGCCTTGGCGTAGAACTCCTGCGCAATGTATTCGCCCTTGAGGTCGCACTCGAGAACCTCTTTCAGGTTCTCGCCGATCATCAGCGGCGCGATCTCCTGCATCTTCGGGAAGCCTTCTAGGAAGATGATGCGGGTGATGAGCTTGTCGGCGTGGCGCATCTCCTCGATGGATTCCTCGCGCTCCTTCTTCGCCAGCTTGGTGTAGCCCCAGTCATCGAGGCGCCGGTAGTGCAGCCAATACTGGTTAACCGCACCGAGCTCGAGCTTCAGCGCGAAGTTCAGTGCGTCGATGACTTCTTTATTGCCTTTCATGGCCGCCCTCTGCCTCAACGTGAATGGTTGGGTACTGAGTCGAACGTTGACGCGCGCAGCGACGTGACCCAGAGCGCAACCCCTAGTTAACGGGATGCGAGGGGGATATTGGTGGGTAAATTAGAAACATTCCAGTCTAAAAAACCGCTCAGCCAATTTTGCGAACGGAATCCTCGGATTGCCGAGCTACGGAGTCGACTTTTGCGACCGGGCTCGCTTTGGAGCGGCGGGCGGTGAATTCGAGGAGCTTGCTGCGCGTTGTAGCGCTAAGCGTCGGAGAAATAAGGCCCTTTTTCTCCAGTTCGTCGACTTTGTTGTAGATCGTGTCCACTGCGAACGGCGCGCAGCCGCAGCAGTTCATCCGCTTGGCCAGATGGCGATAGACGATGCCCGGCGTGGGTATCGGCGCGTCGGGCGCGTTGAGGATCTCGACGAGCGCGATCTCGATGTCGCGGTCAGAGATTTCGGTACACGAGCAGACGATCATCGCAACTTCCTAGCGCGCACTCGTTTTTCTAAGGCTGCGCGTACCTTAAATATGGAAAAGCTCATTCCACATTTGAAGGACCGGGAGCTTATGTCAAGCGCTGTTACGCCGCACATTTTAGCGAGCAGCGCGAGAGGCTTAATTGCTCTGGATCAAACCCGCCCGGGTTAACCAATCTGCCGCGCCGGGGCGGACTGGGAGCCGCGCCGGTTACGGGGGAGCGGAGCGGCGCTGAGAGGCCCCTTGCCGGAGCGGCCGCCCGAGCCTCGCGTGGCTGGCGAGCGCTGCGCGCCGACCATGTCTTCGAGGGTGTGCTGATCCAGCACGCCGATGAATGCATCGAGGGCGTTATCGACGATCTGGTGCAGGCTGCCCTCGACGCCAGCGTCGTCCTTGTCCTGGCCCATGCCTTCGATGGAGCGGACGACATCGCCGATGCTGATCTGGACAGCCGGACGGGCCAGGCGTACGCCGCCGTGGCGGCCGCGGGCGGAAGCGAGGAAGCCCGCCTTCGTCAGCAGATGCACGATCTTGAAGGCGTTCTGCTGGGTGATGTCGAGCCGCTGAGCGATGTCGGCGACTTTGATGAGCTGCCCTTGTGCCTTGGCGCAATCGATCAGGATGCGGACGGCGTGGCTCGTGGACTTATTGAGGCGCATGCGAATCTACGATCTCAGACCTATGTTGCCAGTTAGGGCATATTGGGCAAGGTTGGCAATGGCGTGAAGCCATCTTGCTCCGCCAATGCTGGCCTCCGCCGCAGATTTTCTCAAGCCCTAAAAAGACTTTGGCCGTCGCCCGGTGGATTACGGGCACAGTTTCCACCCGCTCGTCGTACCGGATGGGGCTTTCTACCCGTCTCCCGCGGGGAGGTAAGGCGCCGGTCGGCGCGCCGCAAGCCAGCCCTCAGGGGGGCAGCGGCACTTTCCAGACGCCGGCGGCCGGATATCCGGCGGTGGGGCTCGCCACGCGACCGGCCTCGATCCGGGCATCCTTGCAGCATCAGAAAAGTGCCCTTCCCGGCCCCTGGGCACGCGGTGCTCCTAAAAATTCGGTCCTGTCCCGCTTGGAACAGCCTGCGGCGCCCGCGCCCGCGATGATGTGTGCATCGAGACGGCGACCCGTCGACAGGAGGAACAAATGAACAAGGCCTGGATCGCGCTCATCGGCACAGTCATCTTGGGTGTTACTGCGTTTAGCCCAGCCGCCGATGCGGGCTTCAAAGTGCGGCTGGGCTTCGGCGGGCCGCTCCCCGTATTCACCGGTCACGGCCACAGCCACGGCGGCTACGAACACCGCCGCTATGAACGCGAGCGCTACATCTCCCGGCGCGCCGCCCGCTCGGAAGAACGCGTCTCCAGGAAAGCCGCACACAAAACCGCCAAAACGCAGAAGTCCGTCTCGAAGGCACAAACCGCCGCGCGCGTTTCCGACGACGACAACATCCCCGCGAAGGTCGCCGAGACCGAGAACTCGTCGATCACGACAGACCTTGCAGACCCGATCGAAACGGCGGTCATTCCGGAGCCGCACGTATCGAGCACGCCTCAGCCCGCGGTTGCCACCGTTTCTCCCAAGGCGGCGTTGACGGCCAGTAAGGCCGACTGCAGGAAATTCTTTCCGTCGGTCGGCATGACGCTCAGTGTACCGTGCGAATAGGCACTTTCCGCGCTCAGCCGCGAGCCCGTTGAACAGGCTCGCGGCTTCGTGACACTCTTCCGGCCGCGGCCGGAATACTGCGAGACCGCCATATCCACCTGCGATATTTTGCGGGCGAGGGGACACCCACATGCCGGCGCATGCCGATACGACGCTCACGGAGCAGCTGCCGCAGGGCAGCCCAAAATCCGTCAACATGGCGATCAAGCTCGCCTACCGGAACCTCTTTCACGATCGCGTCAGTCTCATCGTCACCCTCACCGGCATCGTCTTTTCCGTCGTGCTGGTGGCGGTGCAGTGCGGGCTCTACATCGGCTCGGAGCGCATGATCGCGGCAATGCTGGACGCTTCGAAGGGCGATCTCTGGGTCGTGCCGCTCGGCACGAAGAGCTTCGATGATCCATCGCTGCTCACCGGCCATGAAAAATATTCGGTGCTCTCGACCTCGGGCGTCACGGGCTCGGAGGAGCTCGTCGTCGGTTTCGCCGCGTGGCGCAAGCCCAAGGGCGGCAGCACCGCCGTGCTGCTCGTCGGCTCCGATCACAGGAACGGCTCGCTGAAACCATGGAACCTCGTGGATGGCAGCATCGGCGATCTCGAGGCGCCCTTCACCGTGGCGGTCGACGACACATATTTCGCGGAGCTGGGTGTCAAGAAAAACGGCGACAGCGCAGAAATCAACGGCGTGCGCGTGCGCATCGCCGCAGTGACGCACGGCATCCGCTCCTTCACGACGCTGCCCTATGTCTTCACGTCGTTGAAGCAGGCACGCATGCTGCTCGATGCGGGCAGCAATCAAGCCTCCTACACGCTGGTGAACGTCGATCCCGGCGCCGATCTCGAGGAGGTCCGCGAAGACCTGAAGGCGCGGCTCCAGGACCGCGAAATCCTGACGCAGGCCGAGTTCCGCAACCGCAGCGTCGACTATTGGCTGTTCCAGACCGGTGCAGGGTCGGCGCTGATCGCGGGCGCGGCGCTCGGCATGATCGTGGGCATCGTCATCGTCGCACAAACGCTCTATTCCAGCACCAAAGACCACATCAACGAATTCGCCACCCTGCGTGCGCTCGGGGCCTCGGCGGGCTACATCCACAAGGTCATTCTTATCCAGGCAATGCTGAGTGCCATCGTCGGCTATGCCATCGGAATGGCACTTTCGCTGCTCGTCATCTGGGCGTCGAAAGATTCGACGCTCTATATCGTCATGACCCCGGGGCTGGCGCTCTTGCTGTTCGCGCTGACCATCGGCATGTGTGCCATCGCCGCCGTTTCGGCGATCTTCAAAGTCACCCGCATCGATCCCGCAGGAGTTTTCAGCCGATGACCGCCAAATCCGACCGTAAGGTGCTGCTTGAAGCGAGCGGCATCACAAAGGTGTTCGGCTCGGGCGCCGGCGAGGTGAAGCCGCTGAAGGGCATCGACCTCAAGCTCTACGCAGGCGAGCTGACGCTGCTGATGGGGCCATCGGGCTCGGGCAAGACGACCCTGCTTTCCATTCTCGGGTGTATCCTTTCGCCGACCGAAGGGCATCTCGTCGTCGCCGGCAACTCCACCCAGGGCAAGGATGCCGAAGGGCTCGCGGATATCCGGCGCCGCCATGTCGGGTTCGTGTTCCAGGGGTACAACCTGTTCCCCACCATGACGGCGACAGAGAACGTCATGCTGGCCCTCGACGTGCGCGCAAAGCCGGTGGTCGATCCGCAGGCGCAGGCGCTCAACGCGCTCATCGCCGTCGGCCTCGGCCATCGGGCAAAATCCTATCCAGCGAAGCTTTCGGGTGGCGAGAAGCAGCGCGTCGCGCTCGCCCGCGCGCTTGCCGGTGCGCCGTCGGTGATCCTCGCGGACGAGCCGACAGCAGCGCTCGATGCGGAGAACGGGCGCTCGGTGATGGCACTGCTGGAGAAGGTCGCTCAGGATCCGACGCGGGCTGTTCTCGCGGTAACACACG
>DASRYA010000168.1:0-6540 GCA_035687305.1 Hyphomicrobium sp. | reverse complement strand
ATCGTCGGCTACACGCGCGACAAGACGCCGATCCGCGCCCGTGAGCTGAAGGCTGAGGGCGCCATGACGGTGCTGCTCAAGGACGCGCTGATGCCGAACCTGGTGCAGACGCTGGAGAACAATCCCGCGTTCATCCACGGCGGCCCGTTCGCCAACATCGCCCACGGCTGCAACTCCGTGCTCGCCACCAAGACGGCGTTGAAGCTCGCGGACTACGTCGTCACCGAGGCAGGCTTCGGTGCCGACCTGGGCGCCGAGAAATTCTTCGACATCAAGTGCCGCAAGGCCGGCCTGAAGCCGGATGCCGCCGTCGTCGTTGCCACCGTGCGCGCGCTCAAGATGCACGGCGGCGTCGCGAAGGATGCCCTCAAGAACGAGAACGTCCTGGCGGTCAACAAGGGCTGCGAGAACCTCAAGCGCCACCTGGAAAACATGGCGAAGTTCGGCGTGCCGGTGGCCGTGGCCATCAACCGCTTCATCACCGATACCGACGCGGAGATCGAAGAGGTGAAGAAGGTCGTCGAAAGCGTCGGCTCGCGCGCGTTCGTCTGCACCCACTGGGCCAACGGCGGCGCCGGCACCGAGGATCTCGCGCGCTACATGGTGTCGCTGATCGACGAAGGCCGCGCGGCATTCCGGCCGCTCTACCCTGAGGACATGCCGCTGCGCGACAAGGTCCGCACGATCGCGACCGAGATCTATCACGCCGCCGACATCGCCTGCGATGCATCGGTCGAAACCGCGTTCAAGGACCTCGAAGCCGGTGGCTTCGGCAACCTGCCCGTCTGCATGGCGAAGACGCAGTACTCGTTCTCGACCGATCCGAACAAGCGCGGTGCGCCGAGCGGACACATCGTGCCGATCCGCGAACTGCGTCTTTCCGCCGGCGCCGAGTTCGTGGTCGTCATCACCGGTGAGATCATGACGATGCCGGGCCTGCCGCGTGTACCGGCCGCAGAGGCGATCCGCCTCAACGCCGATGGCCAGATCGAGGGCCTCTTCTAACAGCGCACGTTCATCGAAGCGCCGCATCCAAGGCTGGCCGACAGGGGCAAACCCTGTTGGCCAGCCTTTTTCGTTTGCCGCGCTTCGAGGCAGCTGCTCATGAAACAGGCAGTGTTTTCAATACGATTTGGCGCCCGCCCGGCGTGGTTTGCAGGCAGAATACGTCTCGGCTTGGCGAGCGAGACGAACCTTTGCAGCAGGAACGGATAGCAATCAAAAGCCCGGTTGTGTCGAGGGCTTTCGATGAAATGAACGGCACCGGCGATGGCGTGCGCCCGCCCTATAATGCCGTATCGGAATGGCTGGGCACACAGCGGCTCGACGAGCTGAAGCAGAAGCTCGCCGAGGCCGAAACGATGTTCCGCCGTACGGGCATCACCTTCGCGGTCTACGGCGGCGATGACGCTTCCGAGCGGCTCATTCCCTTCGACATCATCCCCCGCATCATCTCCGCAGCCGAATGGCGCCGCCTCACGGCCGGCATCGAGCAGCGCGTGCGTGCGCTCAACGCGTTCATGTTCGACATTTACCACCGCCAGGAGATCATCAAGGCGGGCAGAATCCCCGAGGAGCTGATCGTCTGCAACGCGGCATTCGTGCCGGAGATGATGGGCGTCGACCCGCCCCTCGGCATCTATAGCCACATCATCGGCATCGACATCGTGCGCACCGGCGAGAACGACTTCTTCGTGCTGGAGGACAATACGCGCACGCCCTCGGGCGTTTCCTACATGCTCGAGAACCGCGAAACGATGATGCACATGTTCCCCGACCTGTTCGCGCGCAACCGCGTGGCGCCGGTCGAGAACTATCCGGAGAACCTGTTGAGGACGCTGGAGAGCGTCGCGCCGCGCGGGATGGACGCTGAGCCGACCATCGCCCTGCTGACGCCGGGACAATACAACAGCGCCTATTTCGAGCACTCGTTCCTCGCCGATCAGATGGGCGTGGAGCTGGTCGAGGGCCGCGATCTGGCGATCATCGACGGCTACCTGCAAATGAAGACGACGCAGGGCCTGCAGCGGCTCGACGTGATCTATCGCCGTATCGACGACGATTTTATCGACCCGCTGGTGTTCCGCCCCGATTCCGTTCTCGGCGTTCCGGGCCTCTTCAATGCCTATCGCGCCGGCCGCGTCACCATCGTCAATGCGCCAGGCGGCGGCATCGCCGACGACAAGGCGATCTACAGCTACATCCCGGAGATCATAAGATTCTACAGCGGGCGCGCGCCGATCCTGCAGAACGTGCCCACCTATAGTTGTCGCAGGCCGGACGACCTCAAATACGTATTGGAGCACTTGCCGGAGCTGGTGGTGAAGGAAGTGCACGGTTCGGGCGGCTACGGCATGCTCGTCGGGCCGACCGCCTCCAGCGCCGAGATCGAAGCGTTTCGCCGCAAGTTGACGGCGAACCCCGCAAACTACATCGCCCAGCCGACACTTGCGCTTTCTACCTGTCCGACGCTCGTCGCTGCCGGTGTGACGCCGCGCCATCTCGATCTGCGCCCGTTTGTGCTGCTGGGCGATCAGGTGCGCATAACAGCCGGCGGACTGACGCGCGTTGCGATGCGCGCAGGCTCGCTGGTGGTCAATTCCAGCCAGGGTGGCGGCACGAAGGACACCTGGGTTCTGCAGGATTGAGCGGACAGCGAAGCGGCGGCAGCGAGCAAAAGGAGCAGCGTAGCGCGGAGATGCTGGGGCGAACGGCCAACGACCTTTACTGGCTCGCACGGTATGTGGAGAGAGCCGAGAACATGGCGCGGCTCATAGAGGTGGGTTACCGCATCGTGCTGCTACCGCGCGATGCCGAAGGCACCCACGAGGAATGGCGCTCGACGCTCGCCAGCGCCGGTTGCGCACAGGGATACTTCGCCGGACACGAGGCGCTGACCACCCGCGACGTGATCAACTACCTGCTGTTCGACCTCTCCAACCCTTCGAGCGTCAAATCGTGCCTTGCCGCAGCGCGCCGTAACGGCCGCGCGCAGCGCACCTCGCTCACGCGCGACATGTGGGAGTGTCTCAATGCCGCCTGGATCGAGTTTTCGAACATCAATCCCAAGAGCGTGACCGCCGGAGAGCTGCCGCGCATTCTCGATTGGGTGCGCGCACGCTCCGCGCTCTACCGTGGTGCATTGCTCAACACCATCCTGCGCAACGACACGTTCTTCTTCAGCCAGCTCGGCACCTTCCTCGAGCGCGCCGACAACACCGCTCGTATTCTCGACGTGAAATATTATGTGCTGCTGCCGCAAGTCGAAATGGTGGGCGGTGGCATCGATAGCGTGCAATGGGGCGCTATTCTGCGCTCCGTCTCGGCGCACCGGAGCTACCGCTGGGTCTACAAGCAGAACTACAAGCCGTGGCGCATCGCGGAATATCTCATCCTCAACCAGGCGATGCCGCGCTCGCTGCGCGCCAGTTACGATCAGATCAATGTGGCGCTCGATGATCTCGCGGATCTCTACGGCACCCGACGGGATTGCCACGCGACGGCATCCTCGACACGCGGCCGCCTGGCCGGCGGCAACATCGACCGGATTTTCCAGTCCGGCCTGCACGAGTTCATCGGAGATTTCATCGCCCGCAACAACCGCCTCGGCAACGAGGTTGCGGACGCTTATCACTTCAACGGCTGAGGAGGTCTCGTCCGGTGCTCGTCGCCATTGGTCATGTGACGCGCTACAGATATTCGACACCCGCGCTCTACAGCATCCACACCCTGCGACTGACGCCGCCCTCGTTCGAGGGCCAACGCGTCGTGAGCTGGGGTGTGGAGATGCCCGCGATCGAGGCGGCCGTGTGCTTTCGCGATGCCTTCGGCAATGCCTCGCATCTCGTGGCCGTGCCCCAGCCGCACGCGGAGATCACGATCATCGCGCGCGGAACCGTCGAGACGCAGGACAACGCGGGTTTCGCCCGTGGCCTCGCCGACGCCGCCCCGGTGCGCATCTACCGTCGCGAGACGCCGAAGACGGCTCCGGACGATACCATCCGCGCTCTCGTCGGCGAATTGGCCGCTGCGGATCCGATCGACCGCCTGCACGCGCTGATGCGGCTGATCGGCGAACGGGTGCGCTACGAGGTCGGCGCCACCGATGCCCACACCAGCGCGGCGGACGCCTTGAAGGATGGGCGCGGTGTCTGTCAGGACCACGCCCATGTATTCATATGCGCCGCGCGCCTGATGGGTTTCCCGGCCCGCTACGTGAGCGGCTACTTCGCCACCGGCGAGGCGCGCCCGTCCGAAGCGCAGCACGCCTGGGCGGAGGTTTTCATCGACGGCCTCGGCTGGCTCGGCTTCGACCCGGCCAACCAGCTATGCCCGACCGAGCGCTATGTCCGCCTCGCGTGCGGTTTGGACGCAGCCTCGGCGGCGCCAATCACGGGCAATCGTCGCGGCGGCCTCGATGAGGTCCTTGACGTTGCCGTGGAAGTCCAGCAGCAAGGCGGAGCCCAGCAGCAGTGACCGCAGGAGAGCTCGCGGCGGCGGCTTGGCTGACGGGAGCCGGCAAATGACCTACTGCGTCGCAATGTACCTGGACCGCGGCCTGGTGTTCGCGTCCGACACGCGCACCAATGCCGGCGTCGACAACATCAGCCAGTTTCGCAAGCTCAACTCCTGGTGCAAGCCCGGTGACCGCGTACTCGTGTTGCTGGCCGCCGGCAACCTGTCGATCACGCAATCGGTCATCAGTCTGCTCAACGAGCAGCTCGCCGCTGGAGAAAGCGGTGACCCGGATACGGTGAACCTCTTCACGGTGCCGACCATGTATCGCGCGGCACGCCTCGTCGGGGACGCGGTGCGGAGCATCCGCGCCATCGACGGGCCGGCGCTGGAGATGACCAAGGCGGGTTTCGCCGCATCCTTCATATTCGGCGGCCAGATCGGCACGGAACGGCCGCGGCTCTTTCAGATTTACCCGGAAGGCAACTTTATCGAGGCGACGGACGAAACGCCCTACCTGCAGATCGGCGAGCACAAGTACGGCAAGCCCATTTTAGATCGCGTAGCGCAGCCGAGCATGCGGCTCGGCGAGGCCGCCAAGCTGATACTCCTGAGCTTCGATTCCACGCTGCGCTCGAACCTGTCGGTGGGCATGCCGATCGACATCCTGCTCTACGAGCGCGACAGCCTCGAGATCCGGCGCGAAAAGCGGATCAATCAGGACGACAAATATTTCAAGCACCTGTCGAGCTCGTGGTCGGAGGCGCTGCGGAAAGCGGTGACCACCATCGACGAGTTCGAGGTCTGATCGTGCGCCGGCTGGCCACGGGACCATTACCCGGCGGTCGCGGTGCTTTGTGTGCTCGGCCCAGGCGCCGTCCGCTCGTCTGTGCCGACACGCGAGCCGGATGCGCGTAGCGTCGCGCGAACGGCCGGCGCGGTGCTGCGCGCGGCACGGGGCGCCAAGGTTGCGGCGGGCGCAATGAACGCTCGCAGCTTCTCCGCGCTCGCACCGGCGCTTTGAATATTGCGCCATTGGCCGAGCGCGATCTCGAGCGGCCCCAGCACCCGCGGCAGCAGAATGGCGGCGATGAGGATGCTGGCAGGTGCGCACATGTCGAGCATCACCAGATAGACGCCGAGGCCGAGCATCGCCGATTGCAGCGCAGGTCGCAGAGCGCGCACCATCGCCGCCGCCAACATGACGGGACGGGCTGCGACGTCCTGCTCCTCCCGCAGCCGCCGGTGCACGGTGGTCCACGCCCGGGTCCGTGTGCCGGCGGATGCGGCGCTGAGCCCCCGATCGGCAAGCTGCGCCGCAAGTGTCCGGCGTTGAGCGTCGAGGCGCGCGGCGCGTTCCGTCGGCCCCCGGCTGACGAGGTTCGCCGCGAGCAGGCATCCCGCGACCGTCAGCGCGGCGACGGCAGCCATGGCAGCGAATGCGGGATGCAGCCGGTACAACGCGAGGAGATAGACGGGCAGAAAGGGAAGGTCGCAAAGCGCCGCTGCGGCCGGGCCCGTGAGGAACGCGCAAACGCCGTCGAGGTCGCGGACCGGCACCGGCCGGACGCCGGCGACGGCGCCGTCGATGACGAGGCCGTCGATCGCCCGAGCCCGCAAAGCGAAGATGCGCTGGCGCGCGATATCCGCGACCGCCGCGAGCCCG
Organism: Hyphomicrobium sp.; assembly: GCA_035687305.1. Lineage (GTDB taxonomy): Bacteria > Pseudomonadota > Alphaproteobacteria > Rhizobiales > Hyphomicrobiaceae > Hyphomicrobium_A. The sequence goes on along the minus strand of DASRYA010000168.1, from coordinate 419 downwards.
TAGAGCAGTCCCATTGCGGCGGTGAGGCGTAACAGCTCCCCGGGGTCCCGCTGCGGTAGCGCTCGCGCGTAGACCAGCAGCATGTAGACCGGGCCCGCGAACGCCAGGAGGCTGAGAAGGCCGGTGCAGGCGAATGCCGCCGCCAACGGCCGCCGGCCGACCATCAGAACGAGAGAGAGCGGAATTTTCTGTTGCACGCCAGCCGGTTAGAAATTTCGCCAATGTGCCTCGCTGGCCCGGTAACGGCGCCGCACGCAGACATACATACGTTAACGAAATTCTACCATAAGTTGCAAGATGGCAGTCAAGTCCGTCCCGGTATGGCGGCGCCGCGCCGACAACCCCTGCCAAGAGCTGGCAAAATCTCGCCGCGCCCTCGCCCGCCCGCACCGCGCGTGTCATAGAAACGGGAGCTGCGG
>DASRYA010000167.1:0-10178 GCA_035687305.1 Hyphomicrobium sp. | reverse complement strand
AGACGAAGCGCGAGACGGCGCAGAACGAGCTGCGGCAGAAGGAGTTCGAGATCATCTCCCGCAAGCATCTCAAGGACCTGCGTACGGACGCCCACATCGAGTACCGCTGATGGGGATTGGAGCCGAGACGCGCCGGCGGCGCCCGCTTGCGGTATCGATGGGCGACCCGGCGGGCATCGGCCCGGAGATTACGCTGCGTGCCTGGCTGGAGCGGTCCGACCGTGGCCTGGAGCCCTTCGTCGTTTTCGGCGATGCCGACACGTTCATCGATCGCGCCCGGCAGATCGGCCTTACCGTCCCGGTCGCGCGCTTTACGGGCCTGCGTGAAGCCTCCGATGCCTTCGGCAAGGCGCTCCCGGTGATCCATCAGCCGCTCCCCGTGCGCGCCCGTCCCGGTGCGCCGGATGCGGCAAACGCCGCTGGCATCGTCGGCGCCATCGTGTCGGCCACCGAAGCGGTGATGCGGGGCGAAGCGGCTGCGGTCGTCACGAACCCCATCGCGAAACACGTGGTACGGAGCGCCGACTTCCCCTTCCCCGGTCATACCGAATTCCTCGCCGCCCTCTCCGAGCGCCGCACGGGCAAGGCCCTGCGCCCGGTGATGATGCTGGCCTCGCGCGAGTTGCGCGTCGTACCGCTCACCGTCCACTGTGCCGTGCGCGAGGTGCCCGACGCCATCACGCGCCCGCTGATCTACGAGACCGTGCGCATTACTTATGCCGCCCTGAAACGTGATTTCGGAATTGGCGCGCCGCGCATCGCCGTCGCCGGCCTCAACCCCCACGCGGGCGAGGAAGGCACCATGGGCCGGGAGGAGATCGAGACAATCGGCCCGGCCATTGCGGATCTGCGTGCAGAGGGGCTTTCGGTGACCGGTCCGCACTCGGCCGACACGCTGTTCCATGCCGCCGCGCGCCGCGGCTATGACGCGGTGATCGCCATGTATCACGACCAGGCGCTGATCCCGCTGAAGACGATCGGTTTCGACGAAGGCGTCAACGTCACGCTCGGGCTGCCATTCATCCGAACCTCGCCCGACCACGGCACGGCCTTCGACATCGCCGCCGAGGGACGGGCCTCCGCCACGAGCTTGATCGAGGCGCTGCGCATGGCCTCGTCCATCGCCGCATCGCGCGTTGCAGCCTCTCCATGAGCCGCAGCCCCGGCATGCCAATGGGTGACGGCGCAGGCCCTACGCCGGACGGCTTGCCGCCGCTGCGCGAGGTGATCAAGGCGTTCGACCTCAGCGCCAAGAAGAGCCTCGGGCAAAACTTCATCCTCGATCTCAACCTCACGCGCCGCATCGCGCGGGCGGCGGGCTCGCTCGAAGGCCGCACGGTGGTCGAGGTCGGGCCGGGTCCCGGCGGCCTCACGCGCGCGCTGTTCCTCGAAGGCGCACAGCGCGTCATTGCCGTGGAGCGGGACGAGCGCACCCGCGGCGCCCTCGATATGATCGCGGCGCGTTACGATGGCCGGCTCGAGGTGCATTTCGCCGATGCGCTCCGCGTCGACTGGCGCAAGCTGCTCGGGCCATCGGCTGGAAAGGCGATCATCATCGCCAATCTGCCCTATGGCGTCGCAACGCTTCTGCTGACCGGCTGGCTCGACACCGAGCCGTGGCCGCCGTGGTATGCGCGCATGGTCCTGATGTTCCAGAAGGAGGTCGCCGAGCGCATCGTCGCGCAGCCCGGCACGAAAGCCTACGGGCGCCTTTCCGTGCTGGCGCAGTGGCGGGCGTCGGCGCGCATCGTGCTCAATCTCCCCCGCGAGGCGTTCACGCCGCCACCGAAGGTTGCGTCCGCCGTGGTCGATCTCGTCCCGCATCCCGAACCTTCGCCGCCGTGCAAGCCCGCCGTGCTCGCGCAGGTCACCGCCGCAGCGTTCGGTCAGCGGCGCAAGATGCTGCGGGCAAGCCTCAAGCAATTGAAGGCCGAGCCGGAAGCGCTGCTCGAAGCGGCGGGCATCGCGGGCAACCTGCGCGCCGAGGACATTCCGGTGAAAGACTTCGCACGCCTCGCGCTCGTTTATGAGCGTGCGTTTCTGCGTAGCGGCGGCGGAGCCTGAGTGCCCCTCGCCCGAGGTGCCTAGCTCTTCTCGGTCTCGACCGTCGTTGCCTCGTCCTTCCCGGTCGGGCGGTGCTCGGTGTCGAAGGTGAAAAGGCGCAACGTGGCCGCGAGCAGCAGGATCGAAATGGGCTTCACCAGCATTTCCCAGCTCGCGCTTTGGCCCGTCTCTGCCCAGTCGGTGGCGAAATCGACGACGAGATAAACGAGAATGACGCTCACCAGCGTCATCTTGAGCTCGTGCATGCCGGTGGGGCGCATCCAGTTCGGCAGTGCACGCCGGTCTTTCGGCGTCAACTCGAACACGAAGCCGAACGTGATCGCGTATGCGAAAATCACGAGCACGACGCCGAAGAGAAAGACGTCCGTCGCACCCATCACCATCGCGGTGACGAGCTTTGGCTCCTCGCCGGCGTAGAGATCGAGCCCCGCGCGGAGGATCATCGCGCCCCCCTGCCAGAACATGATGGCGGCGCCTATCGCCGTGCCGGCGGCGGCCGCGAGCATGATCAATCGGAGCGAGATGACGTAACGTAGCATGGATAGACTACCGGACCGGCGACGGGACGAGGGGTGAACGCTGCGGCGCATTCGGCTGTGACCGGCCGAAATCCGCGCGCCGAAGCTCACTAGACCACGATCGCTTTTCTTCGAATCGCGATGCCGCTCTAGCCTTTGATGAGACCGATGATCGACGCTTCGGACGGGTAGGGTTCGCAGCGATCATGGTCTTTTGATTAGACCGATGATTGACGCTTCGGACGGGTAGGGTCCGAAGCGATCATGGTCTAGCACCGACCTGTTACGAAGCCCTCACCGGGAGGGGCCTACCGGCTCGAGTTGCAGATCGTTCGTGCCTCACCGGGGGCAATCGTTCGGCGGCTTGGCGCCCGCGAAGCGCTTGTCGATCCATGTAACGGCCGCATACGCGCTCTGCTCCGCAACGAAGCTGTGAGACGTGCCCTTCAGCATCTTGATCGTGACCGGCGTACCCCTGGCGCAGAGCGCCTTGGCATAGCGCACCGTCAGGCTCGGGTTGACGGTCTTGTCCGCCGTGCCCTGGGAGATGAACACCGGCACCTTGATCGGCCTGTGCCCCGGCGAGTTCCTCTCCATGAGCGCGCGCCATTCGGGAAGCGACGTCGGGTCCGCCTTGAGGAAGTTCTCCTTCAGCGGCCGGGCGAGCGACAGTGTCTTCAGCATTTGCGAGATGGACTGCAGGCAGCTTTCCGCAACCTTCTCGAAACGCGTCTCGACGCCATCTTCCAGCAGATCGCGCAGCGGCAGGTTGTATGTTCGCGCCCATGACAGCAACGCCATGGCGGTGAGGCTGTCGCCCGCGATCGAGTTCTTCTGCGCCTTGAAAAGATCGACGAGATTGGTTGCGGGCGCGGCCGCGGCAATGCCGACGAGCTTGAGCTCGGGCGCGTATTCCGGCGCAAGCTCGCCGGAAAAGAGCGCCGCGTGACCGCCCTGCGAGTGCCCCCACACCGCGAAGCGGTTCGTGGCGTGGGCGCCGGAGAGCCTGCGCGCGGCGCGCACCGAATCGAGCACCGAGCGTGCTTCGCTGACGCCGACGAGATAGGCATGCACACCCGGTGTTCCCAGCCCCTCGTAATCGGTGGCGACGACCACATAGCCGCGCGAGAGCATCGTCTCGAGACCGGGAATGGTGCCGGAAAGATTGGGCAGCAGCGTCGGCGCGCAGCGCGCGGAAACGCCGGTCGTGTAGTGCGCCCACGCGATGACATCGCGGCCTCCCTTGGGCGCGGGCCCGGCGGGATAGATGACCGTGCCGGAGACGGCGATCGGCTCGCCGTTGACACCCGTCGACCGATAGATGATGCGGAACGCCTTCGCGTTTGCCGGCGCGCCGCCGATCTGCGGGTAGATATTGAAGAGATGTCCCGGCTGTGCCTTGCGGAGTTCTGCGGGCGAAACCTGATACGGCACGGCGGGCGCAGCGGATGCGCTGGCGCCGGGGATGAGCGCAGTCGCTACCGCGCTGAGCAACAGCACCAGCAGACACACCGCAGACCGGGAGGAACGGCGAACACGCATACGGGGATTCCGGAGGCTGATATTCCGCGTGGTGCTTTTTAGACCATGATCGCTTCGGACCCTACCAGTCCGAAGGGTGAATCATCGGTCCAATCAAAAGGCTAGAGCCGCATCGCGATTCGAAGAAAAGCGATCGTGTTCTAGCGGGAAGGGTCGGCTGTGTCTTCGCCGGGCTGCAAGAAGGTATACGCCGTGACCGTGGGCGTCCGTATGACGCATGCGTGGTCCAGCGAAAGAACGGCGCGCCCGGGGCCGACGCAGGCGCAGGGCAGCCGTATCCGCACGACGCCTAGCCTGCACCCGTCCTGAGCCCGGCAGCCGGGCCCCGGAGCCCGCATCCGAGATCAGCGCAGGCGCGTCAAAGCTGGCTCTGCATGTCGCGCACGAACGCGGTGAGCCCGTTGAGGCGGTCCCGCCGCAGGCGCTCTGCGGTGAGAATGGCGCTGAGACCGTGCATCGACTGCGGCAGATCGGTGTTGACGATGACGTAGTCGTATTCCGGCCAGTGACTGATCTCGGCCGCGGCCTCGTCCATGCGCCGGCGCACCACCTCGTCCGGGTCCTGCGCCCGCGCGCGCAACCGCTGCTCGAGGGACGCGACCGACGGCGGCAGAATGAACACGCGCACCACGTCGTGCTTCATCTTCTCGGAGAGCTGCTGCGCCCCCTGCCAGTCGATGTCGAAGAGGATGTCACGGCCCTGCGCGACGGCAGCCTCCACGGGCGCACGCGGCGTGCCGTAGTAGTTGTCGAAGACGCGCGCCCATTCCAGAAGCTCGCCGGCATCGGCCATGCGCTTGAACGTGCGCTCGTCGACGAACCTGTAGTCCTTGCCGTCGACCTCGCCTGGGCGCGGACGCCGCGTCGTCACCGATACCGACATCGAGATGCCCCGATCGGTCTCCATCAGGTGACGCGCCAGCGTCGTCTTGCCCGCACCCGACGGCGAGGAGAGAACAAGAAGCAGCCCGCGCCGCTCTATCGTTGAGCTGTCTGACATATCCCGTCCGCTGGCCGTTGCACCGCTCGCCTTCCGTCTTCCGCTACTCGATGTTCTGCACCTGCTCACGCAGCTGATCGATGATCGACTTCAGCGCGAGGCCGGCGCGGGAAATTTCGATGTCGTTCGCCTTCGAGCAAAGCGTGTTAGCCTCGCGGTTGAATTCCTGGGTGAGGAAATCGAGCTTACGCCCCACGGCGGCGTTGTCGGCGAGAAGCTCGCGCGCGGCGCCGATGTGCGAGGTGAGCCGCTGCAGCTCTTCCTCCACATCGGCGCGCGTTGCAAGCAGCACCGCTTCCTGGTGGAGCCGGGCCGGATCGAAGTTGGCGCCCGTCTCCATGAGCCGCGCAACCTGCTCCTTGAGGCGTGCGGCGATGGCTTCGGGTGTTCTTCCGGGTGCAACCCGCACCGTTTCCACCAGGCGCTCGATCTCGTCGAGCTGGGCGGTGAGCGTCGAGGAAAGACGCGCGCCCTCGGCGGCCCTCGAAGCGACGAGCGCCGCAAGCGCCGTTTCCAGGGAGGCGAGCAGCGCCTCGGCGCGACCGGCCGCCTGCTCGGGATCCTCCTGCGCCTCGACGATGTCGAGCACGCCCTTGATGGCGATGAGCGTATCGACCCGCGCGGGCTCGGCGTTCGTCAGGTCGCGGATGCGGTCGGCGGCCAGCAGCACCTGCGCCAGCGCGCGCTCGTTGAGGCGCAGCTCGTGGGCCTCGCTGGTGCTCTCGCACGAGAGGCTGACGTTGACACTCCCGCGCGTCAGATGCCGCGCAATTGCCTCGCGGACCTTCGGCTCGAGCAGCTCGAAGCCCGACGGCAGACGCAGGCGTACATCGAGCCCGCGGCCGTTGACGCTGCGAATCTCCCAATGCCAGCTCGTGCCCGCAAATGCGCCTTCGGCGCGGGCAAAGCCGGTCATGCTCTTGATGGTCATTGCCGCTCCGTTGGGCTGGGTGGCGCCGGGGAGCCCAACGCATGGCAAAATCTAAAGTGCTTCCGGAAAAGTGGGAACCGGTTTTCCGATAAGAAGCACGGGTGAAGGAGGTTGCTTCCGGAAAAGTGGGAACCGGTTTTCCGATAAGAAGCAGGCGAACACAAAGCGCAGCGCCGTTCCGCAAATCCATGAAAGTCGGAACGACGCTTAACGCGCCCGGGCCGAGGCAACAAGCGGCGCGCGCGCGGCATACGGCCGGGGCGGCATATCCGGACGGCTGGCGATTGCAATGAGTGCCGCGGAGCCTCGCGGCGCGCTGCAACTGCTGTTCGCGCCACGTAGCGCGTCGCAGCCCGTCAGTGCCGCGGTTTGCGTATCGGAAGAGGGATCGACGCTCCCGGCGTCGTGCCCGCAGCCTTCGCCGGCGCTGCGGAATTGATGACGCGCAGCTCTCCATCGGACCCGGTGGTGGGGATGGCATCGTCCCCTGCGTCCGCGGCGCCTGCCGTCGCATTTGCGGTGTCCGCTGCATCCTTCTTGCGCTCGCGCTCGACCTTGCGCCACACGCTCACCGCCGCGTTGTGGTTCTTGAGGCTGTCGGAGAACGTGTGTCCGCCGGTGCCGTCGGCGACGAAATAAAGATCGTTCGTCTTCGGCGGATCGAGGCTCGCCTCGATGGCGGACCGGCCCGGGTTGCAGATCGGCGTCGGCGGCAGTCCGCCGATCTGATAGGTGTTGTGCGCGGTCTTCTGGTCGAGATCGGCGCGCGTGATGGAGCGCCCGAGGCTGCCCTGCCCGCCGACGATCCCGTAGATCACGGTCGGATCCGATTGCAGGCGCATTCCCTTGCGCAGACGGTTCATGAAGACCGAGGCGACGCGGCCGCGCTCGTCCGCACGCCCCGTCTCCTTCTCCACGATCGAGGCGAACACGAGCGCCTCTTCCGGTGTCGCGATCGGCAAGCTCGGCTGGCGGCGCTCCCATGCGGCGGCGAGGAAGCGCTGCATCTCGCTCTGCATGCGCTCTAGCAGCTCGCGGCGATCCATGCCCTTCGAATAGCGGTAGGTGTCGGGCAGCAGCGAGCCCTCCGGCGGGATCTCGGCGATTTCTCCGGCGAGTTCCTCCTCCTCGCGCAGGCGCTGCACGATCTGGAGGCTCGTCCACCCCTCGGGAATGGTGATCTTGGAAAGCACGCCGCGGCCGAGCGCGAGCGTCTCCATGATCTCGGCCATGCTGGCGTGCTTCTTGATTTCGTAGTCGCCCGCCTTCAGCTCGGTCTGCTTGGGCCCGATGGCGTTGCGGAGCAGGTAGTTGGCGATGAAGGCCCAGCGGTTGGAGATGGCGCCTTCCTTTTCGAGGCGCGTTGCGATCTCGATCCGGCCTTCTCCGCGCGGAACGGTAATGACGCGCGATTGCGCCAGCGGCCCCGGTGCCTCGAACTGATGATACAGCAGCGCTAACATCGCCCCGGCGGCAAGCATCACGAACAGAAGAAGCGTGAAGGCGCCGCTCAGGATGCGGACGATGACGGAGCCGCGCCGCGCGGCGTGCGGAGGCAGCGCCCCGCGCGGAGGACCGGGCGGGCGCGAAGGCTCCAGCATCTCGGCAGGCGAGCGCGGACGATTAGCGCCACGGCGTAAAGTCGGCTCGTGCCTTGGTGGAGGCAGGGTGCTCAAAGTGCGCTCCGGCTACGCCATTCCATGACGGCATCGCAGTTAATACCGCCCCGAACCTAGAGCGAATTATGGCAAAAGCGCGAGAGGAAAACGTTACCGTCCACGCGGTATCGGCACCGTGGCGATACGACCTCAGGCGGCCGCCGAACCTACGCAGAATCTAGTCCAGCCGGCGCAGAATGAGCGAGGCGTTCGTGCCCCCGAAACCGAACGAGTTGGACAGCACGGTATTGATTTCGCGCTTCTTCGCCGTGTGCGGCACCAGATCGATGGCCGTTTCGACGGACGGATTATCGAGGTTCAGCGTCGGCGGGGCGATATTGTCCCGGATGGCGAGGGTGGAGAAGATCGCCTCGATCGCGCCCGCTGCGCCCAAAAGGTGGCCCGTCGCCGACTTGGTCGACGACATGGCGAGCTTGCCGGCCGCGTTGCCGAACAGGCGCTCGACGGCACCGAGCTCGATCTCATCGCCCATCGGCGTCGAGGTGCCGTGCGCGTTGACGTAGTCGATATCGCTGACTTCGATATCGGCCCGCTTCAGGGCAGCGCGCATGCAGCGGTAGGCGCCATCGCCATTCTCGGCCGGAGCCGTAATGTGATAGGCATCGCCCGACATGCCGTAGCCGATGACCTCGGCATAGATCTTGGCGCCGCGCGCCTTGGCGTGCTCCAGTTCCTCCAGCACGACGATGCCGGCGCCCTCGCCCATGACGAACCCGTCACGATCCCTGTCATAGGGACGCGAGGCGGCCGTAGGCCGGTCGTTGAAGCCGGTCGAAAGCGCGCGGCAGGCGGCAAAGCCCGCGACAGCGATGCGGCAGATCGGAGATTCGGATCCGCCCGCCACCATGATGTCGGCATCGCCCAGGGCGACGATCCGGCTCGCATCGCCGATGGCGTGCGCGCCCGTCGAGCACGCGGTGACGACGGCGTGGTTGGGGCCCTTCAGCTTGTGCCGGATGGACACGTAGCCGGAGGCGAGATTGATGAGACGGCCGGGAATGAAGAACGGCGATACGCGGCGCGGACCCTTTTCCTTCAAGAGGATCGAGGTATCGGCAATCCCCGAAAGGCCGCCGATGCCGGAGCCGATCAGAACGCCGGCCCGCTCCTGCTTGTCTTCCGTATCGGCAACGAAGCCGGAATCCGCCAGCGCCTGCTCGGCCGCCGCCATCGCATAGACGATGAAGTCGTCGACCTTGCGCTGCTCTTTAGGCTCCATCCAATCGTCGGGATTGAACTTGCCGTCTTCCTTGGCGCCGCGGGGAATGAAGCAGGCGATCTGACAGGTCAGATCGTCGACTTGAAACTCCTCGATGCGCCGGGCGCCGTTGGCGCCAGCCAGCAGCGCTTTCCACGACGCCTCCACCCCGCAGCCGACGGGGGAGACGATGCCAAGTCCTGTGATGACGACGCGACGCATCCTGATCCTTCGAAGCGGGAATTAATGGCCGGCGCGAAAGCTTGCGGTCCGGTCAAGCCTCGAAGTCGAGCCTCGAGGTGCTTGGACAGCCTCGCGCAAGCACCGCGGTGTTGCCGCTCCCGTGTCGCCGAAGCGAAACGGGAGCCGACAAATAGGTTTAGGCGGCGGAGGCGTTCTTCTCGAGGAACTTGACCGCATCGCCAACGGTCAGAATGTGCTCGGCTGCATCATCCGGGATTTCGCAGCCGAACTCCTCTTCGAATGCCATCACGAGCTCTACAGTGTCCAGACTGTCAGCGCCCAGGTCGTCGATGAAGCTGGCGTTCTCGGTGACCTTTTCGGCCTCCACGCCAAGATGCTCCACGACAATCTTCTTCACGCGCTCAGCGACATCGCTCATCGTCTTCCCTCGCGTCGGTTTGCTTTTAGCAGTTCGTAAATTTGGTTTGTTGGACTTACCCGGTAACCGGCTGCGGGCCCCATATCTCTATAGAGGCGCCCGCCGCCGATGGGTATCGAAACGACGCGGCTTTCCCACTTGTTCGCACTCCGTGCGCCGGTCGGACTTCGGCCCTTCGTTTACTCGCGCGAACGCGCCGAGGGTCGAAAAACCGTTCGGCTCGTTAACACACTTCCCTGAGCTTGGCCAGCGGCCCGCTGGGGCGAAAGGCCCTGCCGGTTGCGACCAAATTCCCCCGGATACACGGCCCGTTAGGTCCATCCAATAGAAACCAGCCATGGGCTCTAGACCATCGCCATTCCGCCGTTGATGTGCAAGGTCTGGCCGGTGATGTAGCCGGCCTCGTTACTGGCGAGGTAAACGACGCCCGCGGCCACTTCTTCGGGGGCTCCGAAGCGCTGCTGGGGAATCATCTTGGCGATCTCGTCAGTCTGTTTCTCGTTCAGTGCCGCTGTCATCGGGGTGCTGATGAAGCCCGGGGCGATGCAGTTGGCGGTGATGCCGCGCGGGGCGACCTCGCGGGCGAGCGACTTGGTCATGCCGATCATGCCGGCCTTCGACGCT
>DASRYA010000166.1:0-3045 GCA_035687305.1 Hyphomicrobium sp. | reverse complement strand
CTCGCGCAGGGCCCGCGTGCTGTCGTCCTCATGGATGGGTGAGGAGAGCAACCCGCGTACGCTGCTCAAGAGGCCCGGCGGCCGCACGAACTCCGGATCCTGATCGAGCCTCAGATGCTGCACCACCTCCCGGAGCACGGCTTCCGATTGGGCGATGCGCAACTGGCTTTCCACCAGCGACACCGCAAGCTCGTTCGTCTCCGAGCGCGGAGTCACGTCGTTCTGGATGACCTGCAGCCCGCGCGGATCGAGGAAGATTTCGGTGCTCGCCGCATAGCGCGGCGGCACGATGAAAAGATAAGCGGTGGCCAGAACCAGGAAGAAGAGAACCGACAGCACGATCGTGCGCAGCCCGGACCGCAGAAGTGCGATCCAGTAGTGCGCATCGCTCGTCCAATGGAATTCGGGGCGGACGGCTTCGGCCGACATCTTCAATCGATCCCCTTGAGCCGGAAAGGCTTCTGGCGTGCCGGACACAAAAGGCGCTGGCGACGGACCGACAATAGAAGCGCCGGCCGCCAACGGCATGTTTGCATACAATTTAGCGTTAATCGTTGGCGAGTTGCCGATGCCGACCGATGCCCGCGATGGGCGGCGCGTCGCAGCACCCGCCCCACGGCGAACGGCGCGCTCAGGCCGGATGTGGCACGCGCAGCGCTTTCAGCAAAGCTTCGGCGGCGGCATCCGCCGCTGTCCCCATTCCGTACCAAAGCGGCATGCGCAGGAGGCGCCCCGGCAGCGTGTCGGTCACCGTCATATCGCCGTGGACACGCCCGAACCTTTCGCCCGCGGGCGAGGAATGCAGCGGAATGTAGTGGAACGCCGAGCCGACGTTGTTCGCCTTCAGCGTGGCGATCATCGCATTGCGTTGCCCGTTGTCAGGCAGAAGCACATAGTAAATATGGCCATTGTGGACGCATTCTTGCGGCACCACCGGCCGACGCAGCAGACCATCCCGCTCCGCCTGCGCAAAAGCCTCGTGATAGCGCTGCCAGGTGGCGAGCCGGTCGGCGATGATGTCCTCCGCGCGCTCGAGCTGAGCCCGCAGCACCGCCGCGGTGATCTCGCTCGGCATATAGGATGCGCCTTTGTCCACCCAGGTGTACTTGTCGACCTGACCGAGCATGAAAGCGGTGCGGTTCGTGCCCTTTTCCGCGTGAACCCGTGAGCGCACATATTGATCCGCCGACGACATGACGAGCGCCCCGCCTTCGCCGCTCACGACGTTCTTCGTCTCGTGGAAGCTGAAACACGCCATATCCGCGAGCGCGCCCGCCGCCTTTCCCTTATAGCTGCACAGCAGCGCCTGCGCGGCATCCTCCACCACCAGGAGCCCATGCCGCCGGGCGATGGCGTTGATGGCATCCATCTCCGCGCAGACGCCCGCATAGTGCACCACATAGATCGCCCGCGTGCGCTCGGTAATGGCAGCTTCGATGCGCTTCTCGTCGATATTCAGCGTATCGGGACGGATGTCGACGAAAACCGGCGTCCCGCCGCGCATCACGATGGCGTTCGCCGTCGAAACGAATGTGAACGACGGCATGATGACTTCATCGCCCGGACCTATGCCGCAGAGTATGGCGGCAAGCTCCAGCGCCGAGGTGCAGGATGTCGTCAGCAGCACATGCGGCGCGCCCAGCCGCTCCGTGAGCCACGCCTGGCACCACTTGGTGTGCACGCCGTCGGCCGCCATGTGCGGAGCATTCAGCGCCTCCGCGATGAGCTCCAGCTCGCGGCCTGTCACGGGCGCGCGGTTGAATGGGACGAACCCTGACAAAGTTTCCTCGCTGATTTCTGGCAATGGGGCAGGGAGCTTTTGGCAGCCCGCGGCCTTTAAGTATAGCGAGCGAAAGGCCCTGCGCATCAGCCGCTTCCGCGCATAGTTTACCGGCGCATTCAACCGCGCAGAATTCGAACGGGCTGGGATGAAAAACAGAACGATTTTGGTCACGGGCGCCGGCGGCTACATCGGCAGCGTGCTCGTGCCGCAGCTGCTGAACTCCGGCTGGACTGTCATTGCGGTCGACCGCTTCTTCTTCGGCATCGACAAGCTTGCCGACCATGCGAACCTGACGAAGCTGCGCAGCGACGTGCGCTTGTTGCCGCCGTCCGTGTTCGAAGGCGTCCATGCCGTCATCGATCTTGCCGCGCTGTCCAACGATCCGCTGGGCGATGCATTCACCGATGAGACGTGGGAGATCAACCACCTCTCGCGGGCCCGCAACGCACGCCTCGCCAAAGAGGCGGGCGTTCCGCGCTACGTGATGCCGTCCTCGTGTTCCATCTACGGCTTTTTCCCGCCATCGCAGATCCTCGATGAGGATTGCACGCCCAATCCGCTGACGGTCTACGCGAAAGCCAACCTCGCCGCGGAGAACGATATCCGTCCGCTGGCCTCCGGCGATTTCACCGTCGGCATCGTGCGCTTCGCAACCCTGTTCGGCGTCAGTCCGCGTATGCGCTTCGATCTCGCCATCAACGGCATGACGGAAACCGCCTGGCGCACCGGCAAGCTGGCCCTGATGCGTGACGGCACGCAGTGGCGCCCGATGATCCACGTGCGTGACGCCGCCCGCGCGCTGGAGTTCATGCTCGGAGCAGACGCCAAAGCAATCAATGGCAATGTCTTCAACGCCGGCGCCAACGACCTCAACGTGCAGATCCGCGCGCTCGCCGATCGCGTCGCCGCCCTCGTGCCGCGCGACGTCGAGATCGATTGGTACGGCGACCCGGACACCCGCTCCTATCGCGTGGCGTTCGACCGCATCGCCGCGCTCGGCTACACCACCACGATGGGCGTCGAGGACGGCGTCCGCGAGATCGTCGGCGCGCTTGAAACCAAGCGTCTGTCGCGCAGCCTCGACACGCTCACCCTCGATTGGTACCGCGCGTTGGAAGAGTGGCGCAGCCGCATCGAGGAAGTCGTCATCGAGGGCAAGATCATCAAACGCCTGGGAGCATTTCCGTGCGTGGCATCGTCCTAGCCGGTGGCCGCGGCACGCGGTTGCTGCCGGCAACGGGCGTGATCTCCAAGCAGCTCCT
>DASRYA010000165.1:0-5790 GCA_035687305.1 Hyphomicrobium sp. | reverse complement strand
CATGGGCGCCCGGCTCGCACTGATCACCCGTCAACTGGCGATAGATGAAGCCGCGGTAGCGCGTGTAGTAGGCGGAGGCATCGAAGCGGAAGGCGCCCGTCGCCTTCTTCAAACCGGCTTCGACGGTGGCCGCCTTTTCCTCGGTGAGGTTCGGATTGCCGACCTCGAAAGTGCCGGTCGCCTCGTGCATGCCCTTGGAGAACAGCTCGGCCGCATCGGGCGCGCGCTCGACGTATTGACCGTTGAGACGCGCCTCGACGTTGAAGGGAAGCGCGTAGAGAAGGCCCAAGCCGCCGCTGATGGGCGTGAAGCTGCGCTCGCCGGCAAACACGTGTGCGTGGTGCCCATCGAACGTCTCCCAGCCCCTGCCATCGACCGAGGTCTGCTCGATGCGCGCGGCCGCCTGGAGCCGTAGCTGACGGCTCAGCGCCAGCTCCTCGAACCAGAATGCTGCAACGCTCGTGGTGTGCGCCGGCTCCAGGAGCGATTCCCCTTCGAAGCTCTGGCCCCGTGTGCGGCGGTTGTCGACGTGCACGCCGAACGTTCCGGTGAACTCGCCGACGCTCGTAAGGAACGGCAAGTGCTGGACCTCGATGCGCGCTTCCTGCTGCCGGTTGGTGAAACGGGAGCCGAGCGAGAACGGCATCACACCATCCTCATCGTCGTGGTCATGATCGGCATGATCATGGTCGTCGTGGTCGTGATCGTGATCGTGAGAATGGCGGGCGAACTCGGAGTGCGCATAGTCGGATGCGCCAAACCAGAAGCGGACCGCATCGATACCGGCGCTGCGAACGCGCCACTCGCCCTTCGCCATGAATTTGTTCTGCTCCATGTCGATGCGCGGATCGACGCCCTCCTCGGCTTCCCATCCGGGGATGCCATAGAGGCTGGCAAAGTGCGTGAAGGAGACGCCGACGAAGCCGTCGGTGCCGATCAGCGAGGTGCCAATCGAAGCGCCTTCGCTGTCGACAAAGCTGTTCCGCACGACGCCCTGCGGCGAATGATAATCGTCTGCCGTGCGCTTGAAGCCGTCCGCGTGCACGGCGAAGCCGCCGGAACCCGCCGTCACGCTCATCGCACCGTCGGCTCCGTTATCGACGGACGTGAGGCCGCCCGTCGCGAGCGCCGAAAATCCCCCCGGCGGGACGAACGTCGGGATGCGCTGGTTCTCGGCAGCAACGACGCCGCCGATGGCCTGGCTGCCGTAACGCAGCGTTGCCGGACCGCGCACCACCTCGACACGACCGACCGAAAGCGGATCGATCGGAATTGCGTGATCCTCGGAGATCGCCGCCACGTCGTGCGTGCCGATGCCGTTCTCCTGCGTGCGGACGCGATAGCTGTCGAGACCGCGGATGATCGGCCGGTTGGCGCCGGGGGCGAAATTCGTTCCCGCGATGCCCGGCTTCGTCTGCAAGGTATCGGTGATGGTCGCGCCGCCATCGGCGATGAACTCACGCTCGGTTGCAACGGTCACAGAGACGAACGCGCTGTCATCGACGATCGCGCCGGGAAGCGGCTGAAACTGCGGCGGCGCGGAGGACGGCGCGGCGTCAGGCTGCGCAACAGATGGCGCTCCACCGGCCGACTTCTTGTTCTTCTTGCTCGTCTTGGTTTTTGCGACCGGACTGGCGGTCGTTACCTCGATGGCGGGCAACTCCACCGTCTCGCCCGTTGCGCCGCCCGCGCCACCGACCGCCGGCTGCGAGCCCGACGACTGTGCATCCGCCGGCGCAATACTCGACATAAGCATCGCAGAAGCGATGCCGAACGCTACGCATACTCTCACTGTTACGCACTCCCCCGTCCCGATTTACGGATGTTATAATATCCGCTATTAACCGTCGTCAAGATCGTGAGGCGAACAATTTCTCAGCGGGACGTCAGCCGTGGCTTGGTCAGACGCAGAAGACGCAGCAGAGGCCGTGTGCGGGCATGCTTTTGTTCGCGCGACCGGCTCGTCGTGTGCGCTGCTCCGCTGCGTCAGAACACGGGCGAGCCGAGACAAACAATTCCATGCGCCCGAAAGCCACGCCATACCGCGATGGGCATATATCGTTCGGCATCGTTCAACGGGTGGGGATCGTGCCGTCGATGGCGCGGTGCTTAGCGGCGGCGACCGCGCACACATCGATGCGCTGAGATTTACGTGCAGTCCGATACGCGCATGCACAGCGAAGCAACAGCCGTGCACTCATGCGGCGCCGGCAGCTTCACCGGGCTGCGCGCACGGTGCACGCGTGGCATCGGCCGCGCAGCTCCAGCGTCATGCGCTCGACGGCGAATTTCGCCTTGCGCGCCCAGCCGGCGAGCCGCTCGACGGCCGCGGGCTCGTCGAACTCCGTTGCGGTGCCACAGTCATTGCAGATCGCAAACACCGCTGCGCCTTCGTGGCTGGGGTGACGGCAGGCAACAAACGCGTTGAGCGATTCCAGCCGGTGCGCCTTGCCATCGGCGATGAGGCGATCGAGCGAGCGATAGACGGTCTGCGGCGCGAGGCTGGCCTTGTCGCGCAGCTCGTCGATCAGCTCGTATGCGCTGACAGGCCGGCCAACACCGCGCAGCGCGTCTGCAATCATCTTGTCCTGCTCGAGGGCAGGCCGCCGCTTGGCGATCTTGCGAGTCATCGATGCGTCCCCAGCTAGAGGAAGCCTATGGCTTCGTTGGGATAGTATAAACGGATATTATAACATCACGAACCATCAAAACCCAGCAGCAGGAGCAAAAAAATGCCGCTCGACCATAGGGCTACGCCGGCTCGAAAAGACCGGCTTCCGGTAACAGTACTGTCCGGTTTTCTCGGCGCAGGCAAGACGACCGTCCTTAACCATGTGCTCGGCAACCGCGAAGGCTTGCGCGTTGCGGTGATCGTCAACGACATGAGCGAGGTGAACATCGACGCGGCGCTGGTGCGGGACGGCGGGGCGAACCTGTCGCGCACCGACGAAGCGCTCGTCGAAATGTCGAACGGGTGCATTTGCTGCACGTTGCGCGAGGATCTGCTGACCGAGGTGCGCACGCTCGCAAGCGCAGGCCGGTTCGACTATCTGCTCATCGAATCGACCGGCATCGCCGAGCCGCTTCCCGTGGCCGCCACGTTCGAATTCCGCGACGAAAGCGGGCGCAGCCTTTCGGACATTGCACGCCTCGACACGATGGTGACGGTGGTCGATGCCGCGAACCTGCTGCGCGACTACAGCTCGGAGGATTTCCTGCGTCAGCGCGGTCAGTCGAACGGCTCGGATGACGAGCGCACGCTCGTAGACCTGCTCACGGAGCAGATCGAGTTCGCGGATGTCGTCGTGCTCAACAAGGCGGATATTGCGTCGCCTCACGAGCTGCAGCTGGCGAAATCGATCGTGCGCGCGCTCAACGCGGATGCGCGCATCATCCATGCGGTGCACGGGGATGTTCCACTCGCCGCGATTCTGAATACGCGCCTTTTCGACTTCGAGGCTGCACACCGGCATCCGCTCTGGTATCGCGAGCTGTCGGGGTTCGCCGAGCACGTTCCGGAGACGGAAGAGTACGGCATCTCGAGTTTCGTCTACCGCGCACGCCGGCCGTTCGCTCCGGCCAAGTTGCATAGCTTTTTCAAGCGTCCCTGGCCGGGCGTCATCCGCGCCAAGGGATTTTTCTGGCTGGCGACGCGTCCGGCATGGGTGGGCGAGATGAGCCAGGCCGGTCCCCTCGTCCGGCACGAGGCCGCCGGCTACTGGTGGGCGGCGGTGCCCAAGGCCAAGTGGCCGAGCGACGAGGAGACGAGGGCGCGCATCGGCAAGGGCTGGCATCGCATCTGGGGCGACCGACGCCAGGAACTGGTGTTCATCGGCACGGGGGAGATGGATAAGGACGCCATCATAGCCGAGCTCGACGGGTGCCTCCTGGACGTGCCAGAGCGCGGTGTGCTCGATGCCAAGTCATGGACTTCATTGGAAGATCCCTTTCCGGCCTGGGCACGGGCCTAAGCACGGCCGGCGCGGGCGCGCAGGCGTAATCCACCTCCCGGGGCTACCCGCGCCCCCGGGATGGCGGAACCACCCCGCTGATTGCCAAGCCGGCGCACGGCAGCTATAAACCGCGCCATCTCAAGCATTAAGGCATGAGACGGCGCCCGGCACCCTTGGAGGCCGCGCCGCATGACGGGCCGCAAGGCCCTATTCTTTTTGGAGACACGTCCATGGCTCAGCAACCGATCGAGCTGAAGGCCACGGCGCGCCCACGTGCCGGCAAGGGGGCCGCACGCCAAGCTCGTCGTGAAGGTAAAGTACCGGCAGTGATCTACGGTGCCGGTGAAGCGCCCGACCCCATTTCCCTCGACTACAACGAACTGTGGAAGCAGGTCATGAAAGGCCACTTCACTTCCACGGTCCTCGAGATCGATTGCGAAGGCAAGAAGTCGCTCGTCATCCCACGCGACCTGCAGCTCGATCCGATCAAGGATCAGCCGATCCACGTCGACCTTCTGCGCATCGGCAAGGATGGCCGCATTCGCGTCGCCGTGCCCGTGCGCTTCGTCAACGATACGCTGTCTCCGGGCCTGAAGCGCGGCGGCGTGCTCAACATCGTGCGTCACGAGGTTGAGGTCATCTGCCCCTACAATCACATCCCCGCGTTCTTCGAGATCGATCTCACCGGCCTCGAGATCGGCCGCTCGATCCATATCTCGGCGGTGCAGCTCCCGCAGGACGCGGAGCTCACCATCAAGGATCGCGACTTCACCATCGCCACCATTGCCGGCGTCGGTAAGCAGGAAGAGGAAGCCGCCTCTGCCACCACCGAAACGGCTGCTGCCGCTCCCGCCGCTGCTGCCAAGGGTGCCGCGCCTGCCAAGGGTGCCGCTCCCGCAGCCGCTGCCAAGCCCGCCGGCGGCGACAAGAAGAAGTAACAAGGCTGCAGGCGGAGCCGGCCATTGGCCCGGCTCCGCCTGTCCTTTCTTCCTTTCCCTCCACGCCCGCTCTCTCTGCTCGGGGGCATGCCGATGAAGCTCTTTGTCGGACTTGGAAACCCGGGCGCGCAGTACGCCCGTCAGCGCCACAACGTGGGCTTCATGGCGCTCGACCGGATCGCGGAGGCGCACGGCTTCAGCGCCTGGCGCAAACGCTTCCAGGGCGAAACGGCGGAAGGTACGCTGCGCGGCGAGCGCGTCGTGCTGTTGAAGCCGACAACCTACATGAACGAGAGCGGCCGCTCGGTGGGCGAAGCCGCGCGCTTTCTGAAGATCCCGCTGGAGGACATCAGCGTCTTCCACGACGAGATCGACCTCGCGCCCGGCAAGCTGAAAGTGAAAGTCGGCGGCGGGAATGCCGGCCACAACGGCTTACGCTCGATCAGCGCCCATCTGGGCAACGAATATACGCGCGTGCGCATCGGTGTCGGCCATCCCGGCGCGAAGGATGCCGTCGCGCACTACGTGCTGCACGACTTCGCCAAGGTCGAATATGCCGACTGGCTCGACGCGATGCTCGATGGCATGGCGGATGCCGCACCCTGGCTCGCCAAGGGTGACGCGGCGCGGTTCCTGTCCCACGTGGCGCTGAAGATGCGCTCCGAGGAACCTGTCCCGGAGCCGGAGCCGCCGCCTTCCCCGAAGCCGAAACCGGCGCGGGTTGCACATGGTCCGCACCCGGCCGGTGAGCGCGCATCCAAGCGTGCCGGCGCGCTCGCAGACAACCTGAAGAAGTGGCTCGCCGGTCGCGGCGAGAAGGAATGATGCAACCAGCGGCTTGAACCGCGCAACCCGGTTGCCTATTCCCCGCCCATGGCCGCCATCATATCGATCAAAGA
>DASRYA010000164.1:0-7343 GCA_035687305.1 Hyphomicrobium sp. | reverse complement strand
TCTCCCGGGATGTCATGTCTTTGAGCGACGGTCGCCTGCGGCTCACGCCGATGTTCGGTGTCGCCTCATTCCTCGCCGCCGTCCGCGCGGGCGATGCTGATCTCTACTTCGGCGACATCACCGACGACGCGAATGCTCATCGCGCGTTCGCATACTTCGGCGGCCTGCCCGGCGACCACGGCATGGCGCCGCAGCACCTGCAAGCTTGGCTGCAGGTCGGCGGCGGTCAGGAGCTTTGGGACGATCTCGCCGCCGATCTCGGTATAAAGCCGCTGCTCGCCGCACACACCGGCACGCGAAGCTTCCTTCTTGCCGCCGAGCGCATCGAGACGATGGGCGCGCTCGCCGGTCGTCGCGTTCGCGTGCATGGCCTCGCCTGCGACGTCGCGCGCGGACTTGGCTTGGAGCCCGCTGAGCTTCCGCCAGCTGAGATCGCAGGCTCCATGCGCCGCGGCGATGTCTTGGCGGCCGAGTGCGGCGGTGCGATCGTCTCCTACGCGCTCGGGCTACGGACCGCAGCGCCCTATGCGGCCGGCGCGAGCATGAACGGCAGAGGAAGAGCGCTCGCCCTTTGTGTCCGTCGTAAGCTTTGGGACGACATGGATGCGTCCTCGCAGGCAATCCTCGCCGCCGCCGCTGCCACGGAATTTCACGCTTCGCTCGCCGAAGAGGAAGCACACCGCCCGTTCCTGCATGCTCGCGCACCGCAGGATCGCACTTGGCCGATCGCCGCTGAGCTCGCACACGCAATTCAGCGCATCGCGGACGCCGTCGTCGCCCACGCTGCGGGCACCGATGCGCCAGCTGCGCGCATTTCGACGAGCTATGCCGCTTTCAAACGAGCAACGCACCAAGAGCAGCACGCGATCTCCTGAGCCGCACATAGCTTCTCGCGCGCATCGACTTCGCGCACTTGCATCACCGACGCAGACTGCTTTGCTGTATGTGCACCGGCTCGGTAGTCGAACGGATCACCGCTTTCTTTACCAACGGGCGACGCACCGCGCGAAGTCCCCGTAACGAACGCATTGGGCAACCCGAAGCCATTTGAACAGTCCGGGCATCCGTCGCGCAGTGAGCGGCGGATATCGACGGGCATTCGAAGCTATTCGACGTAGGGTTGATGTGTACGAGACCACGCGCTGCAGACGTTACGCAGAACCGTTCCGTGAAATAGATACCGGCGTCGGCACGCCGTTCCATTGCACCTCGGACCATTCTTCCGGCAACAAACCAACCGATCCCGTTGCAAGCGACCCGCTTCGCCGCCGCACCCGCGAAAACAATACATGCATCCTCGTCGTCGAACGGTCCGCTGTCGATGGCGACCGCATGGTGGCGACGCTACGCGTATTGTTCGGCTATCAGACGCGGATCGATCGAACGTTCTCAGTGCCCGAAGCTGTCGCGCAGCTTGCCGCTGGCATGCCAACTATTCTGCTGCTCGGAGACACGGGCAACGCCGCTGATGGAGCGGCAGACGACGCGGCGCTACTAGCGGCAATGGCACAGCTGCGCACAGCGGGATACGAGGGCCCGGTGATTGCGATCACCGGCCTGCTCAGCAGGTCGCGACGGGCGCGTCTTTTATCCGCCGGTGCGATCGACGCTTTTCACAAGGATGAGCTGTGCAGCGAGCGCATCACCCAGGCGCTCCGCAGATCCCACGTTGGCCGGAGCAACAGTAAGCCCAGGGAAGACTGAACGCGGAACGCGGCGCGCCGGCGTTACGAAGACCCAGCGCACCGATGCACAAAACAAAACCGCGCCGTAGCTGATCCACGGCGCGGCCGATCATGCGGTCGTGATGCGATGGGGAGCGCGGTCAGGCGGCCTGCGCCGTCTCCGGCCGCATCGCTTCGGCCAGATAGGTCATCGCTGCCGCGACGCCACCCTTCTCGTGCGGCACGCCCGCGAGCTCGAAGCCCATCTCGACGCCCGCCAGCGCACCCATGATGGTGAGCTCGTTGGTATAGCCGAGGTGCCCGATGCGGAAGGCCTTGCCCGCGAGCCGGTTGAGGCCCGTTCCGAGCGACATGTTGAAGTTCTCGAGCACCAGTTTGCGGAATGGCTCGGCGTTGTGCCCCTCGGGCATTGCCACGGCCGTCACAGCCGGCGAGCACGCGCGCGGATCGCGGCACCAGACATCGAGCCCCCAGCCGCGAACGGCGCGCCGGGTCGCTTCGGCAAGGCGCTCGTGGCGGGCGAAGACATTGTCGAGCCCTTCCTCGTGCAGCATCACGATGGTCTCGGCGAGGCCGAACAGCAGACCGACGGGCGGCGTATAGGGGAACGTGCCGGAGCCATTGATGGCGAGCATATCGTCCCAGCTGAAATAGGAGCGCGGCAGCTTCGCGGCCTTCGACGCGGCGAGCGCCTTGGGGCTCAGCGCCGTGAAGGAAAGCCCCGGCGGCAGCATCAGGCCCTTTTGCGAGCCCGAGATCCCGACATCGACGCCCCACTCGTCGTGGCGATAGTCCATCGCCGCAAGCGAGGAGATCGTGTCGACCATCAGCAGCGCCGGGTGGCCAGCCGCATCGATCGCCTTGCGCATTTCATCGATGCGCGTGCGGGCGCCCGTCGAGGTCTCGTTGTGCACGACGCACACGGCCTTGATCGTATGACCGCTATCTTTTTTGAGACGCGCCTCGAGAGCATTCGGATCGCCGCCGGACTGCCAATCGGTGGGCAGTATTTCCGGCTTTAGGCCAAGGCGCTCGGCCATCTTGCCCCACAGGACAGCGAACTGCCCCGTCTCGATGACGAGGATCGCATCCCCCGGCGACAGGGTATTGGTGAGAGCAGCCTCCCAGGCGCCGGTGCCGGACGAGGGGTAAATGATGACCGGATGCTGCGTCTTGAAAATCGTCTTGATGTCGGCGAACAGCTTCACGCCGAACTCGCAGAACGCCGGTCCGCGATGGTCCAGCATCTGCCTGGACATGGCGTTCAGGACGCGTTCCGGCACCGGGGTGGGACCCGGAATTTGCAGGAAATGTCGGCCGGCGTGATTGGCCATTTTCGTTCCCCTAGCAGTGCTGCGCGCAATTCACAGCAGGCCCCAGCGCCAGCCCCGGTAGAAACCGAGCACGAGGCGCCCCGTGGGGCATTCTTTTGTCGGCGAAGAGCCAGCTATAGGTAGGAAAGCAAAGGCCCGTCAAGCCGTATGCCCTGGGATTGAGCAGAATGCGCCGGCCGGGTAAGGCTTGAATGAGACACCGCCGCGCCAGCCTGTGGCCCCACGCCGCACATAATCGGCCCGTTGCCCGGCCCGAACCTTCGTCGAAAGTATGAGCGCCAAACACCCGACCGACCCCGCAGCCTTGACGGCAACCGAAGCCGCCGGGGCAATTCGCGCCGGACGCCTCTCCTCGGTGGAACTCGTGGGCGCCTGCCTGGAGCGCATCGCCGACCGCGAAGCCGAAGTCCAGGCCTGGGAGCACCTCGATCCAGACCTCGCCCTCGCCATGGCACGGCAGGCCGATGCCGCGCTCGCCCGCGGCGATGACGTAGGCACCCTCCATGGCGTCCCGGTCGGCATCAAGGACGTATTCGACACGGCCGACTATCCGACCGAGAACGGCTCGCCGTTCTTCGCCGGCCGTCGGCCCGAGCGCGACGCCGCATGCGTGGCCGCACTCCGGGCGGCTGGCGCCATCGTCATGGGCAAGACGGTGACCACCGAGCTTGCGCTGCTCACACCGGCACGGACGCGCAATCCCGTTGATCCGGCGCACACGCCCGGCGGCTCGTCTGCTGGATCCGCGGCCGCCGTCGCGGCAGGCATGGTGCCGCTCTGCGTCGGCAGCCAGACCGCCGGGTCGATCATCCGGCCGGCGTCCTTTTGCGGCGTGCACGCCTTCAAGCCGACGTTCGGGCTCGTCCCGCGAAGTGGTGTCCTGATGCAGTCGCACACGCTGGATACCGTCGGCGTCTATGGCCGCTCCACGGAAGACCTCGCGCTCATCACCGATTGCATGGCGGCCTACGATGCCGACGACAGCGTCAGCTTCCGCCGCGCGCGCCCCGGACTTCTCGCGACCACGCGCACCGAACCGCCGGTGCCACCGCAGCTGGCATTCGTCAGGACGCCGGCGTGGCGCGACGCCGACCCGGAAATGCGTGATGCGCTGGAAGACTTGGTGCGCCGTCTCGGCGACCGCGCGGTCGAGATCGATCTGCCGCTGCTCGACGACATCGTCGAATGGCAGCGCATCGTTCAGCTCGCCGAGAACGCCCATTACTACGGCCCGCTGCTCGATGCCGCCCCGCACCTGATCTCGCCCGGACTGGCACAGCGCATTGCAGAGGGCCGCGCCGTCGACGCGCAACGCTATCTGCGCGCGATCACAGGCCGCGAGCCGGCCTACCGCGCCGTCAGCGTAGGTCTCAAGACGTTCACCGCGATCCTGGCACCCGCAGCACTCGGCCCCGCTCCTGAAGGACTGAACGCCACGGGCAGTCCGATCATGAATGGGCTGTGGACCTATCTCGGGATGCCGACAGTCTCGCTGCCGCTCTTGACCGTGCGCGGGCTGCCGGTCGGTGTGCAGCTCGTCGGCTTGCGCCGCGACGATGCGCGGCTTTTGCGCACCGCCCGCTGGCTGGAACGGCATCACGCCAGCTAGAGGCGCACGGCCAGACGCTCACTCCACGACGGAAGGCCACGACGACCACGGGAAAGGCTTCACGTCGCTGGCGCAGGTCAGGAAGCGCGCCGTGTCCGAAAGCCAGTGTGCGAGCGTTGCGCCGAAGCGCGTAAGCTGGCCGTTGGCCTCACCGGCAAACAGTAGCCACAGGAACTGGGCGATCGCCGTCAGGCACAGCAGGGTCTGACCGACACCGAAGGCAATGGCCAGCAGCAGCATGTAAAGCCCGCGCAGCCAGATTGCGCTGTCGCCGAAACTCGACTTGCGTTCCGCGGTCGCCGTCGGCCGCTCGATCGGATCGATTGGATCCATGTATCGTGCTCCTCATCGGGCCGCTCTACCGCAAGCGGCTCAAGCTGCATCACTCTGTGCCCGCCAGCATCGCTCCGTCTGCTTACTTTTTACTTTCCCGTCAGCTCGCGCAGCGTCATTTCCCGCAAGTCCCGGCAGCAGCCGTCCCAGAGTTGCACCAGCGTTCCACCGTACGCCGACCCCCAAAAAGCGAACGCCCCACGGTGGGAACCGCGAGGCGCTCGACATTCTGAAGATAAATGCTGATCCGCGCGAGCTGGATCAAGTGCGCTCGAGCTTTAGACCATGATCGCTTCGGACCCTATCAGTCCGAAGCGTGAATCATCGGTCCAATCTACGTGAGCTTGAACGGCATATCCTTGCCGGCGAAGAACGCGTCGACGTTGTCGAGCGCCTCATAGCCCATCTGGTTGCGCGCCTCGATGGCCGCTGAGCCGAGGTGCGGGAACAGGAACGTGTTGGGCAGATCGTAATAGCCCTCGTTGATGTTCGGCTCGCCCGCAAACACGTCGAGGCCGGCATAGCCGAGACGGCCGGACTTCAGCGCCGCAATCATGTCCTCGTCCTTCACGAGGTCGCCGCGCGCCGTATTCACGACGATAGCCCCCTGCGGCAGCTTCTCGATCACGTCCTTATTGAAGAAGTAGCGCGTCTCCGGCGTCGAAGGCGCATTGATGGAGAAGAACTCCGAAACCTTCAGCAGGCTGTCGAGGCTGTCGTGGTAGGTGGCGTTGTACTTCGCTTCCACCTCCGGCTTCGCCCGGTAGATGTCGAAGTAGTGGATCTCCATGTCGAAGCCGCGGGCGCGCTGCGCGAGCGCCTGGCCAATCTTGCCGAAGCCGTAGATGCCGAGCTTCTTGTTGTCGAGGCGCTGGCCGACGAGCTGCAGCGGCTGCCAGCCCGGCCAGGAGCGGGTACGGATCATCCGCTCGCCTTCCGATGCGCGGCGGGCGGCGCCCAGCAGCAGCAGCATGGCGATCTCGGCGGTGGCGACGGTCACGCCATGGGGCGCGTTGCCGACCTTGATCCCGCGCGCCTTGCAGGCTTCGAGGTCGATATGGTCGAAGCCGATCGAGAACGTCGAGATGCACTTGATGTTCTCGGGGATGCGGTCGATCACCGCCTTCGGACATTTCTCGTTGAGCGTCAGCACGATCGCGTCGACGGACTTCGCCGTGTCCAGCATCTCGTCGATGGTGATCTTGGGATCATCGCCATGGGCGATGACGTCATAGGTGGCGCGGGCCCGCTCCATGACGGCCGGCGGAAGCGGCCAGGTGATTAGGATTTTCTTCTTGCTCATGGGAACAGTTCCTCCCCCGAAAGTATGAGTGCACTGAGACTGGCCGATCCATGCCGCAACGGGGCGCCCCTGACAAGCTCGGCGATACGCCGCGCAACGCTTTGTTCACCATGCCCGGCGACACTCTGCGGCATTCTCCCGTACGCAAATGTTGCAAATGCCGCACCGCGCACGCCCCCTCTCCGGTTGAGCCGCCGCCAATGCTGAAAGCCCTCGTCGTCGCGCTCGCCCTTCTCGCAGGCGCAAAATTATTGGCCCAGGACCGCCTTTACCGCGAGGGTGCCCAGGAGGCGCTGCTGAGCGCTTACCGCGACCGGGCCATCGCGGCCTGCCAGAGCACGCCGACGCCGACCGGCGCCCTCCCGCTATGGACGCGTCCCGCGAGCGTCGACCTCGTCATCGGCCGCTCCGATGTCGACGTGCGCATCTGGCAGCTCGATAGCGAGCGCTGGCCCGCCCGCTTCCGCCATCCGCACATCGTCCTCACCCTGGACGAGGTCTCCGCGCCCGTCTGCCGCTACGACGTGATCGAGGGCCGCGCCTACGTCACGGCAATGTAGCAGCAAAGCGCTCCGCACCACCGCCGAAAGCAATGCGCCGGCCACCCTCGACGGGTAGCCGGCGCACCGCAGACGGGTGAGACTTTTAACTCAGTACTTGATCTTGATGCCGCCGTAGGCCGTGATCGGCGGCGCCGGCGTGATGGTGCGCGCATTGGTGAAGAAGCCCGGCCCCGTGGCCGGGTTCGCTTCCGAAGCTTCGTTCGCCGCCTCGAGATTGAAGAAGTTTCCGAACACCCCGTAGTGCGCGTTGAAGAGGTTGTAGACGAGGCCGTAGAGCTGCACGTTCTCCGTCACGTCGTAGAAGGTGTGCAGGTCGACCTTCGCGTATCCGGCGAGCGGGGCGTTGTCGTTGCCTTCGTCACCGAAAAAGACCTGGTTCGAGGCCGCGACGAGGTCCGCACCGAACCGCCACTTCTGCGTAATGAGGTAATCGAACCCTGCCTTGAAGCGGTGCCGCGGAATGCCGGAAAGCCGGTCGCCGGAATTCACCTGCACGCAAATCGCTTCATCGTCATC
>DASRYA010000163.1:0-2030 GCA_035687305.1 Hyphomicrobium sp. | reverse complement strand
TCTCGAAGAAGTCGTAGCCCTGCTTCAGCGTCTTCCAGAACGGCATGTTGGGGTTGCCGTTGTAGCGGGCGAGATTGGCCTCCGTCATGCGGAACGGAAAGGCGTGCACCTCGAACGCAGGCTGCCCGCCGTGCAGGGCTTCGCGCGCAAGCGTGTAGATCTCTTCCATCAACGCGTCCGTCATCGCGTAGCAGCCGACGGACTTGCAGTTGCCGTGCACCATCAGCGCGTGGCCCGTGCGCTGATGCGCGCGGTCGTAGGCGTTGGGATAGCCGAGGTTGAAGGCGAGGTAGTACTGCGAGTTGGGGTTCATCTGCTGATCGCTGACGCGATAGAACCCTTCCGGCGCCTGGCGGTCGCCGACCGCGGTTTTCGGCCCGAC
Source organism: Hyphomicrobium sp. (assembly GCA_035687305.1). GTDB lineage: Bacteria > Pseudomonadota > Alphaproteobacteria > Rhizobiales > Hyphomicrobiaceae > Hyphomicrobium_A. The sequence continues at coordinate 1,648 of DASRYA010000163.1, read as the reverse complement.
GTTCCCCGACCAGTTGCAGATCGGGTAGGTCTTGAAGTGATAGAAGCGGCCGTCGTCCCGGGCTTTCCAGACCTCGAGCTCGGACTCTTCCTTGAAGATGCGGATGAAGATCGGCGAGCCGGCGTCCATGCCCTTGCGCCCCAGCATCGACATCGTCTCTTTGCTGAGGGGAACGTCGCCCCGGCTGATCTCGGTCATGGAGGGGCCGCTGCAGGCCGCGAGCACGCAAGCGGCGGCGGCCGCTGTCGCGGCGAGCAGGAAGCGGGCCCGTGAGGCCCAGCCGGGGATGATCATACGCATACGCAGTGCCCCTGGCGCACGGTGATCAACCATCGATCTCCAGACCTTAAGATTTAGTTAACGTTACCGGATTCTTACGGGCGACGCACGCACGCGCAACGACGCGACAACTTAAGCGGCAGCTAGCCGCAAAGATAGGACGCAAATGGGGCGCATGGTGCCGGGACGGTGGAAGAGGCTTGGGATAACCCCTTAGAGAGACTGCCCAATTTCCATGAAGCGCGCATGCCGTTGGCGGCGGATCTCCGCCGGCGACTTGCCGTCGAACTCCGCCAGCGCACGGGCAATGGCGTCGCCCGTCGATTTCATAATCGATTCGCGGTCGCGATGGGCGCCGCCCACGGGCTCGGTGATGATGACGTCGATGACACCGAGCTGGTCGAGGTCCTGGGCGGTCACCTTCATGTTCGTGGCCGCGTCGATGGCCCGGGCGGAATCGCGCCAGAGGATCGAGGCGGCGGCCTCGGGCGAGGCGACCGTATAGATCGCGTGCTCCAGCATCAGGATGCGGTTGGCCGTAGCGATGGCGATGGCGCCGCCCGAGCCCCCCTCCCCGATCACCACGGAAATCAGCGGCACCCCGATGGCGAGGCAGCAGTCGGTCGAGCGGGCGATGGCCTCGGCCTGGCCCCGCTCTTCGGCCCCGATGCCGGGATAGGCGCCGGCCGTGTCGACCAGCGTAATCACGGGAAGATTGAAGCGCTCGGCCATTTCCATCAGGCGCACGGCCTTCCGGTAGCCCTCGGGCTTGGCCATGCCGAAGTTGTGCCGGATGCGGCTTTCGGTGTCCGAGCCCTTCTCATGGCCGATCAGCATGACGGAGCGGCCCCGGAAGCGGCCGAGCCCCCCCACGATGGCCTCGTCCTCGGCGAAATAGCGATCGCCCGCCAGCGGCGTGAAATCCTCGATGAGGGCGTTCACGAAGTCGAGGCAGTGGGGACGCTCGGGATGGCGCGCCACCTGCGTTTTCTGCCATGGGGTGAGCTTGGAATAGGTATCGACGAGCGCTGAGCGGGCCTTTTGCTCAAGCTTCTTGATCTCGTCCGCAATGGAAACGGGACGGTCCTCGCCCTCAAGCGCACGCAGCTCGGCGACCTTGCTTTCCAGCTCGGCGATCGGCTTCTCGAAATCAAGGTAGGTGCGGATGGGGGAGCGCTCCAAGAGGGTCCTCATGCATACCGGGGGTTCGGTGCGGACAATCACGATACCCTTTCGGCGATGTCAAGGCGGCGCAGGGGAGCGGCTTAATTCGGGATTACGCGCCCATTCCTCCACAGGACCGTTCAATCCTTCCTGGCGAGGGGGTGGTGGTCGTGGACGAGTTTGCGCAGGCGCTCCTCCAGCACAT
>DASRYA010000162.1:0-2316 GCA_035687305.1 Hyphomicrobium sp. | reverse complement strand
TGCGAAACGGCAAGATGCCCTTCGCGATGGGATAGCGGCCGAACTCGTTGATATGCTGCGACAAAATCGACCCCACGAACGGCGGGATCGGGTGCTGCGGCTCGCCCAGCGACAGCGCGATCAGCGGCTTGCCTGGCTGATAGGGCGCCAGCAGCTCCGCCAGCCGCGCAAACGGCGAGCGCTGGCCACCGGGCGGGGAGGCCGACTGCGCCACAGCGGATGTCGCGGAGATCACCATGTTGAAACGCCAGCACTTTCTCGGAACCCGACCGCACCAAAGCGAAGCATCCGTGGGCCGGGACAGACACGGATGCCTAACATAAGGACGCCGAGGTTAAGGCGCGATTAACCATCGGCACCCTCCCGCAAAGGAACCCGGTTTAGGGCGAGATCATGCTCCCCTTCGGGAAAACCATCGGCTGGACATCCGGCAAAGTATTACCATATCCTCGAAAAGTATTACCTCGGAGGCAGCGATGGCCACCACCGTCACGCAAAAGGGTCAGGTGACGATCCCGAAGCCGATCCGCGACCACCTCGGCATCAAGCCCGGCAGCAAGGTCGAATTCCGCCGCGCCGCCGACGGCAGCGTGGTGATTGCACGTGCTGGCGAGAAGCCGGCGGAAGGGCGATTTGACGCTCTCGTCGGAATCCTCGGTCCGGGTCCCTCCACTGACGAAATCATGGAGTGGACGCGCGGCGAATGACTCGATGACACTCATCGACTCAAACGTGCTGCTCGACATCTTCGGGCGCGACCCGATCTGGTGGCGCTGGTCGCTCGCGCAATTAAAGGACGCCGCGCGCCGAGGGCCGCTCTACATCAACGACATCATCTATGCCGAGACGTCGATTCGTTTTCCCGACGCCGCGATGTTCGATGCCGCTCTCGATGAAATCAGCGTGGTCCTCGCCACCGTCCCGCGCATGGTGCCGTTTTTGGCAGGGAAGGCCTTTGCCCGCTATCGCGAGGCCGGCGGTGCGCGTAACAGCGTGCTGCCGGATTTCTTTATCGGCGCCCATGCCGAGGTCGAGCGGCTGCCGTTGTTGACCCGCGATGCGCGGCGCTATCGCAGCTATTTTCCGAACGTGACGCTGATCGCACCGGATGAGGTCTAGCATCAACCTCTCCGTCATTGCGAGCAACCATTAAGCGTTGGTTGTTGCGGAGAGCCATGGGGTGCCGCGGGCGAGGACGGTGTTGGCGTAGGCGAGCAGCTTTCGCGCGCAGGCGACGAGAGCGAGCTTGTGCGGCTTGCCGGCGGCCTTCAAGCGGGTGTAGAGGCGCTTGAGCGCCTCATTCCATCGGAACGCAGCGGGTAAGGCGGCGGCATAGAGGCTTGTGCGCAAGCGGGTTCGTCCGCCGGCGATGGAGCGCTGACGTCCCCGCTTGCCGCTGTCGTTGTTGAATGGCGCGAGCCCTGCGAGAGCCGCCGCCTCGCCGCGCGACAGACGTCCGAGTTCCGGCATGCGGATCAGCAGCGCGATTGCGGTGCGCGGGCCGATCCCGGCGACGCTGAGCACCAGCTTGAGCCGCGTTGCCAGATCGTCATGCCGGCGAAGCGCGATCAAGAGCTTGGCGATGGTGTTGGCGCGGCGCTGCGTCAGGCGGGCCAGGTCTGCCTGCGAGATGCGCCGGGTCTCACTATCGCGGATGTGCTCGAGGCGCACCTTGATGCGCGCGATGTCCTCCTCGATCTGCTCCAGCCAGGTCAGGCGCTCGGCGAGCGCGGCCAGGCGCGGATCGGGCGCTTCCCGCACGATCGCGTGATCCGCGGTCAGCGCCGCGATCAGCGTTGCATCGATGCGGTCGGTCTTGGCGCGGCGCAGCGTCAGTTGCGCATACGCCCGCACCTGCCGCGGCTGGAGGACGATCACCGTAAACCCCTCCGCCCGCAGGTGCGCGACCACATCACGCTCATAACCACCGGTGGCTTCCAATCCGATCCGCCCGACCTGGTGCGCGCGCATCAGGCGGACCAGGTCGGCAAAGCCCTCCGGCGCATTGGCCACGCGCCAGTTCTGCCCGCAGCCGTGAACGGCGATATCGAGGTGCTCCTTTGCGATATCGATTCCGGCGGCAGTCGTGCTAGTCTTGCTCATCTTCGTCGACCCTTCCTTGTGATGCGAACCCTCGGTTCCTTCAACCATCCGGGCCACGATGAAGATGCCGACCGCGATCCTGCTCGCAAGCAGCCCACAAGGCTCAGGAGCGTCCGATCCGACGATCGGCGACCCGCTTCGGGTGGCCGCCCGAAGCGGGTCGTTCCTCTCGGAACGGACCCATTATAGAGCGGCGCGCTAATACAAGGAGCG
>DASRYA010000161.1:0-39091 GCA_035687305.1 Hyphomicrobium sp. | reverse complement strand
GGCGGCGGCGCTTTGTCGTCCGAGGGGGCGAGCAGCGCGTCGGTCACGTCGTCTGCATCGGCGGGCTTTGCCAGATAGTCGACCGCGCCGAGCTTCACGGCGGTCACCGCGGTGGCGATGTTGCCGTAGCCGGTCAGCACGATGGCGCGGGCGTCGGGACGCACGCGGGCGAGCTCGGCGATGACGTCGAGACCGTTGCCATCCTCGAGGCGCATATCGACGACGGCGAATGCGGGGGCGCGCTCGCGGATGAGATCGATGCCCTCCGCGATCGAGTGGGCGCCGCGTACTTCAAAGCCGCGCAGCTCCATCGCGCGCACGAGGCGCTGTGCGAAGGCACGGTCGTCGTCGACGACGATCAAGGATCGATCTTCGGGCAGCTCGTCCTGTCGAAAGGAGAGATCTTCTGTTTCGTTCATTGTTCCTCCGGTTGATCCGGAATGGGCAGCAGCGTGTTTCGCCTCCACGGAACGCCTCCTACGCACAACTAAAGAGTAGCTTCTAAAGGGGGCCGCCTTGGCGATCTGGGCGGTCCGAGAGACGAGCACCCGGCGATGGGACTCGACCACGTAAGGTCGCACCTTGTCGCAGGTCTGTCAGCCCGAAGATAGACTTTTTGTCAACGCAGACTTATCTGCGACACTTTTTCGGGCGCCTGGCGCCCTTCGTTACGTGTTGAGGATAAAGGACCGGGGCCAGCTCACGGTCACGATGGCGCCCTTCGTCCCGCCGCCGCGGTTGGCCAGGCCGACGGTGGCGCCGGACCGCTCCAGAAGCGTCTTGGCGATGAAGAACCCGAGTCCGAGGCCGGTGGAATCCTCGTCCAGAATACCGTCCGACGTCTCCGCGGGCCGCGTCGTCACGTAGGGCTCGCCGATGTTGTCCATGATCTCGGCGGGAAAGCCGGGGCCGTCGTCGGCGATCTTCACGACGAGGCCGGCCGAACTCCATTCCGCCGTCACGTCCACGCGCGATTTCGCGAACTCCGTCGCGTTTTCAATGATGTTGCCGAGCCCGTAGATCACGCCCGGGCGACGTTCGATCTCGGCATGCCGGTGGCTTGGCGCGCCGTCCGCCGCCGGAGCGGCATGGAGGTGGATGGCGATGCCTTCCGAGAAATAGGGCTCGGCCGCCTCCTCCAGCATGGCCCGGACGCTGACCCGCGCGTGCATGGGGTCTTCCTCGCCGGGATGGCGGGTGAGTTTTTGCAGGATCTCGCGGCAGCGCAGCGCCTGCTGCTTCAAAAGCGCGACGTCCTCGGCCATCGGGTCGTCCGGTTTGATGGTGTGCTCGAGCTCCTTCGTCACGAGTACGATCGTGGACAGGGGCGTGCCGAGCTCGTGCGCCGCTGCTGCTGCAAGGCCGTCGAGGGCGTGCAGCTTCTGCTCCCGGGCGAGAACGATGTCGGTCGCCGTGAGCGCGGCGGACATTTGCCGCGACTCTTTCGTCAGACGCCAGGCGTAGAGCCCGATGAAGATCGTCGAGACGCAGAGCGCCGCGAATGCGCCGAGCTTGTAGATGACAGGCAACTCGAGCTCGACCCCCGGATACCAGGGCAGCGGCTCGTGGGCGACGACCAGCACGGCCGCCGAAGCGAGCGCCAGGAGGCCAAGCGCGATGGTATTGCGTAGGGGCAGCGTGGCGGCGGACACGGTCACTGGCGCGACCATGAGCATGGCGAACGGATTGTCCATGCCGCCCGTCAGGAACAAAAGCGCCGCGAGCTGCAGGATGTCATAGGCGAGGAGCCCGGTGGCGTAGGTCACGCTGAGGCGGTGGCGCGACGGGTACCAGACGGCGAGAAACACGTTGAGCCAGGCCGAGAACGCGATCACCGTGAGGCACGCGCCGACGGGCACGTAGAAACCCATCCCGAACGCGACGATCGACAGTGCCGCGAACTGCCCCAGCACGGCGATCCAGCGCAGGCGTATGATCGTCTGCAGGCGCAACCGGCTGTTCACCGGGTCCGCAAGGACGCGCTGGCTCATTTTCTTCTTCGGTCGGTCGAAGGTTTGTAGGATCACCGAAAGTCCCCAGAGCACTTGTGGAGTACGAAGCTTAGCACGCGACCGGCCGCGGCACCGCAGCACCTCGAGGAAGGCGGGAAGCGGAACGGGGCGGCGTGCAGGTCGCACACGCGCCGCAATTATGCGAGCCGGCAGGGTTATGCAGCAACTATTCGCTATCGCGGTTTCCACCCGGAGCTTTATCGAGCCGGTTTGGCACGCCTGGCATCGGGCGTGGGGAAGATTCCCCCGGTCGTCGCATCACGATACACTTGTGGGCGCACCAGCCTCTTTCTCGTTGAGGTGCTGCGCCACGATGGGCTTCCCGCGTGGCTATCGGGCATCCCGCGCCTTTCCGACCACAGACCGGACATCGGCCCTATGGCTTTTTCGGGCGCAGGACATGGCAGAGCCACGCCCGGGCCCACAGCGGCGATGGATCGTGGACATCGCCGCCGACCGGTTCGGCGCCGATCCGGTGATCGTCACGCCCGCGTGCGCCCCGCGCTATGGGGCGAGGGCGACACCGCATTCGCCGGGTTCATCGCGGCGCGGCGCCGGACTGTAGACGCTCTTTAGCCAGTGTGGCGCGCACGGCGCGCTGGCCGCTGAAGGCCCGCATGTTTCGCCACACTTGACTGGCCCCGCGCGATGACTGCGTATGAAGCGGTGTCGAGGCGGCAACGGGCGAGTTGCGCGAGTGTCCCCGACGGCTTAAGTGGCCGCTCGGATGTGGGAAGCGAACATGCGTGGAAAGCTAATCGTCAGTGTGATCGCCGGCCTGTTGATCGGCGCGTTGGGTGCAATCGCATTGCTGCCGCAGGTGCGCGAGCAACTGCTGACCGCGTCGGGACAGCAGCAGAGCGGCACGGCTGCTATCGGCGGCCCGTTCACGCTCACCGATGCCAACGGCAAGACGGTGACGGATGCGGATTTCCGCGGCCGCTACATGCTCATTTTCTTTGGCTTCACCAACTGCCCTGATATTTGTCCCGCAGGATTGCAGTTGATCTCGGCCGCGATGGCCAAGCTCGGCGACAAGGCCGACAGAATCGTACCCGTCTTCGTCAGCGTCGATCCCGCGCGCGACACACCCGAGAAGCTTGCATCGTACGTGAAGAACTTCGATGATCGTGTCGTCGGATTGACAGGCACGCCCGAACAGATCGCCCACATCGCGAACGTCTATCGCGTCTTCTACGAGAAGACACCGAACGAGAGCGCGCCGGGCGATTACGGGATCAACCACACCTCGATCATTTATCTCATGGGACCGGACGGCAAGTACGTGAGACACTTCACGCCGATGACCGATCTCGACGAGATGGTTCAGAGGCTCGACAAGCTCCTCTGATTGCGCGCAGTATCGCGCGGCGGGTAGGCCACAGTGTGGCCCCAACGTCTGTGCAGTCGAGCTTTGTTACTGGCGAGACGTTCGAATTTCGATTAGGTCAGAGTCAGCCTGCAGTTCGCCGGTGTTGCGCATCGGCTTCAGCAGGCTGTTCCGGCCAACACCGTGATGTTTGCACGAGGGGGAAGTCGGTGCGGAATGACGTTCGGGGGAATGCATTGAAGCGTCCGCGCATCGAAGAGCTCGATTGCCCGGTCGAGGTGAGACGACATCCCGGCGCACGCCGTCTCACGCTGCGCGTCAGCCGTACCAGACGCGCCGTCATCGTCACGCTTCCAGTGCAGTGCGATCTCCGCGAAGCCGGCACGTTCCTCGATCGCAACATCGAGTGGGTGCGCGAGCGTCTCAGCTCCATACCCCAACCGGTGCCATTCGCTGACGGCGCGGTGCTTCCGCTGCGCGGCGAGTTCCACACGATCGCCTTCACCGGCAAGAGGGCAACGGGCGGCGTCGTCCACCGGCGCGCAACGTCCGAACTGCCGGAGCTGCATGTGACGGGACGCCCCGAGCACGCGCCGCGCAGGTTACGCGACTGGCTCGCCGAGGAAGCGCGCCGCGATCTCGATAAACGTGTTCTCGTGCATACGCGCGCGCTGGGCGTAAAGGCTAAACGCATCGCCGTTCGCGATCAGGCGACGCGCTGGGGTTCGTGCTCCACGACGGGCGTTCTGTCGTTCTCCTGGCGGCTCGTGCTCGCGCCGCCGCGCATCCTCGACTATGTCGCCGCGCACGAGGTCGCGCACCTCGTCGAAATGAATCACGGCGCGCGCTTCTGGGCGCTCGTCGAGCGCCTCATTCCGGCGATGAAAGAAGATAAGCGCTGGCTACAGGTCTATGGGCTCGACCTCCACCGCTACGGTCCGACGCTCGACTGAGCGGCAAAGCCCCAACCTTGCAGGACGTCAGCATTCTCGCAGCAACGCGCCGGCAACGCGCGAGCGGCGGCATCCGTTGAAACGCTCCAGACCATGATCGCTTCGGCCCCTATCCGACCGAAGCGTGAAACATCGGTCCAATCAAAGGCCGCATCGCGATTCGAAAAAAAAGCGATCGTGCTCTAGAGTGCTTCCGGAAAAGTGGGCACCGGTTTTCCGATGAGAAGCACGGTAGGTAGAGAGTGCTTCCGGAAAAGTGGGCACCGGTTTTCCGATAAGAAGCACGGTAGGTAGAGAGTGCTTCCGGAAAAGTGGGCACCGGTTTTCCGGTTAGAGGCACGACCAAACAATGGTCGAGAGTCGTTCTGCGTTTCCACCTAAACCGGAACGGCTCTAGCGCAGATCGTCGTGGAGGGCGCCCGTGTCTGCGCCATCCGCCAAAGCCCGGGCGATGAAATCATCACCGATGCGCCCGTCAGGATATGCGCCATCGTCGGTTGCGGCCGTAACCGGCGGCGCGCTGCGGGCGATATAGGCCTGTCCAGCACCCGCCGCCAGCATGACCTGGCGCCAGATCTCCGCAGGCAGGGTGCCGCCGACGACGTGGTTCATGGGGCTGCCGTCATCGTTGCCGGTCCAAACGCCGGCCGTGAGGTGCGCGCCGTAGCCGACGAACCACGCATCGCGGAAACCCTGCGACGTGCCGGTTTTTCCGGCCGCCGTCTCGGAAGGCAGCGCCGCGCGCCGGCCCGTGCCGTCGCGCAAGGCCGTCGATAGCATGTCGTGCATCGCGAGTGTATGCGCCGGTGCGATGAGTTGCCGGGGCGCTGGCACGTTGCGCGCGAACAGCACCTTACCGTTGAGGCCCCGTACCTGGCGGATGACATAAGGCTCCGCGGCCTGTCCGCCGTTGGCGATGACGTTGTAAGCGCCCGTCAACTCCAGCAGTGAGACTTCCGACGTGCCGAGCGCAATGGTTGCATCCTTCGCGAGCGGCGTGCGGATACCCAGTCGCTTGGCGAGGCTGGCGACGCGCGCCGGACCCACCTCCGCCGTCAGCCGTGCCGCAACCGAATTGACGGATTTCGCCAGCGCCATGCGCAGCGGCATCTCGCCGAGATATTCCCCGTTGTCGTTGCGCGGCGTCCAGCTCCCGATCTTCACGGGAATGTCGTTGACGAGCGTATCGGGCGTGTACCCGGCTTCGAGCGCCGCGAGATAGACGAACGGCTTGAAGGCCGAGCCCGGCTGTCGCATCGCCTTCGCGGCGCGATTGAATTGCGTGTCGGAGTAGGAGCGCCCGCCGACGAGCGCGCGCAGCGCCCCGTCCCGTTCCATCACCACCACCGCCGCCTCGCCGGCGCGCAGTTCGGCGCCGCGCGCGTCGATGATCTGCTCGACGATGCGGCTCGTGCTGGCCTGCAGTGCAGGATCGAGCGTCGTCTCGACGACGAGACCGGAGGTCTGCGCGGCGAGCCCCATTACGAATGCCGGCGCAAGGCGCTCCATCACGTAGTCGATGGCATAGTCGGCCTCGAGCGGCGCGGCCCGTTGCGATCGCTCGAAAGAATGGGAAACTTCCTCCGCCGCCTTTTGCTCCTGCTCCTCCGTGATGAAGCCCGCCTCCTGCATCTGGGAGAGCACCAGGCGCGCCCGGGCGCGCGCGATGGCGGGATTGGTGAGCGGCGAATATTTCGACGGCGCCTTGAGCAATCCGGCAATCATCGCCGACTGGCCGAGCGAAAGCTCCCGCGCCGACTTGCCGAAATAGCGCCGCGCGGCGGCATCGATGCCATAGGCGCCCGAGCCGAGATAGACGCGGTTGAGATAGAGCTCGAGAATGTCAGCCTTCGACAGCCGCGATTCCAGCCACAGCGCCAGCGTGAACTCCTCCAGCTTGCGCGCGAAGGTCCGGTCGTGGCTGAGGTAGAGGTTCTTGGCGAGCTGCTGCGTCAGCGTCGAGCCGCCCTGCACCGTGCGGCCCTGGCGCAGGTTGATGAACGCCGCGCGCACCAGTCCCAGCGGGTCGACACCGTGATGATCGTAGAACCGCTGATCCTCGGTCGCGATCACCGCGTCCGTCACGTGCCGCGGCAGCAGGTCGAGGGGAATATAATCGTCCCCCCCGCCGCGCTCGCTGATCACCGACCCGTCGCGGGCAAGAATGCGCACGAACGGCGTGTTCTGTTTCGGCCGCAGCGTCAGCGGATCGGGGTAGATTACGGTGTAGTAGATCATCAGGGCAGCGATCGACGCCGTGCCGACCGCCAGTCCGTAGAGCGGGGCGACGAGCAGCAAGCGCTTCAGCGAGGAGCGCTTCGGCTTTCGCGATGATGAAAAGAGGCCCATCGTCAGGCCCTGCCCCCCGTTCGCAAATGCATTGAAAGAAGATAGCGGCGGCCCGCGCACAGCGCTGATCTACCGCCTTTGCCGCTAAGGTGCAGTAAACCTTGCCGTCGCATGGCCCCCTCGGGTCTCTTCACGCAGAAGCACAATTGGATAGGCAACGGTGGCGAGAATGATGCGCGCAACGGACGTAGCCGCATCACAACCTAGCAGCCATATCGCCGCCATGAAACAATCCTAACGTCTTTGTACCGTTGCGTTCGCTTTTGAAACGCGAAAAGCCTGCTCGGCCGGCCCGGTCGAATGCGCAGGCATCCCGGCCCGCGATGCGGAGCGCTCGTCCAGATGGCTTACGTGAAACCCGGCACGCCCGGTACTTTCGAGCGCTTGGAGCATTTGGATCGGAACGAGACTGAGGCGGCGCTCGCCCGTCTCGCCGCCCTGGCGCGGCTCATGGATTCTCTCTTCGCCCTGCCCGGCACGGGCATCCGCGTCGGCGCCGACGCCATCATAGGCCTCGTGCCGGTCGCCGGAGATCTCCTCGCGGGCGCGATCTCGCTATACCTGATCTGGGAGGCGAAACGCCTCGGCGCCTCGAAGCTCGTTCTATGGCGCATGGTCGGCAATACGTTCATCGACACGGCGTTGGGGGTCATTCCGATTGCCGGCGATATCTTCGACGTCGCCTTCCGCGCCAACATGAAAAACGTCCGCCTGTTGCAGCGCCATCTGGAAAAGCGCGGACCCGCCGCCAAATCCCCCGCGGCCGGGGCCACCGTGATCAAGGTCGACTGGCCGCGCGTTTCCTGACGGGCCTGCGTCCGTGGGCGCAGCCTTTTGCGCACTGCGTGCCCCGCTTACACGGTACGAAAATAGTCCGGCCCCGTGCCGATGATCTTCTCATCCGGCATGCCGACGGCGCGCGCATCCTTGTCCTTGTAATCCGAATGGTAGAGCACCCACCGGATGGTCTCGAGCCGCGCACGCCTTTGGTCGTTGGCGCGAACGATGATCCACGGCGCAACGTCGGTGCTGGTGCGCGCGAAAATTTCTTCTTGGGCGCGCGTATAGTCGTCCCACTGGCCGATGGCGGCCAGATCGACGTCGGTGATCTTCCAGCGTTTGAACGGATCGTGCCGGCGCTCGTGGAAGCGCAGGAGCTGCGTTTCGCGCCCGATGATCAGGTAGAACTTGAAGAAGGCAAATCCATCGCGGACGAGCAGCGCCTCGAAGTCGGGCACCTCGCGAAAGAAAAGCTCCGTCTGCTCGGGCGTGCAGAAATGCATGACCCGTTCCACGCCGGCGCGGTTGTACCAGGAGCGGTCGAAGAGAACCATGTCGCCCGCCGTCGGCAGATGGGCGATGTAGCGCTGGAAATACCATTGCCCGCGCTCCTGCTCGTTCGGCTTCGAAAGCGCGACGGAGCGTGCGTGCCGCGGATTGAGCCGCTCGACGAAACGGCTGATGCAGCTTCCCTTTCCTGAAGCATCCCGCCCCTCGAACAGCGCAACGAACCGTCCGCCGGTATCTTGAATGTGCGCTTGCAGCTTGAGCAGCTCGAGCTGCAGGTTGGTGAGATCCTCGGTGTAGGGCTTTTTCTTCAGCTCCTCGTCATAGGGATAGCCCCCTGACGTCAGCGCATGGTCGGCGATCCGGGGCGGCAGCACCGGATCATCGAGGTCGAATGCGAAAGGCAACCCCTGCCAGCGGCTTTCGCCTTTATCCTTGCCGTGCGCAGCGGCCTTGTCCTTGCCTTTGTTCTTGCTGCCGGATGATCCCATCGTGCCGCCTCCGCCGTTCCGTTCCCGTCTATTGTAAGGTGAATCTGAGCCGGCGCGCCTGTCATGTTGGACAGCTGGTTTGGTCCCCATTAATGAGCAGCGATGCCGTCGCCGAACGAAACCGAGCCGAAGAAGATGTCCCTGGGGCAGGTCCTGAGCAACGTGCGCTGGACTGAGCGTCGCGCCGAAGCGGAGGCCTGGACGCGTGAAGCCTGGAAGATGGCACGGTATCGGCTCTCCGAGCGCGCAATGCCGGTCGCCGCCGCCGCCGTCATATTCACCGTGCTTCTGCTGTTCGGCGCGCTCGGCGGCCTCGCGGCGTTCGGCGCGTTGATCGCACTGTTCGTTGCGGCCGCCGCCTGGCCCCTCGACTGGGGTGGCGACGCTGAGGCCCGCGCAAACAACGTCGTTGCGGGAAGCCGTCTGGGAGATGCAGACCGCGCGAGCTGGCGCGTCGTCGTCGACGCCATTCCCTCCGCCGCCATTGCGCTCGATGCCGCGGGAACCCTCGTTCACCACAATCGCCTCGCCGCCGAGATGTTTCCGCGCATCCGCGACGGGCTGCCGATGAGCCACGTCTCCCGCAGCCCCGACCTGTTGCTGGCGGTCGACCGTGTTCTGGCCGGCGAAGGCGAGCGCTTCGACGTGGAGCTCATCGAGCGCGTTCCGGTGGAGCGGCGCGTTGCGGCAACCGTTTCGCGTCTCGCGCTGCCCGGCCGGTCGTCGGCGCCGCACGCGCTCGTGACCTTCCGCGATCTCACCGAGCAGGATCGCCTCAGCCAGATGCGGTCGGACTTTATCGCCAATGCCAGCCACGAGCTGCGCACGCCGCTGGCTTCGTTGCGCGCGTTCGTCGAGACGCTGCAGGGCCCGGCGCGGAATGATGAGAGCGCCCGCGCCCGCTTTCTTCAGCTCATGGCCCAGCAGGCCGAGCGTATGACGCGCCTGATCGACGACCTGCTTTCCCTGAGCCGTGTGGAGATGCGCGTTCACCTTCCCCCACGCGGCATCGTCGAGCTGAACGAGACGGCGGCCTACGTGTGCCAGTCGCTGGAGCCGGTGGCCGAAGCGGCACAGACGAAACTCGTGCTGAAGCGCGATGACGAGACGGCGCGCATCCGCGGCGACCGCGACGAGATCGTGCAGGTGCTGCAAAATCTCATTCACAACGCCATTAAGTACGGGCGGTCGGGCGGCACCGTCGAAATCCGCGTGGGCCGCGACGCGCCGCGTGGATCGGCCGGGGCGAAGGTCTGGGTGAGCGTCTCCGATGAGGGGCCGGGCATCCCGCCCGAGCACCTGCCGCGCCTGACCGAGCGCTTCTATCGGGTGAGCGCCATCTCCAGCCGCGAGAAGGGCGGCACCGGCCTCGGGCTCGCCATCGTGAAGCACATCCTCAATCGCCACCGGGCCGAGCTACGGATTTCCTCCCGCCTCGGCGTCGGATCGACCTTCACCGCGAGTTTTGAGGAGCTGGGCGCCGCCTGAGCGCGATTGCACCGTTTTGGGACTATGCAACATGGCGGCGGGCGAGGTCGCCCGGGCCCTAGCCCGCGCTAATTTAAATTCATTCAGTTGTTCCAGTAAGTTAACTTGTCACGAAAGTATCGTTGCCTTGGTCTATCAAGACCCCCGCGGCGCAAGGGCGCCGTGCGGGGGAGAGGTTCGCGAGGTGCGGAAATGGCCGCACGCCCCGTTGTCACCTCCAAGACCAGGAGATCAGTGTGAGCAATAAGCTTCTCGCCTGCACGGCCGCGGCGGCCGTCGTTGGCACGTTCGCGTTCGCCGGCTCGGCCGTCGCCCGCGACCAGATTCAGATTGCGGGTTCCTCTACGGTTCTGCCCTACGCAAACATTGTCGCCGAGCAGTTCGGCAAGACCTTCAACAACTTCAAGACCCCGATCGTCGAGTCCGGCGGTTCCTCGGCCGGTCTGAAGCAGTTCTGCGCCGGCCTCGGCGAAGGCACGATCGACATCGCCAACGCCTCGCGCAAGATCAAGGAAGCCGAGATCGCCGAGTGCGCCAAGAACGGCGTGAAGGAAATCGTCGAGGTTCAGTTCGGCTATGACGGCATCGTGTTCGCCGTCGATTCCAAGTCCGCCGACTGGGCCGTTGAGCCGAAGGATCTCTACCTCGCCCTCGCCGCCGAGGTGCCGAAGGACGGCGCGCTCGTCGCCAACCCCTATAAGACCTGGAAAGAAGTAAATTCCGCGCTCCCCGACTGGCCGATCGCCGCCTACATCCCGGGTGAGAAGCACGGCACGCGCGAAGTTTTCGAGGAGAAGGTTCTCCACGCTGGCTGCAAGGCCACCGGCGGTGACAAGCTCCAGGCCGCGAAGGCCGAGGGCGACGACGCCGCGAAGAAGAAAGCTGCCGACAAGGCTTGCGTGCGGGTCCGTAAGGACGGCGCCGCTGTCGACATCGACGGCGACTACACCGAGACGCTCGCCCGCATCACCTCCAACCCCAAGGGTGTCGGCGTGTTCGGTCTGTCCTTCTACGAGAACAACACCGATAAGCTGAAGGTCGCGACCGTGAGCGGCGTTGCCCCGTCGGTCGAGACCATTTCCTCCGGCAAGTATCCGGTTTCGCGTCCGCTGCAGTTCTACGTGAAGAAGGCGCACATCGGCGTCATCCCCGGCCTCAAGGAGTACGTGGAGTTCTTCTCCTCGGACAAGATGATCGGCCCCGATGGTCCGCTCGCCGAGTACGGCCTCGTTCCTTCGCCGGACGCTGAGCGCGCGAAGCTGCAGGAAGACGTGAAGGCCGCGAAGGCCATGTAAGGCCCGCAGTTTTCTAAACGCCCAGGCGGTCCGAGCCATAATTCAGGGTTCGGACCGCCGACCAGCGGTCCGGGTTGCCAGGCAATACGGACCATGGCGTAAGGAGCAGCATCGCAATACCGGCGTTGCCAGCGAGGACCGCGAACTTGTCGACCTCCGTCATAATCTTGGGATTGCTCATAGCCGCGCTCATTGCCTTCGGGCTCGGCCTCTCGCGCGCGAACATACTCGCCAAGCGCGGCGACGCGCACTTGCATTCGCGGCCGGGCTACTACGGCACTTACCTTGCGCTCTGGACGCTTCTACCCGCCCTTTTGGTAACGCTGCTTTGGAGCGCGGCCGAGGGCCCCGTCATTCGCGGCGTCATATCGAGCGGACTGCCCGAGCACGTGCGCGCGCTGAGCGAAGCCGAGCAGTCGTTGATTGTGAGCCGCATCAATGCGGTGACCCGCGGTCTTCCCAAGCTCTCGTCCTCCGAGCTCGAGACCGTACGCAAAGTGCGCTACGGGTTCACAACCCCTGAAGAGGCGCAGCGTGTGCTGCAGGAGCGCGGTGTCGTGCTCGGCTCCGCGCCCGAGCCCTATCTGATCTCCGCGGCCTACGACCAGGCCGACCTCCAGGCACACAGCCGGCTGCTGCTTGCAGCCATCGCCTTCGGGCTGGCGCTCTGCGGGTTCTTCTATGCGAACTGGCGCGTGAGCCCCAAGCTGCGGGCGCGCAATTCGGTTGAAAGTGTAGCGCTCACCGGGCTCTTTCTTGCCTCGACGGTCGCCATTCTGACGACGGTCGGCATCATCTTCTCGATGCTGTTCGAGGCGTTGCACTTCTTCCAAGCGGTCTCGCCGCTGAAGTTCTTCTTCGGCACCGTCTGGGACCCGCGCTTTTCCGCCGCCGGAGGCGGCAACACGGCGGGGCAGTTCGGTCTCCTGCCGCTGCTCTGGGGTACGCTCTACATCTCGATCGTCGCACTATGTGTCGCCGTGCCGGTCGGGCTGTTTAGCGCCGTCTACATGTCGGAATACGCGAGCCGCCGCGTCCGCACCGTGGCAAAGCCCCTGCTCGAAATTCTCGCTGGCATCCCGACCATCGTCTACGGTCTCTTCGCGCTCATCACGTTCGGGCCGTTCCTCCGCGATATGGGCGCCCACATCGGCTTCAACATCTCGGCGACGAGCGTGCTGACGGCTGGCCTCATCATGGGCGTCATGCTCATTCCCTTCGTCTCCTCGCTGTCGGACGACATCATCAACGCCGTACCTCAGTCGCTGCGGGAGGGCTCCTACGGCCTCGGCGCGACCCAGTCGGAGACGGTGAAACGTGTCATTCTTCCGGCGGCGCTCCCGGGCATCGTCGGCGCGATACTTCTCGCAGCGTCCCGCGCCATCGGCGAGACGATGATCGTCGTCATGGCCGCCGGCATCGCGGCGAACCTCACGCTCAACCCGTTCGAGCCCGTCACCACCATCACCGTCAAGATCGTCAGCCAGTTGACGGGCGACCTCGAGTTCAACTCGCCGCAGACGCTGGTTGCCTTCGCGCTGGGCCTTACGCTCTTCGTCTTCACGCTCAGCCTCAACATCTATGCGCTCTACATCGTCCGCAAATATCGGGAGCAATACGAATAATGGCTGTCGAGACCATTCCCGGATCGCTCCCTGGACCTGCGCCGGATGCAGCCGGCCTCCGCACGAGCGCGGCGATCAAGAAGTCGATCCGCCGGCGCTACGCCGCCGAGCGTCGCTTCCGTGCCTATGGCGTCGCGGCGATCCTCTTCGGGTTGTGCTTCCTCGCCGTTCTCTTCTGGAGCATTCTCGCAACCGGCTACACGGCCTTCGTACAGTCGTCCTTCAAGCTCGACGTGTTCCTCGACCGGTCGGTGATCTACCCGGGCGGCCAGAAGGACCAGAACGCGCTGATGACGGCCGACTACACGCTGCTCGCCCGCAAGGCGCTGGCCGCGGCGCTCGGGGTCGACACGTCCGACAAGCGCGCGATGCGCGAGGTCGGCGCGCTGCTCTCGCGCGACATCGACCTCGAAATCCGCAAGACGGTGCTCGCCAACCCGGCGCTCATCGGCAAGACGGTGCCTATATGGGTGCTGGCGAGCGGGCGTGTGGACAACCTGCTCAAGGGCCAGCTCGACCGCAATCTGCCGGCCGCCACCCGCAAGCTCTCCGATCAGCAGGTCGCATGGATCGATAAGGCCGAAGCGGAAGGCCGGCTGGCGAAGCGCTTCAACACCGGCCTGTTCATCAACGGCGCGTCCAGCAATCCGGAAACCGCGGGCATCGGCGTTGCCCTCATCGGCTCGCTGTTCATGATGATGACGGTGCTGCTGCTGGCGGTGCCGCTCGGCGTCGCCGCGGCGGTCTATCTCGAGGAATTCGCGCCAAAGAATTTCTGGACCGATCTCATCGAGGTGAACATCAACAATCTCGCGGCCGTGCCCTCGATCGTGTTCGGCCTGCTCGGCCTTGCCATTTTCATCAATTTCGCCGGACTGCCCCGCTCTGCCTCGATCGTCGGCGGTCTCGTGCTGACATTGATGACGCTGCCGACGATCATCATCGCCACCCGCGCGGCCATCGGCGCCGTGCCGCCCTCGATCCGCGAGGCGGCTCTCGGCGTCGGCGCCTCGAAGATGCAGACGATCGCCCACCACGTCGTGCCGCTGGCGATGCCCGGCATCCTCACCGGCACGATCATCGGCCTCGCGAAGGCGCTGGGCGAGACCGCCCCGCTGCTGATGATCGGCATGGTGGCGTTCGTCGTCGAATACCCGACGACGCCCATGTCGCCGTCCACCGCGCTGCCCGTGCAGATCTACATGTGGGCGACGTCGGCCGAGCGTGGCTTCGTCGAGCGTACGGCCGGCGCGACGCTCATCCTGCTGGCACTGTTGATCTGCATGAACCTTTTTGCCGTCATTCTCCGTCGCAAGTACGAGCGGCGCTGGTAAAATCCCGTCTCTAGGAGCGGAAGATGCTCAAGATGCCGACCCTCGATATTCACAAGCCCGACGCCGTGCCGCGGACCGACACCAAAGTTTCCGCCAACGATGTCAACGTCTTTTACGGCGACAAGCATGCGCTCCAGGACGTGACGGTCAACATCCCCGACCGTTCCGTGATGGCGTTCATCGGCCCGTCCGGTTGCGGCAAGTCGACGTTCCTGCGCTGCATCAACCGCATGAACGACACGATCCCGATCGCACGCGTCACCGGCAAGATCATCATCGACAACGAGGACATCTACGACCCGAGCCTCGATGTCGTGCAGCTGCGCGCCCGCGTCGGCATGGTGTTCCAGAAGCCGAATCCGTTCCCGAAGTCGATTTACGAGAACGTGGCCTACGGCCCGCGCATCCACGGCCTCAGCCACTCCAAGGCGGATCTCGACGAGATCGTGCATTCGAGCCTCGAGAAGGCCGGCCTGCTGAAAGAGGTGAAGGACCGCCTCAACGATCCCGGCACCGGGCTTTCCGGCGGTCAGCAGCAGCGCCTGTGCATCGCCCGCGCGATTGCCGTCAATCCGGAAGTGATCCTGATGGACGAGCCGTGCTCCGCCCTCGATCCCATCGCCACCGCGAAGATCGAGGAGCTGATCGACGAGCTGCGCCGCAACTACTGCATCATCATCGTGACGCACTCGATGCAGCAGGCCGCACGCGTCTCCCAGCGTACCGCGTTCTTCCACCTCGGAACCCTTGTCGAAGAGGGCGACACGACCGAGATCTTCACGAACCCGAAGGACAAGCGCACGCAGGACTACATAACCGGACGTTTCGGCTGATGTTGCGCCATCTCAATCTATTCGGCCGCCCGGCGGCTCCATCAACCGCACAGCCGGCAGGGCCAGGAGAGTCTCCCATGAACGAACATACCGTAAAGTCATACGAGGAAGAGCTGGCGCTCCTCGACAAGAAGATCGCGCAGATGGGCGGTCTCGCCGAACAGCTGCTTGGCCAGTCGCTCGGCGCGCTGGAGCGCCGCGACCCGCAGCTCGCCGAGGAAGTCGTCCTCGCCGACAAGGCCATCGACAATCTCGAGCGCGAGATCGAAGAGCAGGTCATCTCGATGATCGCCCGCCGTCAGCCGATGGCGAACGATCTGCGTCACATCATGGGTGCCCTGCGCATCACCACCGATCTGGAGCGCATCGGCGACCTCGCGAAGAACATCGCCAAGCGTGCGCTCGCGATTGCCGATGAGTCCCACCCCAAGCCGCTGATGTCCGGCATCCGCCACATGGTGGAGCTTGCCCTGCACCAGCTGAAAGAGGTGCTGGACGCTTACGCCGAGCGCGACGCCGACAAGGCGCTGAACGTGTGGCGCAACGATGCGCAGATCGACGCGATGTACAACTCTCTGTTCCGCGAGCTCTTGACGTACATGATGGAGGACCCGCGCAACATCGGCATCTCCACGCATCTTCTGTTCGGCGCCAAGAACATCGAGCGCGTGGGCGACCACACGACCAACATCGCCGAGACGGTGCACTTCCTGGTGCGCGGCTTCAACATCGCCGACGATCGTCCCAAGGACGATCAGACCAGCTCGACGCTGATTTCGTAACGGCTCGGAGGCAAGGGCGAACGGAATGTCCGCTAAGGTTCTCATTGTCGAGGACGAAGCTCCGCTCGCGGAGATGCTGCGCTACAATCTCGAAGCCGAAGGCTTCCGTGTAGCGCACGCCGAGACCGGTGAAGAGGCGCTCATCCTTCTGGAGGAAGAGCGCCCCGATCTCGTCGTGCTCGACTGGATGCTGCCGGGCGTGTCGGGCATCGAGCTGTGCCGGCGCCTGCGTTCCAAATCGGATTCGCGCAACGTATCGATCCTCATGCTCACCGCACGCGGCGAGGAGAGCGACCGCATCCGCGGCCTCTCGACCGGCGCCGACGACTATGTCGTCAAGCCGTTCTCGCTGCCCGAGCTGATGGCGCGCGTGAAGGCGATCCTGCGCCGCTCCTCGCCCGACCGTATCGCGGAAGTGCTGAAGATTGGTGACATCGAGCTCGACCGCGCCGCCCACCGCGTGATGCGAGGGCTGCGCCAGGTGCGGCTCGGCCCCACCGAGTTCCGCCTGCTCGAGTTCCTGATGGAAAGCCCGGGCCGTGTTCTGTCCCGTGCGCAGTTGCTCGACGGCGTCTGGGGGCGCGATGCATTTGTCGACGAGCGCACGGTCGACGTGCACATCGGCCGCCTGCGCAAGGCGCTGATCCGCGGCAACGAGCGCGATCCGATCCGGACCGTACGCTCGGCCGGTTACGTGTTCGGCGACGCTTAGTATCTAGCACCCAGCACGGGCATTCAGGATATTTCCGCATGGCGGGCTGCGGGCCTCACGGGCCTGCATGCGTCGGCATGCACTTTGCCGCTCGCTATCTGCGCTTCCCCACGAGCGACGCTTACGTCCGGCCCGGTCGCGGCCGCCGTATTCGCCGCCTGCGCGGTCCCCTGCCCGGTCCCTCGGCTAGGTGCGCTCCCAAAAAGAAAGCGCCGGGCTCATCGCCCGGCGCAATCGTGCATGGAGAAGATGAGCGCGGCGGGGTATCCGCGTCTCAGGCCGGCTCTTTGCGCGGCTGCGTGGTATCGATCGCAACCATCGGCTCGACGATCTCGCGGTCGCGGCGGCGCGCCTGCGGCGGCTGGAAGGCGCGGCGGGCGTGGAACTCGCAGTAGGGCAGCCCAGGGACCTTGTTCTTACCGCAGAAGTGGAAGTCGGCGGCCTGCGGGTCGCCGATCGGCCAGCGGCAGGAGCACTCGACCAGCGTCTGGATGGTCTTCCGCTCTTTGAGCGGGATCACGATCTCCTCCACCTGCGGAACGAAGGCTTCCTGCTCGGCCTGATAGAGCGCGCGGAAAGCGGGATTGCCGGTGGTGGCGAAGCGGGTCTTGGCCATGCGTTTGGAAGCCGCCATGCGCGGCCGGGGCCGGTGGCTCTTCATGCGCGAGGTGGTGGCGCGGCCGGAAAGGCCGAGCCGGTGAACCTTGCCGATCACGGCGTTACGGGTGACGCTGCCAAGCCGGCCGGCGATTTGGCTAGCGCTCAGCCCCTCGCCCCATAGCTTTTTCAACAGCTCCACACGCTCATCCGTCCAAGCCATAAAAATTCGCTCCCTGAGCATCAGGGGCGCGCGCTAGCCTAGGCGCACACCGATTGACAGTCGGGACAGACATGGGCGCGGCGCGGAGCGTGCGGGCACGCTACGACGAACGCGACAAGCCAATGCCTGACCGGTTTACGGGGACGCTTTACTGAGAAGACGCGGACACGAAGACGCTTGACGCGGGGCGCAAATCAACACGGCGAAGCTACTGCTTCGCCAGCACACACGCGCTTACTAGGACGAGGATGCCTCGCTGAACGCGAAACCTCGTGCCGTGACAGGTAGAAGCCTACAACAGGCAGAATTGGGGCTACAAGATCGGACGCCGTCCATTCGGGGCATCCCACGGGACAGGTGGTATATTCGCAACACGCAACGGCGCGCTCAGTGGCGGATTTGCCTACTGTTTTGGGCTCGACCGGCGCATGACGTGCCGGGGGAATCAGTCAATCCCCAGGTGTCTGGTCCAGCGGTGAAGTTTGCCCTCGCCTCCGGCCCCCTCCACGGCGCAGCCAGCCCCGGGGCCGGCCGCGATCGTGGCCCAAAATCCCCTGCGTTGGCATTCCCTTCCGTTGACAGAGCAGCGGCCCGCGCGTATCTAGGGCGCTTCTGGGCCGCCGCGGAGGTGGCCTTTTTTGATTTCAGCGATGCTTCGCTGCACGAGGGTGGGCTGACCGATGTCCGCATCCTTCGCGGCCTCGGAGACCTCCCCCAAGGCCGCTGCTGCTATAACTGGCCCTTCACCGGCGGTCATGGGCACCTATGCGCGCCAGAACCTCGTTTTCGAACGGGGCGAGGGCGCTTGGCTCATCACCAAATCCGGCGAGCGTTATCTGGACGCCGCCTCCGGCGTTGCCGTCAACGTGCTGGGCCATACCCATCCGCGTCTCGTCGCAGCGCTGACGGAGCAGGCCGGCAAGCTCTGGCATACCTCCAACCTCTATCGTGTAGAGGGGCAGGAGCGGCTCGCCGAGCGGCTGGTGGCGGCGACGTTCGCCGAAAAGGTCTTCTTCTGCAATTCCGGCGCCGAGGCGTGCGAAGCGGCCATAAAGGCCGCCCGGCGCTATCACTTCACCGGCGGCAATCCGCAGCGCTGGCGCACGATCACCTTCGCCGGCGGCTTCCACGGCCGCACGCTGGCGACGATCGCCGCCGGCGGCAATCCGCGCTATCTCGAAGGCTTCGGGCCGGGCATGGACGGTTTCGACCAGGTGCCCTTCGGCGACCTCGCCGCCGTCGAGCAGGCCATCGGGCCTGAGACCGCCGCCATCATGATCGAGCCCGTGCAGGGCGAGGGCGGCGTCAACGTCGCGACCTCCGAGTTCCTTCAAGGGCTGCGGGCGCTCGCCGACGCAAACGGCCTGCTGCTCGTTCTGGACGAGGTCCAGTGCGGCATGGGCCGCTCCGGCCGCCTGTTTTCCCATGAGCTGGCGGGCATCACGCCCGATCTGGTGGCGGTCGCCAAGGGCATCGGCGGCGGGTTCCCGATGGGTGCCCTGCTGGCGACCGAAGCGGCCGCGCGCGGTCTCGTACCGGGCACCCACGGTTCTACTTTCGGCGGCAATCCGCTGGCGATGGCGGTTGGCTGCGCGGTGCTCGATGCCGTGCTGGAGCCGGGCTTCCTCGAGGCCGTCCGGCAGAAGGCGCTGCACATGAAGCAGTCTTTAGCCGCGGTGAAAGATACCCATCCCGACCTCGTGCTCGACGTACGCGGTCAAGGCCTGCTCACCGGCATCAAGGTCAGCGTTGCCCCGGGCGAGGTCGTGAAAGCGGCCCTCGAGGAGAAGCTGCTCGTCGCCGGTGCCGGCGATAACGTCGTGCGCGTCCTGCCGCCGCTCAATATCACCGACGAAGAGATCGCCGATGTAACGCAGCGCCTGTCGCGCGCGCTCGACCGTGTGGCGGCTTCCGCGACTTGAAAAACCAAATTCGATCAGCCGGCCGGAGCGCCATGGCCACTAAACCCAGCACCTCAAAGCCGCCGAGGCATTTCCTCGATCTCGACGCCCTCGATGGACCGACCCTGCGTCGCATCATCGACATGGCGCACGCCATGAAGAAGGCGGGCAGGAAAACGCCGGCGAAGCTCCGTCCCGAGGGCATCGAGGAACGGACGCTGGCGATGATCTTCGAGAAACCTTCGACGCGCACGCGCGTATCGTTCGATGTCGCGATGCGCCAGCTGGGCGGCCAGACGCTGTCGCTCAACAACACCGACCTTCAGCTCGGCCGCGGTGAATCCATCGAGGACACCGCACGGGTGCTGTCGCGCTATATCGACGTCATCATGATCCGGGCGAATGCCCATGAGACGCTGCTCGATCTCGCGAAGTACGCCACCGTCCCGGTCATCAACGGCCTTACCGACCGCAGCCACCCTTGCCAGATCATGGCCGACATCCTCACCTTCGAGGAGCACAAGGGCCCGATCAAGGGGCGCAAGGTGGCTTGGGTCGGCGACGGAAACAACGTCGCTGTCTCGTGGATGCACGCCGCCGTTCGCTTCGGCTTCGAGCTGCGCATCGCCTGCCCCGACGAGCTGCGCCCCGAGCCCGCGGCGGTCGATTGGGTCACGCGCGAAAAGGGCGTCGTCTATTACGGCAGCGACGCCGCGAAGGCCGTTGCCGGCGTCGATTGCGTCGTCACCGATACGTGGGTTTCGATGGGCCAGACCGACGCGGCCCGCCGCAAGCGCATGCTGAAACCCTATTGCGTCGATGCGCGTCTTATGTCCAAGGCGGCCAAAGACGCCATCTTCATGCACTGCCTGCCCGCCTATCGGGGCAAGGAAGTGACGGAAGAGGTGATCGACGGCCCGCAATCGGTGGTATTCGACGAGGCGGAGAACCGCCTGCATGCACAGAAAGCAATCCTTGCCTGGTGTCTCGGAGTAGGTTGATGGCGGATACGGAAACGGCGGCCAGCGAACGCGCCGGCGCGGCGCGTGACGACATCGTCCTGCCGTTCCGCACGGTGCGCTCCGGTGTCGTGGGGCGGGTGGTCCGCCTCGGCCCGGCTATCGACGAGATCCTTTCGCACCATGCCGCGCCCGAGCCCGTCTCGCAGGCGCTCGGCGAGGCCGTCGCGCTGACGGCGATGCTCGGCACGGCGTTGAAGATCGACGGCAAGCTGATACTTCAAACGAAGACCGACGGCCTTCTGGACTTCCTCGTCGTCAACTACGAGTCCCCCGGAAAGCTGCGCGCCTATGCGCGCTACGATAAGCGCCGCGTCGGAACGGGCGAAGGCTTGGTCCCGAGCGAGCTTCTCGGCGACGGACACCTCGCGCTCACCATCGATCCCGGCGAGGAGATGGAGCGCTACCAGGGCATCGTCGGCCTTGCCGGCGAGGGCATCGCGGAAGCCGCGCTCACCTATTTCCGCCAGTCCGAGCAGCTCCCGACGTTCCTGCGCCTCGCCGTTGCCCGCCACTACACGGCCGGTGAGAACGGCGAGCCCGGACGCTGGCAGTGGCGCGCGGGCGGATTGATGATCCAGCAGCTCGCAACCGAAGGCGGCGAGGAAGAAGAGCTGCTCGACATCGAAGATTTCGACGATGACGAAGAGCTCTTCGAGGGCGAGGACGACGACTGGGAGCGCACGAGCATACTGGCCTCGACCGTGGAGGACCACGAGTTGCTCGATCCCACCCTGGCGCCCGAGCGGCTGCTCTACCGGCTGTTCCACGAGGAAGGCGTGCGCGTATTTCCGATCGCGCCGATCGAGGCCTATTGCCATTGCTCCCGCGAGCGTGTGGCTGGATTCCTCAACAGCTTCGGCGCGCGCGAGCTTGCCGACATGCGCGAAGCCGACGGCACGGTCAGCGTCACGTGCGAATTCTGCACCAAGACCTACCGCTTCACGTCCGACGAGATCGCCTGACCGGCGCGGGCGCTATTTCAGCGTCTTCAGGTAATCGACGATCTTGTGGCGCTCCGATGCATCGGCAATGCCGCCGAACGGCTTCATCGCGTTGCCGTGCACGACCTGATCGGGATTGGCGATGAATTTGTCGAGGCTGCTCTCGTCCCACGTGATGCCCGCGCTTTTCATCGCCGAGGAGAATTGAAAGCCCTCCAGCGTGCCGGACTTGCGGCCGACGATTCCATGCAGCGTCGGCCCCAGACGGTTATCGTCCGGTTTGAATGAATGACACGTGCGGCACGCGTTGTTGAACGCCAGCTTGCCCTCTTCGCCGGTCTCTTCCTTGGCGGCCGCGCCGACTGTCGTGAGCGCGCAAAGCAGAGCTGCACTGATCGCGCCCGTCGTCGCGCCCGTGATGGAGCGTCTCACCGGAACCTCCTTCGCTGCCGACTAATTCCGATGGCAGCATAAGCCGGCAGACGTACCTAAAGTTCCTGGCGAGCGCGCTTCCAGCTCTGACGATATCGTGAGCTTGCGTGCCTTAGCGCAGGGCCGCGCCGCGCTCCGCCCATTCACCGAGCCGCGTGAGAAACGCGCTGCACTTCTCGATCTGATCCTTCGCGATCCACTCGTCGGCGGTGTGCGCCTGGGCAATGTCGCCCGGGCCGATGACGACCGCCGGCGACCCGGCAACTTGGAACAGGCCGGCTTCCGTCGCATAGGAGACGGCGTGCGTTTCGTTCTGCCCGGCGAGATGCAGCGCGAGCGCGACCGCTTCGGAATTGGCGCCCGCTGCGAACGGCGGCACCTGGTTGGCGATCGCGATGTCGATCGCCGCTTCCGGCGCAACCTTCTGCATCTCCGGCAGGCACGCGTCCGCCGCCAGCGCACGGATCCGCCGGTCGATGGCGCCGATATCGACCCCGGGAATGGCGCGGATGTCGAAATCCATGTGGCAGGCTACGGGCACGATGTTCGTTGCCGTGCCGCCCTCGATGCGCGTCACCTGCAGTGTGGCATAGGGCGGGTCGAAACGTGTTTCGCGCGGGCTCCGTTTCAGCTCTTCCTCGATGGCCGACAGCTCGGCCAGCATCTTGCCAGCCACCGTGATGGCGTTGACGCCCAGCGGCGCCATGCTCGAATGGGCGGCGCGTCCCTTGATGGCGATGTGCCAGCGCACAGGGCCCTTGTGGGAATCGACCACCGCCATCAGCGTCGGCTCGCCCACGAACACCATGCGCGGCTTCGTCAGGCGCTTGCCGAACTCGGCAATCATCGGACGCACGCCGAGGCAGCCGATTTCCTCGTCGTAGGAGAACGCAAGGTGGATCGGCACCGTGAGCTTGCGGTTCAGGTAGTCCGGCACCGCCGCCAGCGCGCAGGCAAGAAACGCTTTCATATCGGAGGTGCCACGCCCATAGAGCCGGTCGCCGCGCTCGGCGAGAACGAACGGATCGGAGGTCCAGCGCTGGCCGTCCACGGGCACCACATCCGTGTGGCCCGAGAGCGCAATGCCCGCCACGCCCGCAGGCCCGATGGTGGCGTAAAGGCTCGCTTTGCTCCCTTCCGCGTTCGGCACGATTTCGCTGACGACGCCGTGCTGCAGCAGATAATCTTCAACGAAGCGGATGAGGGGCAGGTTCGACTTGTGGCTCGTCGTGTCGAAGGCGACGAGCCGCGCCAGAAGCTCGGTCGGAGAGTAGCTCGGGCCTTTCATCGGCGCCTCGCTAGTTGACGCTGCGCAGTGCAAACGGGCAATCGAGGGAGAACGCGGGGATGGCGACGTCGAACAATTCGCCCTTTGCATCCGTCATCTGGTAGCTGCCCACCATGATGCCCGATGGCGTGCGCAGCGGACAGGCCGAGGTGTAGGTATAAGTAGCGCCCGGCTCGATCACCGGTGTCTCGCCGACGACGCCCGGCCCGCGCACTTCCTCCCGGTTCCCCGCCCCATCGGTGATCTGCCAGATGCGCGAGCGCAGCTGCACCGTCTCCTCGCCCTCGTTGGCGATGTCGATGGTGTAGGCCCAGAAGAATTCGCTTTCTTCCGGCACGGACTGATCTTCCAGGTACTCCGGGGTCACGCGAATGCGGATGCCGCGGGTCACGGCTTCATACATGGGCAAGTGGCTCCTGCACCGTCGGCAAAACGGTTTGCAATTCTAGGGTTGCCGTATATCCGGTCAATCGGCGTGGGGGCCAATAGTTATTGTGCGCGGGCGGCAGCCAGGCCGGCGTCGAGATCCGCCGCGAGATCCTCGTAGGCCTCGAGGCCGATCGAGAGCCGCAGCAGGCCATCGCCAATGCCGAGCTCGGCCCGCGCCTCCGGCCCGATGCGGTGATGGGTCGTCGTGGCGGGATGCGTGATCAGCGACTTGGCATCTCCGAGATTGTTGGAAATCTTGATCAGCCGCAGCGCGTTCTGCAGAGCGAAGGCCGCGGCCTTGCCGCCCTCCACTTCGAGCGCGATCATCTGTCCGCCGCCGGACATCTGCCGTTTGGCAAGCTCGGCCTGCGGATGGTCCGGGCGGCCACAGTAGAGCACGCGCTTGACGCCGGGCTGGGTCGCGAGATGATCGGCGATGCGCGCGGCCGTCGCCATCTGCGCCCTCACGCGCACGGGCATGGTTTCGAGACCCTTCAGCATCACCCACGCGTTGAACGGGCTCATCGTCGGCCCGGTCTGGCGCAGGTACTCCTGCAGGTGGTTGGTCAGGAAATCCTTGCCGCACAGCACCGCGCCGCCGAGACAGCGGCCCTGTCCGTCGATGTGCTTGGTCGCCGAATAGACGACGACATCGGCGCCGAGCGCCATCGGCCGCTGCAGCATCGGTGTCGCGAACACGTTGTCGACGACGACGATCGCGCCGACGCTATGGGCGATCTCGCAAACGGCCGCGATATCGACCAGCTCCAGCGTCGGGTTGGACGGCGTCTCGAAGAAGAACAGCTTGGTGTTCGGCTGCACGGCGCGCTTCCACGCGTCGAGATCGCGCCCGTCGACCAGGGTGCAGCCGATGCCGTAGCGGGGCGCGAGCGTGTCGACGATATAGCGGCAGGCGCCGAACAGCGCCCGCGCCGAAACGATGTGATCACCCGTCTTGAGGCAGGAA
This sequence comes from Hyphomicrobium sp., assembly GCA_035687305.1. GTDB lineage: Bacteria > Pseudomonadota > Alphaproteobacteria > Rhizobiales > Hyphomicrobiaceae > Hyphomicrobium_A. The sequence goes on along the minus strand of DASRYA010000161.1, from coordinate 14,800 downwards.
AGAACGGCAGCGTTCACCGCGGCCATGCCGCTCGCGGTCGCGCGTGCTTCATCGGCGCCTTCGAGCAGGCGGATACGCTCCTCGAACATGGCGACGGTGGGGTTGCCGAAACGGCTGTACTGAAACCCCGGGTCCTCGTTCTTGAACCGGGCCTCGGCCTGCTCGGCGCTGGCGTAGACGAAGCCCTGGGTCAGGAACATCGCCTCGGAGGTTTCGCCATATTGAGAGCGAAGGGTCCCGCCGTGGACGAGTTGGGTTTCCGGCGCCCACGCTGCGGGTTTTGCTGCTTCTCTTCTGTCGCTCGCCATTGCGCACATCCTCCAGGGCTCGCAGCCCAGCAATAAAAAAGCCCGGCCAGCACAGCGCTGCTCGCGATCGGCCGCGCTCGATGGTCCGGGGTGCGCACGGCCCTTTTAGCGAGTTATTTTACGTGGCTGCAAGCCGGCCGGCCAAATGACCACGGGTAGGAGCGGGGATTACTCCCGCGGCGCGCTTGGCGTCAAGGCCGGCATGTTCTAGAGCCACTAGCTGCGTTTGCGTGTGGGGGCTTGTGGGCATGGCTAAGGCCGAAGCTAAAGGGAAGTCGGAGGGGGACGGCGGCATTCTGCCGTCGCAGGCGATCCGCGCCCTCATCCGTGAAGGCGAGGTCAAGCTCGCCGAGCCGCTGCTCGCCAATCAGCTCCAGCCGGCAAGCCTCGATCTGCGCCTCGGCACCGTCGCCTATCGCGTGCGGGCGAGTTTCCTGCCGGGCAAGGGCGAGAAAGTCTCCACCAAGCTCGACGAGCTGCAGCTCCACGCCATCAGCCTGTCCCAGGGCGCCGTGCTGGAGACGGGCTGCGTGTACGTCGCCCCGCTCCTGGAAAGCCTCGAGCTCCCCGCGGACCTCTGCGCGGCCACCAATCCCAAAAGCTCGACCGGCCGGCTCGATGTCTTCACCCGCGTCATTGCCGATGGCGTTTCCGCCTTCGATCAAATTCCGGCCGGCTACGCGGGCCAGCTCTACGCCGAGATCTGCCCGCAGACATTCCCCATCGTCGTGCGCAAAGGCTCGCGCCTGTCGCAGATCCGCTTCCGGCGCGGAGGCACCGAGCCCAAGCCCGTGCAGGACATCCCGCTTTCGGTCGACCTGTCCGGCGGCGAAACGGGCCTCGTCGGTTATCGCGCCAAGCGGCACACGGGGTTGGTCGACGTCGATGCCGTCGGCGCCCGCGCAATGATCGACTATTGGGAGCCGATCTACGTCCGCGAGAGAAAGCGGCTGATCCTCGATCCCGACCAGTTCTATATCCTCGCCTCGAAGGAAGCGGTGCACGTCCCGCCGGATCAGGCGGCGGAAATGGTGCCGTTCAATCCGCTCGTGGGCGAGTTCCGCGTGCACTACGCGGGCTTCTTCGATCCGGGCTTCGGCCATGAGGAGGCGGGCGGCGCCGGCTCGCGCGCCGTGCTCGAGGTGCGCTCCCACAAGGTGCCGTTCATCATCGAGGATGGCCAGATCATTGGCCGGCTCGTCTATGAGCGGCTGACGGATAAGCCGGAGCTGCTTTACGGCCGCGACCTGTCCTCCCACTACCAGGCGCAAGGGTTGAAACTCTCCAAGCACTTCAAATAGGGCGCTCACTCCGGCCGGATACCTGAAGCCGATCCCGCGCGCGGGTGCCCGCGGGGCCGCCCCGGATGGCTTTGCGAAGACGGCAGGTGCAACCTACGGCCTTCATTAAGCCGCGGGCGTTAGCATCCCGCCATGGACATGCTGGCTGGAATAGATCCGCTCCTGGCGCTCGGCGTCGTTGCCGCGACGGCCGCGACCGACGCTGTCTATGTGATGTTCACGTCCTCGGTCATTGCCCGCAAACGGGTAGCGGCCGCCAATTGGAGTGCGCTCTGGTACACGCTCTCATCGTTCGCGGTGATCAGCTACACCAACAATTGGGTCTACGTGCTGTTCGCCGCGATCGGCTCCTGGATCGGCGCCTACGTCACCATGACGTTCCTGCACGGCCCGCCCGGTAAGCCGCCTGCCCCGCTGACGCCCGACGGAGAAGCACGGCAGCAAGGCTGAACGGTCGAGAGACCCGCGCCGCGCGCATGGCCATCCGCTTCAGCCGTGCTGAAAGTTGGGTTGATCGCTGAGCCTGCGAAGTCCACAGTCGAACCGCAATCGACTTCCCGTGTCCCGCGAGCCTTTCGAGGCTTGCCAGCGGACGCGAGCGGACCGAGGAAACGCCAAGCCGGGATAACGCCAAGGAGAGCCACCCCGAAGGGGTGGGCGGCGCCGCAGGACAGCTTCCAGCGGCGCCGTTCGATTGTTCAGACCATGATCGCTTCGGACCCTACCAGTCCGAAGCGTGAATCATCGGTCCAATCAAATGACCATGATCGTTTCGGACCCTGCCAGTCCGAAGCGTCGATCATCGGTCCAATCAAAAACCTAGAGCGTCCGATCGCATTCCATCGGACGCAAGACGCTCTAGCCTCAGGCCTTCTCGTCGCCGCTGAGCACGTGACCCATCCACTCCTCGATGCCGATGGTGCCGCCGGAGCGCGCCACGTGGTCCAGTTCCTTGGGTCGCAGCACGTCCTGCATCCCGTCGATGCGCTTCCATTCGCAGATGGGCGTTTCGACATCCACCTGTGGGACGTAGCGCGAGGCTTTGATGCGCTGGTAGCGATGGATGTAGCGGGGGCAGTTCATCCACAGCTCGGAGAGCTTCATGCGCACGACGAGGTCGGCTTCCATGAAGCTGGAGAGAAGCGCAGGATCGTCCGTCACCTCGGCAACGCCCTGCATGCGCAGCCGGAACGGCTTCTCGAAATCCATGAACAGCAGGCCGATGTTCGGGTTGCCGGCGATGTTGCCCATGGAAAGGTACATGCCGTTGCCGTCGTAGCTCGGAAACATGATCGTCGTTTCGTCGACGACGCGCACGAAGCCAACCCCGCCGCCCTTGTATGAGACCGTCGGTCGCCCGCGGTCGTCGATGGTCGAAAGGAAAAAGAAGTCGCGGCTTTCGATAAACGCGCGCTCGTCGGCGCCGATCTCGGTCTTGACCGCGATCTCCTCGATGCGGTCGGCCATCGGCCGTGACTCGAATCGATCCTGCAGCGCGCGATGCTGCTCTCCGTATAGGCGGGTCATTTCCGGTTCCTCCCTCGCGTTTTTCGTTTGTTGACGCGCATTTTGCCATGGGATGGCATCGCGCGCGAGCAATCCCTCGGCGCCCGAGACGTGTTTCTGGGGCCGGTCTTCGCAGGAGCCATCGGAGCGAGGGCTCCCGAACTTACAAATTGCGGCCGGAAGAATGTGCCATGATCCCAGTATTTCGGGGCTTTGCGGGCAGCAGGACCGGCCCCGGCCGCGCCGAGGCGACGCCCGTCCGCTCGCCGTGCTAGAATGTCCCGGCTGTGGCAGCTCACCTTCCGGGCGCCGCATTCATGAGCGTATCGTGCCCCACCCCGGAGACCCAATGCGCTTTTTCCGTCACCTCATGCGCCCGACGCCGGTGCTCCTGCTCGTTGCGGCGATGCAGGCCGCGCTGATGCTGGCGCAGGTGCACGGGGAGATCCATGCGCACAGCCACGTGCACGTGCCCGCGGCGCGGGCCTTGGGCGAAGGAATGTCCGTTGCGCTCGCCTGCCGCGCTGTGGTCCACCACCCCGATTGCGATGGCGCCCCCCACGGAGAGCACCGCAACGACTGCGCGATGTGCTGGTCGCTGGCGACCGCTGGCAGCGGCGTTCTCCCCGCGCTTCTACCCGCAGCGCTCGGCACACCGCACTTCGCGCTGTACGCGCTCCCGCTCCCCGCCCAGCCGCTGACCGACAGCGGCGCGGTCCATTTCCGTGCGCGAGCGCCCCCGCTCGCCTGAGACGCGAAGATCGGCGCCGGCGCCCGCGCGCTGCTGCGCCGTGCAGATCCCATCGACATTCAATTGAGATACAGCGCCCGCCGGATGCTCGGCCGGGGCGCGAACATCCTTCGAGGAGAAAGAATATGCGCGCGCTAACCCTGTCCGGCCTGCCCCTATGCGCGGCCTGCAGCCTGCTTGCGTTTGCGGCATTCTCGGTGCCGGCCCTCGCCCACGAGGATCACCGGGAGCTCGGTGCCCACGTTCACGGCCACGGCACCTTCAACATCGCGATCGAAGACAGCGGCGTCTCGCTCGAGCTGGAAGTGCCCGGGATGGACATCGTCGGCTTCGAGCATGCCCCTGCGAACGACGAGCAGAAAGGCGCGGTCGAGAAAGCGAAGGCCCTTCTCTCCGAGCCTCTGACCCTGTTCGCCCTGCCGGCCGGAGCTGCCTGCAAAGTGGCCGACGCCAAGGTTGAGCTGGACGGCGCACATGCCCATAGCGGTGAAGCCGACGATGAGGGCGGCCACAAGCACGCCGATGACGACCACGCGGGCCACGACCACGAAGATGGCGATCATGATCACGACCATGCCAAGCGTGACGGCGACAAAAGCGACGCCGATAGCCATGGCCACAGCCAGTTCCACGCCACCTACAACCTCGAGTGCGCAAAGCCCGCGCAGTTGACCTCCATCGCCTTCGACTATTTCAAGCGTTTCGCAGGCGCACAGCGTCTCACCGTCAACGTCGTCACCGCCAAAGGCCAGGCCAGCTACGAGGTCAGCCGGGAGAAACCGGCGCTCGATATCGGCGGGTTGATGTGATGCAGCGGCACGCACCCGCTTCTGCGCCAGCGGATATCGTGCGCATGCAGGATGTGCACTTCCGCTGGCCGGGCGCACGCAGCTTTTCCCTGTCGATCGATACCTTCACGCTGCCGGCCGGCGCGAAGGTGCTGCTCGTCGGCCCGTCCGGCACGGGCAAATCGACGTTCCTCAGCCTGCTGTGCGGCATCGTTGCGCCGTCGTCGGGCACCCTCGAAGTGATGGGGACCGATCTGGCGCGCCTGTCCCACAGCGCCCGCGATCGCTTCCGCGCCGAGCACTTCGGCATCATCTTTCAGATGTTCAATCTCCTTCCCTACGGCTCGGTGCTCGACAATGTGATGCTGCCGTTGAGCTTCTCGCGCACACGTGCCGAGCGCGCCACGAAGAATGGAACCGCGGAGGATGAGGCGCGGCGCCTGCTGGACAGCCTCGGCCTCGATGCGGCGCTGCTTTCGGGCTATTCCACGGCCGCGCTGAGCGTCGGCCAGCAGCAGCGCGTGGCAGCGGCGCGTGCGTTGATCGGCGCGCCCGAGGTGATCGTCGCCGACGAGCCGACATCCGCGCTCGATCGCAACCGGCAGCTGGCATTCCTCGACCTCCTCTTCGCAGAGGCCGAAAAGGCCGGCTCCGCCGTGATCATGGTCAGTCACGAGGAAGAGCTCGGCTCCCGCTTCGACAAGGTGCTGCGCCTCGATGAGATTGCGCGCGCTGAACGGAGTGCCGCGGCATGAGCGTCCCCCGCCACATCGTGCCGCGCCTTGCGATGCAGTCGCTCGGCAACCGCGCCCTCACTGCCGCGCTCACGGTGCTCGCGATCGCCTTTTCGGTGATGCTGCTGCTCGGCGTCGAGAAGGTGCGCACCGGTGCCCGCCAGAGCTTCGCCGATACGATCTCCGGCACTGACCTCATCGTCGGCGCGCGCAGCGGCGGCATCCAGTTGCTGCTCTATTCGGTGTTCCGCATCGGTAACGCCACGAACAACGTCACGTGGCAGAGCTATGAGGATATCGCCAAGCGCCCCGAGGTTGCCTGGACCGTGCCGCTGTCGCTGGGAGACAGCCACCACGGCTTCCGCGTGCTCGGCACGACGCCCGAATACTTCGAGCGCTACAAATATCGCCACGGCCAAAGCCTCGCCTTCACCGATGGCAAGCCGTTCAGCGATCTCTTCGATGCGGTGATCGGCGCCGACGTTGCAAAAACCCTCGGTTACAAGGTCGGCGACCCGATCGTTGTCGCCCACGGACTCGGGTCGGTTGCCTTCGTCGAGCACGAGGACAAACCGTTCCGCGTGTCCGGCATCCTTGAGAAAACCGGAACGCCCGTCGACCGCACCGTGCATGTGAGCCTGGAAGCCATCGAGGCGATTCACGTCGATTGGCAGGGCGGCATGCCCGCGCCGGGGCAAACCATCAGCGCCGATGAAGTCCGGCAAATGGATTTGAGGCCGAAGGCGATCACCGCGGCGCTCGTGGGGCTCAAGTCGAAGCTCGCCACCTTCAAGCTCCAGCGTGCCATCAACGAATATCGCCAGGAGCCGCTGTCCGCGATCATGCCGGGCGCGGCGCTGCAGGAGCTTTGGGGCCTCGTCGGCACCGCGGAGACCGCGCTGGCGGTCGTCTCGGCGATGGTCGTCGCAACGGCCCTGCTCGGCATGGTGACGATGATCCTGACGACGCTGAACGAGCGCCGGCGGGAGATGGCGATCCTGCGCTCCGTCGGTGCCCGGCCGTCCACCATTCTCGGGCTGCTCGCCACCGAAGCGGGCCTCCTGACGCTCGCCGGGGTCGCGCTGGGTGTCGTGATGCTCTATGCGGCGCTGGCGCTGCTACGGCCATGGGTGGATGCAACCTACGGCCTCGACCTCGGCATCGATCCCCCGACGCAGCGCGAGTGGCTGATGCTGGCGGGCATCGTCGTCGCGGGATTCCTTGCCGGACTTCTGCCGGCGCTGCGCGCCTACCGGATGTCGCTCGCCGATGGCATGACAGTGCGCACATGATGGAGATGAAGATGACCAAAGCGATCGCTGCCGGCGTGCTCGGCCTTTTGCTCGTCTCGGCGGTGCCAGGCGCCGCCCGCGCGGCCGATGCGCCGCTCGATCTCAAGTGGGCGCAGCTCATGCCGCCCGCCGAGGCGGTGAAGCCGAAGCCGAAGACTTTCTTCTCCGGCGCCGCGCCGGCATCCGAGCAGGCGCAGCAGTCCGCACATGATGGACCGCCGCCGCCGTCGAGCTACCAGGAGGGCGCCTTCATGTCGATGAAGCGCCGCCAGCCCGGCGCCGACCTGCCCCCGCGCACCGTCGCCGCGCTCGACGGCAAGCGCGTGCGCATCGGTGGCTACGTTGTGCCGCTGGATTTCGAGGCGACGACCATCAAGGAGTTTCTCCTCGTGCCGTTCGTCGGCGCGTGCATCCACGTGCCGCCGCCGCCCGCGAACCAGATCGTCTACGTGAAGACCGATGCAGGCCTGGAGATCACGGGCCAGTTCGATCCCGTCTGGGTAACCGGCACGATCAAGACCGAGCCCGCGTTCACCGGGCTCGCCGACACGGGTTACTCGCTCACCGCCGAGCGCATCGATGCCCGGCCGGAATAGCCCACAGCGGTGGCGGTTACGTGTGCGCGGTGGTCCACGCCGTCGATTAGGAAAGGATGGGCCTTCCTGCTAGGATGGTCGTGAGCCCGTCTGAGGTGCAGTAGAAGGAGTGCGGCGATGCCTCCCACTTTTACTTCGAGCTACGCGACTGCCACGCAGTATGCGCGGTCCACCAAAAACTATCTCGATGGCACGATCTTCGGCGACACCGGCTTTTTCTACCACTTCTGCGCGTACGTGCTCGTCAACGTCGTGCTTCTGATCGTCAATCTCTGGCTGACGCCCGGCGTGCTCTGGTTCTACTGGCCGCTGCTCGGCTGGGGCATCGGCGTCCTGGCGCATGGGCTGGCCGTGAACTTCTCGAAGGAAGAGCGCGTCCGCCGCCGCGCGCTCACGCGGCACAACCGCAACGTGCAGTCGAGCTGACCGCTAGCCGCTTGCTTGCGATGCGCACTGCGACGAACGTCAGGCGGTGCCGGCTGCGCCCGTCTTGCGGCGCACCCGTTCCGCCATCAGTTTCATGATCTGCAGTGCGAACTCGGGCTCCTCAGAGATGAGCGTGAGGAACGTGCGCTTGTCGATGACGGCGACTTCGGTGGGCTGCGATGCGTGCGCGGCCGCAGCGCGCGGCGCATCGTCGATCAATGCCATCTCGCCGAAGACGCCGCCCGGCCCGACTTTATCGAGCACCTTTCCGAAGCTGATGACATCGACGGCGCCACGGCAGACCACATACATCGCGTTGCCGGGTTCCTCCTCGAGGAAGATGCGCTCGCCTGCCGCGAACTTCCGCAGCGGAATGCTGCGGCGCTCGAGCATGGCTAGATCGAAAATAGCGTCGGACACGTCCGCAAATCACCTCGGCAAATCCGGCGCATATTGCGCCGGAGCAAATCAGCATCGCTGACATAAAGTAGCCGTGGATCAGGTGCGTGCGAAGTAGAGTTGGAGAAAGCGCTCGTAGATACGCGTTAAAAGTTCCAGGTCATCCACCGCTACGTGCTCATCGACCTGATGAATGGTTTCGTTCGTCAGGCCGAGCTCGATGACAGGACAATGATCCTTGATGAAGCGTGCATCCGATGTGCCGCCCGCCGTTGATAGCGCGGGCGCTCTGCCCGTTATCTCTTGCACGGCAACTTGCATAGTTCCCAGGAGCGGCCCAGGCTGCGTGACGAAAACATCGCCTGTGCCTGAAAATGTAAGCGAATAGCGCGCATCGACCTCCGCCGCCGCTGCATCGCACACCTCGCGGAGCTGTGCTTCGAGCCGCGGCCGCGTATGCGCATCGTTGTAGCGCACGTTGAAACGGGCGCGCGCCTGACCGGGGATGACGTTCGTGGCGGTGTTTGGCACCGAGATGACCGTCACGGTGAGATGCGAAGGCTCGAAGTGGGCGGTGCCGTCGTCGAGCTTCAGTGCCGACAGCCGGTCGATGATGCGCGCGAGTTTCGGGACGGGATTGTCGGCCTTGCGGGGATAGGCGGCGTGACCCTGCTTGCCTTCGACGATGATCTCGCCGTTGAGCGATCCGCGGCGTCCCACCTTGATTTCATCGCCCACGGCGTTTTTGCTCGAAGGCTCACCCACGATGCAGTCGTGCAGCACCTCTCCGCGCACCTTCAGCCAGTCGAGCACCTTGACCGTGCCGTTGACGCTGTCGCCTTCCTCGTCGCCCGTGATCAGCAGCGAGATGGAGCCGGGCACGGTAGCGCCGCGCGCAATGTAGCGATGCACCGCTGCGATGAAGCAGGCGACCTCCCCCTTCATATCCACCGCGCCGCGGCCGTAGAGCACCCCGTTGCGGATCTCCGCCGCGAAGGGCGGCGAGGTCCAGGCCTCGAGGTTGCCGGGAGGCACCACATCCGTATGTCCGGCAAAACACAGGTTGGGGCCGGTCTTGCCGAGCCGCGCATAAAGGTTCTCGACGTCCGCATATCCCGGCTCCGAGAACGTCATGCGGTGGCATTCGAATCCTGCTGCCGTGAGGATGCCTTCGAGCAGCGTCAGCGCGCCGCCTTCCGTGGGCGTCACGCTCTCGCAACGGATCAGCGCCTGGGCAAGGGCTACGGGATCGGCGGGGGTCGTCATCGGAAAAGCCTTACACTTGGGGTTCGGGACCGTAGCGGTTAGCACCGCGTGTGCCGGGCAGGAAGCCGTTGTCGACCACGGCGCCGACGATCGCGGCGGTGGAGAGCCAGAAGATCGCGGCCGCGCCCGGATCGCCGTCGGGAATGATCGCGAGGCCGAGGTGAGGTGCCGCGATCAGGAACGCGCCGAGCACGCCATAGGCATACCCGAGCCACCACGGCCAGTCGCGGTCGTTGAAGCGCTTCACCGCTATGGCCATGCCGGGCACGACCCATATCAGCTGCCAGATGGTGTCGGGCCAGCTCAGCGGCGGCAAGCCCTCGGCGGTGAACGTCTCCGGGTTGAACAGCAGTGTCCCGAAGACGCTGCCGAGGAGCACGACGATGAACCCAGCCCACCACCGGCGGCGACTGATGCGGCCGGTGAATGTCGTCAACAGGTTGAGCATATCGCCTCGATCCTTTGGAGCAGCGGCAACCACCGCCGCGCGCGGGGCACTGAGTGACGGTTAGACCTGTGGGCGCACGCTGGTTCCATCGGCGCCATGGCCGGCGCTGTGCTGGCCCGTGCTGGCGAGACCTTCGACGATGGTGATTTTCTGCCAGATCTTGTTCGACAGATCCGAGGTGAGCCGCTCCACGTCGCCAACCGTATCGACCACCACCGGATCGCTCAGCTTCTCCGCGTAGAGCGCCGCGCATTTCGCCGTCAGGGAGAGCAGCTCCGAGCAATAATCGAGATAACGGATCAGCATGAATGGTGTCAGCGGCCGGTCCGGCGAGGAGCGCGTGCTGATATGGCCCAGCATGCTGGGGTCCTTCGTGAGCTGATGCATGTCGACGACGTGGATGATCGAGCGCAGCTCGTGCAGCGCCTTCAGCGCGCGGTCCCGTTTCCAGCGCGTCTCGAGCGAGGCAAGAAAATAGGCCGCGCCACCAAGAACGATAACGAGATTCACCCCCGCATCGACACCCTGCATCATCTCCGACAGCTCATCGGATGTCTTCAGCGACGATGCCTCCACGGCGAGCATGGCGACGAGGCCGAGCACCGCCACCAGCATCCCCAGCAGCGTCAGGCGCAGGCCCCAGATCGGCCGCGAGACATGGACGATCCGCTGCGAGGTCTGTCGCGCCAGCTCGGCCACCTCCGCACACACCGTCGCCAGCCCCGAGCCGGGGAAGCGATCGCTAATGCGCGCGTGCAAGGCCTCGACGGTCTCTATGATTTTTGCGCTGGAAAGGCTTCGATACATCCCCGTCCCGCCCCGCCGGTCCCGCCCGATTGCGCCGCCGCCATGGGTGGCCGACGTAGGCGCATTTAAAGCGCTGCCGATCCGATGGACAAGCGGACTCGCCAGCATGCGATGTCGATGGAAGGCGAGGGACGGTGACGGGCGCACAATTGAGGCGCCCGTTGACCGCGCGGTGGGCGTCGGGCCCGCAGGCTCGAACACCCGAAGAGCGCGCTTCCGCTTTTCAATCGGGAAGCGCGCCCAACGAAGCGCGGATGGAGTGTCCTTCCGCGTGTCACGCTGGCCGGAACGGCCCCGCGGCACGGGATCAGTCGCGCAGCAGTTCGTTGATCGACGTCTTCGAGCGCGTCTTGGCGTCCACCTTCTTCACGATCACGGCGCAATAGAGGTTCGGGCCCGGCGTGCCGTCCGGCAGCGGCTTGCCCGGCATCGTGCCGGAAACGACCACCGAATAGGGCGGCACCGTGCCGAAGAACTTTTCGCCCGTTGCGCGGTCGATAATCGTCGTGGACGCGCCGAGATAGACGCCCATCGACAGGACCGAGCCTTCGCCGACGATCACGCCTTCGGCCACTTCCGCGCGCGCGCCGATGAAGCAGTTGTCCTCGATGATCACGGGGCCCGCCTGCAGCGGCTCGAGGACGCCGCCGATGCCCGCGCCGCCGGAGATGTGGCAGTTCTTGCCGATCTGCGCGCAGGAGCCGACCGTCGCCCACGTGTCGACCATCGTGCCTTCATCCACATAGGCGCCGAGGTTGACGAACGAAGGCATCAGCACCGCGGTCGGCGCGATGTAGGCGGAGCGGCGGACGATGCAACCCGGCACGGCGCGGAAGCCGGCGCGGCGGAAGTCGTCGTCGGTCATGCCGGCGAACTTGGAGGGCACCTTGTCCCACCAGTTGGCGCCGCCGGGCGCGCCGGAGATGGCGACCATGTCGTTGAGGCGGAAGGAGAGCAGCACCGCCTTCTTGATCCACTGGTTGACGGTCCACCCGTCGGCGCCCTTCTCCGCGACGCGGATCTCGCCCTTGTCGAGCAGATCGAGCGTCTTTTCGACGGTGTCGCGGACGACGCCGGTGGTCCCTGGAGAGATGCCCTGGCGCTCCTCCCAGATGGCGTCGATTGCGCTCTGCAACTCGGCGGTGTTCACGTTGGCTGACATCGGGCTCCCCGGCTTTTTGGATCTTCGGATTTGCGGCCCGCGTTGTCGCCCGCAGGAAAAATACTGTCAATGCGAACGCATTCTTTCGTTTTTCGCATCAATTGGATACGTCCCGTTAAATCCCACGCCGGATACTTCTCACGCTGGGTGTGATTTGGCCAAGGGGATGAGCCGTGCTGCAGGGCGATAGGGTGGTGGTTCCCGCCGCGAGGGCGAGCGGGAAACCGAGCGGGAAGTGGATTGCGCACGAGGGCTTCGTTGCCGAAGCCGCCGTGCAGTTCGACCGGATCAACGGCACCGTTGCCCGGCTCGAGCATGAGCTGGAGAAGGCGCGCACCACGATCGCCGAAATGACCGAGGAAGTGAACCGCAACCGGCGCTTCCAGGCATTCGACAAGAGCGTCGAGAATTCGCGCGACTATAAGATCTCCGAGCTGCAGCGCTGTGGCCGGGACCTCAAGGCGCGCCTGGAGCAGATCGAAGGCGACAAGGCCGCCTATGCGAACATCACCTACAAGTCGTTCGTGGCCATTGACCGCAAGCTGGCCGAGCTTGGCGACCTGAAGCTGCATATCGATCGGGCGGAGTTCGCTGCGCGTCGCAACGAGGCGCTGTTCCTCGGTGCCCTGGCGCTGGCCGCGGTCTCGCTCGCCTCGCGCTTTTTCTTCTAGGCTGGCACCGGCGACTGCCGTCCGGGCAGTGGGAACCGGTTTTCCGATAAGAAGCACGACCAAACAATCAGCTAGAGCCGTTCTGCGTTTCCACCTGAACTGGAACGGCTCTAGGGACAGGTCATGCCGTTGGTGAAACCAATGGTGCCGATATTATTGCCCCCGATAACTTGGCAGGGTGTTCCATTGATCGCTGCGTTTCCGGTCGAACCCGGCGACGTCGTTGAGTCGTCTCGGTAGACGCCATACGGCGTAGTGCCGCCGATTGCGTCGAACGAATTTCCGGCCACCGTTGCCGAGCTGTTGACCATCTGCAGCGCGATGGCGGCTCCGCCCACACTCGTGCGGGTGGCGGTTAGCGTATTCCCACTGACAAGAGCGTCAGTCGAGTTGATAAGACGGACCGCGAGAGCGTTACTGGTCGAGGCCGTCACCGAAATCACATTGTTGGTGATTGTCGCGCCGCTGACGCCCCAGGCTTCAACGCCGGCGACAGCGGTGACGCCGGCCACATCGAACGCGTTGATCGTCATTCCCGTCAAAGTACTGTCGGTCCCCATGGACACGGCCGGACCCGCGAAGTTATTCATTCCGGCATTGATGCTGGCGCCTGGTGCTACGGTCAGCACTGCCGTCCGTCCCGATTGGGTGGTCACCGCTAACGTGCCGGCGCCCATCATCGTTTGCCCCGTCTGAAGCTGCACCACGTCCGCAGCGCTGGCCATCGTGGCGGCGAAGGCACCCTGCATGATGACTGTGCTGTCATCTCCCGCATTGGCCACCGCGCCTGCCAGATCCGCACCCGGCGTCGTGGCCGCATCGATGACGGTAATGGCACTGCCGTCGGCGGTATGTGTCGCCGTCTCGACGATGGCGGGTGCCTGCGTCGTCTTGGTTTCGGTGACGATATCGACATCGCGCATGACGTAATCGGTCATGCGCCGTTCCTGCCAGTTCAGCGGGCGTTCGTTGCGCTCCTCCTGCAGCGGAATGCGCAGCCGCGCGATGGCAAAACCCTGGCTGCCGCGCACGTCGTCCTCGAGGAATTCCGCGCCCAGCGTCAGGCGCGATTCCTCCGGCAGATACGGCACTTCATACATCGTCAGCTCGGCCCGCAGCCTTGGACCGGTCACCGCCTCGACGATGTCGTCATCGAAGTGGAATATGCCCGCATAGAGCCGCAGCGCCTTGTTGTCCTCCACCGCCCAGATCGGCACACGCCAGCCGACCTCGGCATCGAACCCCTGCAGGGCATATTCCTGACTGAGCGAGCCGCCGAGTGTGGTCACCTGCACCGTGGTGCCGACGATGTTCGCGAATGACGTGCCGCCGCCGGACGTCGAGCCGGCATATTTCGTCCGCTCGCCGAAGGGCAGATAGGCGTTGGCACGTAGATCGAAATCGCGTCCCAGGGCCTCGACACCAAGCGTCGCCTGATTGAAGAAGTTGCCGTAGTCCGTGCGCTTGCGATCGTAGTAGGCGTAGGCGCCCAGGTTCCACCCCGAAGCATACATGCGGCGCAGGGCGAGACCGAAGTTGCCCTCGTTTCCGCCATCGTCGTCTACGCGAATGCGCAGGTCGGTGAAAAACAGCGTCCGGTTGTCCTGCGCCAGCGGCACGAACAGATCGAGCTCACCCAGGTTACGTTCGGTTCCCAGCCATCCGCCCACGTCGACATGGGCGCCCCACTTGGGTGTCTCGTTTGCGGATGCTGGGCTTGGCGCGACGGTAACGGCCGCAGCGGCCATTGTGAAAAGCCGGGCAAGGCGCATCGAATCTTCCTTCGATCCAGGCGCCGGCCAAGGGAGGCCGCACGCGTGTGATTTCCGGCCGCCCACCACGGCGATCACGCGGAACCCATCGAACGCATCAAAAGGGCAGAGAGCAGCCAAAACGGCGCTTAATCCGAATCGGCCAAAAGAATTGTACGGTTCTCAGATTGGATGCGCCACGTTTGCCCGACAAGCAGCGCGCCAACAGCAAGCAAGGCCCTCCGCTATGCGTCGTGGGCCGGCTCCCCGCAGAAGAGTCGCTAGCGCAACTTAAAGATTGGCTTCGAGCAGCCGCTTGGCCTCGGGGCTGTCCCAGTGCGCCGGACCGATCATGCGCCCGATCTCCTGCCCGTCCCCGTTGATGAGGATGGTCGTCGGCATGCCGATGACGCCGAGCCGCGTGCCGCCCTTCATGGTCGGGTCGGCGTAGGCTTCGAGATTGCCGGCCTTGATGTCGTCGAGGAATTTGCGGGCGCCTTCGACACCGGACTTGTCCACCGCCAGCGCCACCACCTGGAATTTGTCCGAACCGAGCTCGGTCTGCAGCTTGGAGAGCGCCGGCATCTCCTCCCG
>DASRYA010000160.1:0-19767 GCA_035687305.1 Hyphomicrobium sp. | reverse complement strand
CCAGGACCTCGTCAAGGTCCGCATCAAGAGCATTGTCGGCGCCTAAGGCAGCCGCCCGAGATTGAGGATCTGATCGATGGCACAAAAAAAGGCAGGCGGCTCGTCCAAGAACGGCCGCGACTCACATTCCAAGCGCCTCGGTGTGAAGCGCTTCGGCGGTGAGTACGTCATCCCCGGCAACATCCTGGTCCGCCAGCGCGGTACCCAGTGGCACCCGGGCTCCGGCGTCGGCATGGGCACGGATCACACGATCTTCGCCGTTGTCGAAGGCGCTGTGGAGTTCAACACCAAGCGCAACGGCCGCGTCTATGTGTCGGTGCGCACGCGGGCAGCCGAAGCGGCCGAGTAATCGGCAGAAGCTCGCCTGAGATTTCGAGGGGGATGTCCCGTGGCGTCCCCCTTTTTCATGACCGGCTCTTCAAGACCGGCCTGCATCCCGGCCCAGCCGATGCGCGAACGGAGCGCGCCGCGTATGCGCTCGCCACGACTGACGTACCGCCCCATAGAAGCCCGCGATGCAGGGCGCATCGCCATGCTCGCCGGGGACTGGGATATCGCGCGCATGACGTCCCGCATCCCGCATCCCTACACCATTGTCGATGCCGACCTCTGGATCGCCTCGATCGACGACGACGAATTCGTCCGAGCCATATTGCTGGGCGGAGAACTCATCGGAGCCGTCGGCTATATCCGGCACGAGCCGAAACAGGCGGAGATCGGCTATTGGATCGGCAAGCCGTGGTGGGGAAAAGGATACGCCACGGAGGCCGCGCGCACGCTCGTCGACCATTGCTTCCAGGAAACGGGCTTCGAGCAGCTCACGTGCGGACACTTCGTCGATAATGCCGGCTCGGCGCGCGTTATCCGCAAACTGGGTTTCCGTCCCGTCGGCACGGGTGCGCAGTGGTGCGAGGCGCGCAATTGTGAGGTGGAAACGGTAAGGTATGCGCGCGGTCGTCCGCTGCTCGACCGCTGGCGGAGCTTCATGCGATGAAATTTCTCGACCAGGCAAAGATCTATATCGCTTCGGGCGCCGGCGGTGACGGATCGCTCTCGTTCCGGCGCGAGAAGTTCATCGAGTTCGGCGGTCCCGACGGTGGAGACGGCGGCAAGGGCGGCGATGTGTGGGCGGTATGCGTCGACAATCTCAACACGCTCATCGACTACCGCTACCAGCAGCACTTCAAAGCGAAGAGGGGCGGACACGGTGCCGGCCGCAACCGCGCCGGCGCGAACGGCGAAGACTGCATCATCAAGGTGCCGCCGGGGACGCAGATATTCGCTGAGGACCAGGAGACACTGCTTGCCGATCTCGAGAAGCCCGGTGACAGGGCGCTTCTCGCGCGGGGCGGGAATGGCGGCTTCGGCAACGCGCATTTCAAATCCTCGACCAACCAGGCGCCGCGGCGGGTCAATCCCGGCCTGCCGGGCGAAGAGCTGACGATCTGGCTGCGCCTCAAGCTAATCGCAGATGCGGGCGTCATCGGCTTGCCGAATGCGGGCAAGTCGACGTTCCTCGCGGCATCGAGCGCGGCGAAACCGAAGATCGCCGCTTATCCCTTCACGACGCTGCATCCCAACCTCGGCGTCGTGCGCGTGGGTGATGTCGATTTCGTGCTCGCCGATATCCCCGGCCTCATCGAAGGCGCGAGCGAAGGCGCAGGCATCGGCACGCGCTTCCTCGGGCACGTTGAACGCACGAAAGTCATGCTTCACCTCGTCGATGCGACGGAGGAAGACGTCGCCACCGCCTACCGCACCGTGCGCGGCGAACTGAAAGCCTATGGCGGCGGTCTCGATAAAAAGAAGGAGATCGTCGCCCTGTCGAAGTGCGACGCCGTCGATAAGGAAACGCTCGAAGAGCGTTTCGAGGCGCTGAAACGCGTGGCGAAGAAGAAGCCGCTCGTGCTTTCGGCAGTTTCGGGCGAAGGCGTGCGCGAGGCGCTGTTTGCGGTCGCGCGCGAAATTAACCGCGCGAAGAAAGACGACGCCGCGGCGTCCGATGCACCGAAGGAATCGTGGCGTCCTTAAGCTTGCGGGCTGGCGAAACGCCGCATCTCGCGAACACTTCGCCGAGACGAGTTGCAGCGGGCAACCTTTGTCGTCCGCGGTACGTTGTTCGCTCGGTTGCACATCCGCTCTGTTAACGAAGCGCTCACCGCGCCCGCAAACGACACTGTTGAGACCACCTATTGTTCGGGTACGGATTGTAGCCAGCGGGGAAGGGCCAAAGCAGCGCAGCGGCGCAGGACCAGAGCGATTGCTTAAGCGGAGCACCGCGTTCGTAACACTGCCGATCGTGGCATTGGCTGCCGCGTCGTTGGGAATCGTGCTCGCCTCGCTCATCATCGGCGCGAGCGAGACCGATGCCATTGCTCTTTCCCGCCAGCGCGAAACCATAGAGCACGCGATCTCGCAGCACGGCCGCTCGCTGGCGCGCGAATTGCGCGCCCAGACGATCTGGGGCGAGGCCTACGAAAAGACACAAGCCGGCGACAGCGCGTGGATGCGCGCCTTCTACGGCGAATATCTCGGCCATCTGCTTGGCTATGATCGCGTCTACGTGCTCGACGCCAACGACACGCCGGTGTTCGGATATTCGTCCAATGGCGATCCGAACCTCAACGCCACCGATATGGGGGCTGAAATCGGCGATCTCATTCGCGCGACACGCGATCCAAAGTCGATGCCCGACTACGACGCCATCGTCACGAATATTCCGATGGCGAACGGGCATGTCGAGCGTCACGTCGCGGTGTCCGACGCGCGGTCCTTCGGAGGTCATCCCGCGACGGTGGTGGTGTCAACGATCCTGCCCGACCGCGGATATCCCAAGCCGCCGGGTGCGCAGCCGATGCTGCTCGTCGGCGTGGACTACATCGACAAGACGTTCACGCGGCAGCTCGGCGAGAGCTTCGGCTTCCGCGATATGCAGTGGGCGGCGCATGGGACGCCCGCGGACGATACGAGCGACGTCATCATGGCGCGCAACGGTGAGCCGGTGGGCACGCTCGTCTGGCGCAAGGACCGGCCGGGCGTGGAGTTCATCCGCCACGTGGCGCCGGGACTGGGCCTCTCGCTCGTGCTTGTCGGCGTGCTCACATACCTGCTGATCATGTGGGGACGTCGGCAGATCAAGCGCATTCTCGACAGCGAAGAAACCGCAAAGCTTGCGGCCCGCACCGACAGCCTCACCGCGCTGCCGAACCGCATCGCGATGCGCGAGCAGCTGCCGCGCATGCTCGTCGATACGCAGGGTAACGACCAATCCGTGGCGGTGCTCGCGATCGACGTCGATGATTTCAAGGCGATCAACGAAGCATTCGGAACGACGGTCGGCGATGCCGTTCTCGTCGCCTGCGCGCAGCGGCTGGACCAGCTTCGCCCGCGGGGATCGTTCATCGCGCGGCCCGAGGGCGACCATTTCATGGTGCTGGCACCCGGGCTCGATGCAGACGCGACGCGCGAATTCGCCGAGGACGTCATTACGGCGCTTGCCGAGCCGTTCGACCTGCCGGGGGGCACGCGGGTCTTCGCCACCGCATCGGTGGGATACGCGATTAGCCCTGCGGACGGGCGCACGGGGGATGATCTTTTGCGCCGTGCGGAACTCGCCGTGGAGCGTGCGAAAGATCAATCCGGCAAAATCGCCGTCGCGTTCGCACCGGAAATGGATGCGGAAGTCACCTATCGGCACATGCTGGAGATAGCTCTGCGCAGTGCGGTGGCGGACGGGGCAATCAACGTCTTCTATCAGCCCTTGATGGACGCTTCGGGAAGTATCGTCGTCGGCGTGGAGGCCCTCGCGCGCTGGACCGATCCGACGTTCGGTGCGATTTCACCGGAGATCTTCATTCCATTGGCTGAAGAGACAGGCCTCATCCAAAACCTCGGCAAGCTGGTGCTGCGCCGCGCGGTTGAGGATGGCAAGGCGTGGCCGGACGTCAATGTCGCCGTCAACGTTTCCGCCTCCCAGATTCACCATGGGGACGTCGTGGAGGTGGTGCGCGAAGTTCTGGAGGAAAGCCAGTTTCCCGCCGAGCGCCTCGAGATCGAGATCACGGAAAGCGTGCTTCTGGCTGACGAGCGGCGTGCCAACGAGCAGATGCGCGGGCTTCAGGGGCTCGGGGTGAAAGTGGCGCTCGACGATTTCGGTACCGGCTACTCCGGCCTGCAGTACCTGCGCCGCTTCGGCTTCGACAAACTGAAAATCGACCGCAGCTTCATTGATGGCGCGGGCGAGCCGCAGGACAACTCGGTCATTCTCGCCTCGATCATCAAGCTCGGCCAGGATCTTTCCCTCACGATCACCGCCGAAGGCGTTGAAACCGTGCAGCAGCAGCGCTGGTTGCAGCAGTCGGGCTGCCATCAACTCCAGGGCTATCTCTTCTCCCGTCCTATGCCGGCCGAACAGATGACCGCGTTCATAGCCGCCCATGCCCGCCGTAACGCGGTGGCGAGCTGACGCGCGCTTGCGTCGCAAGGGCTGCGGCTGCACTTTCCCTCGCCGGCTGTCTCTACTAAGCAAGCGGCGGGCGGAAAGATAAAGGACACCGGCACAGCATGGGCACCCAGTACGACGTGATCGTCATAGGCGCGGGCCTTGGCGGTCTCACAGCCGCGGCGAGCCTCGCGCAGGATGGGTGCCGGGTGCTGCTCGTCGAGCGCAACTACGGTGTCGGGGGCGCCGCCTCCACGTACAAGGCGGGCGATCTCGTCGTCGAGGCCTCGCTGCACGAGACCGCGAGCCCCGAGGATCCGACGGATCCCAAGCACGACGTGCTCGGCAAGATCGGCGTGCGCGACAAGGTCGTGTGGGTGCCAACCGGATCGGTGTACGAGGCGCGCGGCGGCGCGCTTGGACCGGCGTTCGTGCTGCCGGAAGGGTTTGATGCGGCGCGCGCCGCGCTGATCGACCGTTTTCCCCAACAGCGTGCGGGGATCATCGATCTCATCCACGATATGGAGCACATCGCGACCGGGCTCGGCACGCTCAGCCGGGGTTGGGCCGCGTTCGACAATCCGCTCGCCGGGCTCACCTCTATCGCCAAACTCCTACCCGTCGTGACGGGCTGGCGCCGCTCGGTGTCGGACCAGCTCGCGCGGACGTTCGGTGATGACGAGGCCGCGAAATGCGCGGTCGCTGCAAATCTTCTCTACTGGCACGACGATCCCGATGCGCTGTGGTGGGTCCTCTTTGCCGTGGCGCAGGGCGGCTACATCGGATCGGGGGGACGTTTCATCCAGGGCGGCTCGCAGCGGCTCAGCAACGCGATTGCCAAAGCGATGAGAAACGCCGGCGGCGAGTTGCTGCTGCGCCGCACCGTCACCGAAATTCTGTTCGATGCGCGCGGCCAGCCGGTGGGCGTGGTGCATGAAGGCAAGCAAGGCGGAGACCGCGTGGAAGCGCACGCGCCGGTCATCATCAGCGGCGCAGCCCCTTCGCACATGGTGGGCATGCTGCCGCCGGAAAAGCGCGATACCTTTTTCGCGCCCTATGCCGCGACACCGCTGTCGATCTCACTTTTCTCGGTGACGTTCGGCATGAGTCGACCGGCGGCACACTTCGGGCTCAGCTCCTACGCAACGATGCTGCTGCCCGAGTGGATGCAAACGCTCGCCGATTACAAGCGCGGTGCCGACGTGCTGGCCGACGCACCGGGCGAAGCGATGCCGCCGCTCGCCGTCGTCAATTATTCCGCGGTCGACAGCGGCCTTGGCGGTCCGCCCTATCCGGTCTCGGTCGTGGGTGTCGACCGCATTTCCAACTGGCAGAAGCTCGACTCGCAGTCCTACGAGGCGAAACGCGCGGCCTGGGGAAAAGCCCTTGTCGCCGCACTCGACCGCACGTATCCGGGATTTGCCGACGCCGTGGAAACGACGGTGTTCAACACGGCGAGTTCGATCGAAAGCTACCTCGGCACGCCACAGGGCGCCGTCTACGGCTTTGCTCCGTTGCCACCCACCGGCTCGATCCGGCATGGCTGGGGACGTTCCCCGCGCACGCCGATCAAGGGGCTGCTGCTGGCATCGGCCTATGCCGGCTCCGGCGGCTATACGGGCGCCATACTCGGCGGGGCCATGGCCGCCCGGCAGGCCCTCGGCGCGCTTCCGGTTAGCGAAAAATAGGCAGTTGCCGTGCTACTGCCCCGCGGAGCTTCATCTGGCAACGCAGGGCGAAAAAAATGGCTGAGACACGGGGATTGCGCTCGACGCTCCATCAGAGCTGGGGCTGGCTCCTGGCCCTTGGCATCGTGCTCATCCTGTTCGGATTTCTGATCCTCACGACGCCGATGGGCGTCGTCACCGCCTCGCTCACGACGGAGATCTGGATCGCAGCGGCGATGGTTGCGGCGGGCGTGCTGCAGCTGATGCACGGGCTGCGCGCGGGGGACTGGAGCCGCGCCGCGTGGCAGATGCTGGGCGGGGCGATATTCATCGCCGGCGGCGTCATGATCTTCCTCTATCCGACGCTCGGCCTCGTCTCGCTCACGATGATCATCGCGGTGACCCTCGTTGCGCAGGGGATCACGTCGCTCATGGTCGGTGGCGGGATCAATAACGCCGGCAGCCGGCGCTGGCTCATCCTATCGGCGGTGATCTCGATCGTCGCCGGTCTACTCATCCTGTTCGACCTGCCGTCGTCGGCGGGCTGGACGCTCGGCACCATCGTCGGTGCGGCTCTGCTGTTGCAGGGCATCAGCCTTACGCTGCTCGCCCTCGACGTGCGCCGCGGCAACGACTGACGGACATGCGGCCGCGGCTAGAGCCGCCCCTGATTCCAAAGAATCGCGGAACGGCTCTGCGCTTTGTGTTTGCGTGCTTCTTATCGGAAAACCGGTGCCCACTTTTCCGGAAGCACTCTAGACCGCCTGGGCCAGCCATACGGTGTGACGGCCGCAATCGGGGTCTTCCACCTTGTGGCGCAGAATAACAAAGCCGTTTTCGGCGAGAAGGCGGCGATATTCCTCCGCGCTTAGGCTCGCATGATAGAGCGGGGCGCCATAGAGCTCGCCGATGGCTTCGCCGTGCGCGGGTCCTGATGTGAAGAGCAGCAACCCGCGCGGCGCTATGTGCCGGGCGAAGATCGGAAACATGCCGCGCTGCGCCTCGGCGGTGAGGTGAAAGAAGCTGTCCCAGGCGATGATGGCGTCGAAGCGCTGGCCGAGGTCGAGGTGGCGCATGTCGCCGACGCGCCAGTCCATGGCGGGGAATTTCTGGGCGCAGATGCCGATCATGGCCGACGCGCCGTCGACGCCCGTCACGTGGCATCCCTGCTCGATCAGATAGCGGGCGATGGGATCGCCAGCGCCGCATCCGACATCCAGCACGCGCCTGCTCGAGACATCGAGACGCGCGAGGAGCTCATCGAGATAGGGCTTCTCCATGAGGTTTCGGCCGCGGTCGCTGTCGAACGCTGCCGCATTGGCCTCATAGATGCCGAGCACTTCACCCATGGCGCTTCCTTTAGGGCCGTTCTCGTTTAAGTGGAAACGCAGAAAACCGGTGCCTACTTCCGGAAGCACTCTAGGGTTTCGAATAGGCCGACACGTTCCATATCCGGGCTACGCCGTCGAAGGAAGCGGCAAGAACATGCTTGCCATCGGGGCTGAACCTCGCGCTCTGCACCTCGCTGCCATCGGTCGATAGCGTTGCAAGCAGATCGCCGGTCGCGACATTCCAAACGCGCACCTTCTTGTCGTGCGATCCCGTCACCGCGAGCTTTCCGTCGGGGCTGAAAGCACCATCCATCACCGGGCGCCCGTGGCCCGGCAAGGTCGACAGAAGCGTTCCGGTTGCAGCGTCCCATATGCGCCCGGTGCGGTCGCTGGAGGTCGTCAGGATTTTTGCGCCATCGCGGCTGTATTCAACGTGCAGCACGCCGCGCTCGTGGCCTTCGAGGGTGGCGAGGCGCTTGCCCGTGCCGGCGTCCCATATCGCAGCGGTCTCGTCGCTGCCAGCCGTCGCCACGTGCTTACCATCCGGGCTGAAGGCGGCGTCCAGCACCATGCGGCGGTGGCCTTCGAGCATGGCGATAGCGACGCCCGTATTCCCGTCCCAAACGCGCGCGGTCTTGTCGGTCGAAGCTGTCACAATGCGGTTGCCATCGGGGCTGAACGTTGCGCGCATCACCGGCCCGGCATGGCCCTTCAGCTCCGCGATCGCCTTGCCGGTGGCGGCATCCCACAGGGTCGCGATCCCGTCGCGGGACGCGGTGACGATGCGGGTGCCGTCGGGGCTCCATGCCGCCTGCTCCAGCATGCCGCCGTGACCGGAGAGCGCCGTCAGCTCCGCGCCGGAGGCGGCATCCCAGATGCGGGCGCTACCGTCGCGGGACGATGTGACGATGCGCTTGCCGTCGGGGCTGAAGGCGGCGCTGCGCACCGCCTCCGTATGCCCCTTCAGCTCCGCGATGAGCGCGCCCGTCGCGGCATCCCAGACGCGCGCCGTATTATCGCTGGAGGCAGTCACGACGCGGCCGCCGTCGGGGCTGTATGCCGCCCCGGCGAGGTCGCGCCCGTGGCCCTTGAGGACGATGTCGGCACCGGCTCCCTCCGCGGCCACGGCGCCGGCGAGCGCCCCGATGGACGGAATGGACGAAAGAACTACACTTGCCGCAGCGAAAAGGACGGCGCACTGGCGTAGCTTCATGGGTTCCCCGTGGATACACGATGGCGCTCCGTGGTGCGGGCGCAGGTTTCATGGGTGCCACGCTGAGGGCCAGCCGGCCCGTTCTTTTTTCTGCGAGGCTACCGCTTTTGCTGCGCCTGCGCTATCAGGCGAGCCTCCAACCGGACGCAACAGGCGGCAAGCCCGCGACAAGACATGGCAACGCACGCAGAAACAGCCCTGGCCATCGACCCGCGCGCCGAATGGGCGGCCGCCCGCCGAATCGTGGTCAAGATCGGCTCCGCGCTGCTGACCGACCGGGCGACGGGGACGCTGAAGGCGGATTGGCTCGCCTCGCTGCTGGACGATGTGGCCGCCCTCGCGGCCGCGGGCAAGCAGGTGGTGCTCGTCTCCTCCGGCGCCATCGCGCTCGGCCGGCACACCTTGAAGCTTCCGAAGGGGCCGCTCGCGCTCGAGCAGAGCCAGGCCGCCGCGGCCGTGGGACAGATCAGCCTCGCGCACGCCTATCAGGACATGGCGCGCAAGCGCGGTCTCGTCGCCGCTCAGATCCTGCTGACGCTCGGCGACACGGAGAAGCGGCGGCGCTATCTCAATGCCCGCCGCACGATCGAGACGCTGCTCGACCTCAACGCCGTGCCGGTGGTGAACGAGAACGACACAGTCGCGACCACCGAGATCCGCTACGGCGACAACGACCGGCTGTCGGCGCGTGTTGCCTCCATGGTTTCGGCCGACTGTCTCGTGCTGCTGTCGGACATCGACGGCCTCTATACGGCACCGCCGCAGCAGGACGCCGATGCGGTGCGCCTCGATGTCGTGACGGCCATCACGGCGGAAATCGAAGCAATGGCCGGCGATGCCGGCACCGAGCTTTCCAAGGGTGGTATGCGCACTAAGGTCGAGGCCGCCAAGATGGTCCTCGGCGCGGGAACGCACATGGTCATCGCCAGCGGCAAGGTGATGAACCCGCTGCGCTCGATCACGGAGGGCGCGCCGTGCACGTGGTTTCTCGCGCATTCCGATCCGATCACGGCACGCAAGCGGTGGATCGCCGGGCAGCTCGAGCCGAAGGGCACCGTGCATGTGGATGCCGGCGCGGAAAACGCCCTCGCGGCGGGTAAGAGCCTGCTGCCCGCGGGCGTCGTTCGCGTGGAAGGCAGTTTCGACCGCGGCGATGCGGTGATCATCCGCGCCCCGGACGGGCGCGAGCTGGGCCGCGGACTCATCTCCTATTCCCGCTCCGACGCCGAGCGCATCATCGGGCGGAAAAGCTCGGAGATCGCCACTATATTGGGTGTGTCGCGGTGCGACGAGCTGATCCACCGCGAAGACATGGCGCTGCACCGGAAATGACGCCTCACCGGAAGCGAATAACCTGACCGGAAGTGAATGAGACCATGAACAAGCCCGAGCGCATCGATACCGCCACCGAAGAGACGATGCTCGCCATCGGGAAGCGGGCGCGATCTGCAGCGCATGCGCTGGCGCTCGCGAGCCCGGACGTCAAAACAACGGCGCTGCACGCCGCCGCGGCCGCGCTGCGTACGGCTGTTCCGGAAATCCTTGCCGCCAACGGGAAGGATATCGCCGCTGCGAAGGCCGCAGGTCGCCCCGATGCGTTCATCGACCGGCTGCTGCTCGATGAAAAGCGCATCAATGCGATGGCGCAGGGCGTCGATGAGATTGCGGAGCTGCCGGATCCGGTGGGCACGGTGCTGGCCGAATGGACCCGCCCCAACGGGCTACAGTTCCAGCGCGTGCGTGTGCCGCTCGGCGTCATCGGCATCATTTACGAAAGCCGCCCGAACGTGACCGCGGACGCCGGTGCGCTCGCGGTGAAGGCCGGCAACGCCGCGATCCTGCGCGCGGGCTCGGAAAGCCTCAACTCGTCGCTCGCCATTCATGCCGCGATGGTCTCCGGTCTCAAAAGTTCGGGGCTGCACGAAGCTGCCATCTCCCTCGTGCCCACTCCCGATCGCGCGGCGGTGGGACTGATGCTGGCAGGCCTCGGCGGCAACATCGACGTGATCGTGCCGCGCGGTGGCAAGAGCCTCGTGGAGCGCGTGCAGAAGGAAGCGCGTGTGCCGGTGTTCGCGCACCTGGAAGGGCTCTGCCACACCTACGTCGACCGCCACGCGGATCTCGGCATGGCTGTCGATATCGTGCTCAACGCCAAGATGCGGCGCACGGGCGTGTGCGGTGCCACCGAGACGCTGCTCGTCGACAGGGGCGCACCGGCGGACTTCATGCCGACGCTGGTGAAGGCGCTGCTCGATGCGGGCTGCCAGGTGCGCGGCGACGAAGCGGCGCGCAAGGCCGATGCGCGCGTCGTCGCCGCCAGCGACGAAGACTGGGCGACGGAGCACCTCGACGCGATCATCTCGGCCAAGGCGGTGGACGGCATCGACGGCGCATTGCAGCACATCGGCCGCTACAGCACGCAGCATACCGATGCCATCGTCACGGGCGACACCGACACCGCGGAGCGCTTCCTGCGCGAAGTCGATTCCGCCATCGTGCTGCACAACGCCTCGACGCAGTTCGCCGATGGCGGCGAGTTCGGCTTTGGCGGGGAGATCGGGATCGCCACGGGAAAGATGCATGCGCGCGGCCCCGTGGGCGTGGAGCAACTCACGAGCTTCAAATACGTTGTCCATGGCACCGGCCAAACCCGGCCGAAGTAGAGAGCACAGCAGAGATAGAACCGCCATGTTGCGTCCATTGAGCCTCATCGCCGTTGCCATCGCGCTTTCCGTGGGATTCTCCGCTCCATCGGATGCAGGCTCGCGCAGGGGGGCGCGCATTTACTCGGCCCCGCTCAAGGATTGCACGCGCGTGAACGGGCGCTTCGGCTACTACGGCAATCCGTGGTGCTCGCCCGCCGAGCAGCGCGCCTGGGACCGCGCGCAAGCACGGCGTTTCCGCTAAAAAAATGCAAAATTGGGTCGCAAGAAACGGAGCGCGCCGATAGCGTCGAGCCGATAGGTTTCACGTCTGAAGCAATCCCAACGCGGGGGAAAACATATGATCAATGCCTGGGCCGCCACGGGCGCCAAGCAGAAGCTCGAGCCGTTCAGCTACGATCCCGGCCCGCTCGGTGCCGAAGAGGTGGAGGTTGCCGTGGAGCATTGCGGCCTGTGCCATTCGGACATTTCCATCATCAACAACGACTGGGGGTTCTCCAGCTATCCGGTAGTGCCGGGGCATGAGGTGATAGGGCGCGTCGTCGCCGCCGGACCCAACGCCAAAGGCGTGAAGATCGGCGATCGCGTCGGCATCGGCTGGAATGCGGGGAGCTGTCAGCACTGCCACCAGTGCCTCGGCGGCCATCAGAACCTTTGCTCCGAAGCTCAGCCGACCGTCGCTGGCCATCACGGAGGCTTTGCCGATCGCGTGCGCACGCAATGGCCCTGGGCCATTCCCATCCCCGATGGTCTTTCACCAGCCGACGCCGGGCCGCTCCTCTGCGGCGGCATCACGGTGTTTGCGCCGTTCAAAGTTTTCGACATCAAGCCGACGGCGCATGTCGGCGTCGTGGGCATCGGCGGGCTTGGGCATCTCGGCGTGAAGTTCGCCAATGCGTGGGGCTGCGAGGTGACGGCCTTCACCTCGACAGACAGCAAGGCCGACGAGGCGCGCGCGTTCGGCGCACACAACGTCGTCAACAGCCGCAATGGCGACGACCTGAAGCGCATGGCCGGGACGCTCGACATGCTGCTCGTCACCGTGAACGTTCCGCTGGACTGGCGCGCGATGCTGGCGACACTGCGCCCGCAGGGGCGTCTGCATGTCGTCGGTGCCGTTCTGAAGGCGATCCCCGTCATGGCGTTCGATCTCATCGCGGCGCAGAAGAGCGTATCGGGCTCGCCCACGGGCTCACCGGTCGACATTGCGGAGATGCTGGCGTTCTCCAAGCGGCACAACATCCTGCCGCAGACCGAGCACTTTCCGCTCGCGAAGGTGAACGACGCCATTCAGCATCTGCTCGAGGGAAAGGCGCGCTACCGCATCGTTCTCGATGTCTAGAGCCGTTCCGGTTTAGGTGGAAACGCAGAACGGCTCTAGACCATTGTTTGATCGTGCTTCTTATCGGAAAACCGGTGCCCACTTTTCCGGAAGCACTCTAGACGCAAAAGAACGCGCGGTGCCCGCACGCACCGCGCGTCCCCTATCGACGTCCATCGCGGAAGTTAGCGATTCCACTCCGGAAGCGTCGGAAGCTGCTCCTCGGTCAGGTCGGCGAGGATGTTGCCATCCTTCGTCCGTACGCGGTCGATGGTAATAATGGCGTCCCGGCTGCCGATGCCGAGAAAGCCGCCGTGCTCGATCACGAGGCCTTTGACCTCGCCCTTTTCATCCACGAGAACGGCCTCGACCTCAGCGATTTTCTTTCCGCTGGCGTCATAGACGTCCATGTCCTCGACGGCGTCGACGCTGGCGTTAAGCTGCGGCACCATCCGGTCGTCGTTCTGCTCCTCGTGCAGGTCGCCGGACGGAGCGGCTGCCTGCCGATCCATGGACGGCGACGTCGACGGCGTAGAGGGCGTCATGGGTGCCGAAGGCGTCGTCGATGGTGCTGCGGGATTTGTGGCGGGCGGTGCTGCGGGCGGCATAGCATCCGGCTTCACCTGATCGCTCTGCGGCGTGGGCTTGGGCGCTTCTTGAGCCAGCGTCTCCGCAGCGAAGGCGGGCGCCGTTAAAAATGCAAGCGCGGCGAGCGTACTTATTCCGGCTTTCATGTGACTCCTCCTGGGAGAATTTACATTCGCAGGAACAACAACGCCGCGGGTGCCCTTTCGGTTCTATTCGCCGCCGCCGACCACACGTCCGGGCGCCTCATAGGCGATGTACCGGATGATTTTCCATTGGCCGTCAGCGTCCTTGCGCAGCACATCTATCCCCGGTTCCACGGACGTCACCGTCTGCCCGTTGGGTAGCCTTACGGTCAAAGTCCAGGAGAGACGCACGACCGCCAGGTCGCCCTCCACGATCACCTCGCGGATGTCGAGGCCGTAGGCGTAGCGCCGGCTAGCATTGTTCAACGAGCGGTGCAGACGGTCGCAAATATCCTGGTAGTCGCGCTCGGGGTAACCGCGGAAGTCGTATTTGAGATCCTTAGCGAACAGCTCGCAGACGGCGCCGGATTTTCCGGCATTGAAGTCGCGCGTCCACTGATCGAGACGGGCGCGGATGTCATCCTCCGCGGTGCCGGCCGTTGCGCTTGGCGCTTGCATCATCAGGCACGCCAAGACAATTGCGAGCAGACGCATAGCGGGCGTCGCGGGATGACTTACGCTGCGCAACATCTACGTGCCCATCTCCAGCAGCCTCCGGTTGACCTTGGCGAGCACGTCAGCAACGGCACCTATGTATGCAGCAGTGGTTTTCTCCTGGTCGCCATCGCTATCGCGCCAATTCAAGGTCAGTGCGAACGTCACGGGTGTACCGCGCACGATCATCTGCCCGGCCGATGCCATGCAGTGGAATCCGTTCCAATCGACGGAACCGCCTTTCATGTAGCAGGGCGTATCGGCGGGCACGACAATGGCGATGGCGTCGGCCATCGCATGGATGCGCTTGAACTCGCGGAGCGTCTCGGGCTTGGCAAAAAACCCGCCTGCGAGCGCGCGCTTGTAGTAGGCGACGAGCTCATCCGCCGGCGCCGCCATCGTCGAAACGTCGTTGAGGGCGGGACGGAACTTAGCGGTGTCGGCGTGTTGATCCTGCAGGAGCTCGTGCAGCCGTTTCCAGCCGAGATCCTCTCCGGCCGGTGCACCGGCGACGTAGGAAAAGAAACGGCGCGTCGAATCTGGGATGCGTGTTTTCTGGAGCCCGGCGTCGGCAATCAACTTGCGCACGCGCGCGGCGCCGATGCGTTTCATGGCGGCATCGGTCGCGGTGTTGTCGCTGTGGGCAATCATTGCCTCCAGCACGTTGCGCGCCGCGGTGGTGCCCGTGAGGTTTTCGAATACGGAGCCGCCGGGAGAACGCACACCATCATCGATGGCAAGCTGCTCGTTCTCGTCGGCGCGTCCTGCCTCCACCTCCTGCAAGTAGGCAGCGAGAACGAATGTCTTGAAGCAGCTTCCGCAAAACAGCGGCTCGTGCGGCTGGAATGTCGCGCGCCACGGGCTCTCCGCCGTGTCGACGTCCACCTGCGCGCTCTTGGTGCCCGGCAGGGCGAGAAAGCTCTCGAGCAAATGGGGAACGCCGCCACCGGCACCCTGCGCCGCCTTCGCCGGGGGCCCCGGCAGCAATGTCAGCCCTGCCGCTCCAAGAGCTGAACCCAGGAATTGGCGCCTGCGCATGTGGATCTCCTGGCCGGAGCCGGATGCAAGAAATTGCAGAGCAATCGTGACTGCGCCGTTACTCGGAAGGCGCCACAAGGGTTGCATGGGGGAGCCGGAGTGGGCGCAGTTTCAATCGCTTGGCGAACGGGCGGCCGCTGATAGGCACCCAAACTCGCCGCGGAGCGGCTATGTTGAGTTTCCTCTCCGGCGGCACTCGCAAAGCTACGCCCGGCGGGGTAGTCCCCTCGCGCACGTTCCCAACCCGGTTTCCCAATCGAATGGCCCGCCAGACCGCCCAGCTCGCTCCTTCGGATACCCGTCTGCCGCTGGCCTTCCCCGGCGAGCGCATCGGGCTGATGGGCGGAACGTTCAATCCGCCTCACATGGGGCATCTCGTTTGCGCTCAGACCGCCCTGCGCCGGCTGAAACTCGACCGGCTCTGGTGGATGGTCACGCCGGGCAATCCTTTGAAAGAAAATAATAACCTTCCGCCATTGGGCGAGCGGATCGCCGCCAGCCGCGCCCTCACCCACGATCCACGCATTGTCGTGACGGGGTTGGAGGCGGGGATTGCGAGCGGCTACACGTATGAAACCCTGCGCTATCTCAAGCGCCGCCTGCCCGGCGCGCGGTTCGTGTGGGTGATGGGGGCCGACAATCTCATCGGCTTCCACCGCTGGCAGCACTGGCGTGAGATCGCGGATCTGGTGCCGATCGCCGTCGTCGACCGGCCGGGCTGCCGCCACGCCGCGCTGGCCTCCCCGGCGGCGCGGGCATTCGCCCGATCGCGGGTGCCGGAGCGCGAAGCAGCACTGATTCCAGCCGCGACTCCGCCTGCCTGGACCTTCCTGACGACGCGTCTTTCGGCGGCGTCCTCCACCGCACTGCGCGGCAGCGATCCGGCATAAGCTCGCGTAAAACCGTAATATTTCTGGGTCCGGCGGAAACCACCACCGAACCTTTATCCGCATTAACTATTGCTGGAACCGCGCCCGACACCATATGCTTTGCTCCGGTGGCAGGCCGTGCCTCGCCACTGAAGAGTGCTCGCGGCGGCTCGAATAGGCGAGGCGTCGCAGCACAGGCCCGAAGGGGTGCATGAGGAAGGGACAACCAGCACACGATGCGAACCGCACTTGAGGGTGCCCGACGGGGCGCGCCTCGCACTGAACTTCTGTCTGAAGGACAGGATTCGGCAGCCCTGCTGAAGCAGATCGTCCACTGGCTCGACGAGGCTAAGGCCGAGGAGATCGTGACGATCGATCTGGCGGGTAAGTCTTCCATCGGTGACTTCATGGTGATCGCCACCGGCGGCTCAGACCGCCACGTGGGCGCGATTGCCGATCAGATCGGACGCAAGTTGAAAGAGAACGGCTTCGGCAACGCGCGTGTCGAAGGGCTGGAGGCTTGCGACTGGGTGCTGATCGACACCGGTGACATCATCGTCCACGTCTTCCGTGACGAGGTGCGGGAGTTCTACAACCTCGAGAAAATGTGGTCGGCGGAGCGGCCGGGCGAGCCGTCGACGTCGCACTGATTTGTCGGAGCGCCGGGCGCGATACGCCGGGCGCTCCGCGCGTTTGCCATCGCTGGGGCGCGGCCTGCGCTATCTGGGGCAGGGTTTTCGAATGCGCTTCACCGTCGCCGCCATTGGCCGGCTCAAGGACGCCGAGCACGAGTTGTGTGGCCGCTATGCGAAGCGCTTCGACGCCGCGGGACGGCCACTCGGCCTCGGCCCCCTGAAGATTTCCGAACTGAACGAAAGCCGCGCCGCCACGGCCGAAGCCCGTAAGGCCGACGAGGCTTCACGTCTCATTAAGGCGGCGGGCGCGGCGAGCGAGCTCGTGGTGCTGGATGAAGGTGGCAAAACCTTTTCGAGCCAGGCGTTCGCCACGTGGATCGCGCAGCGACGCGACGGCGGTTGCCGAGCGCTCGCGTTTCTCGTCGGCGGCCCGGACGGTCACGGCCCGGAAGCACTCGCCGGCGCAGCTCTCAAGCTTTCGCTCGGGCCCATGACGCTGCCCCACGGCCTGGCGCGGGCCGTCCTGGTCGAGCAGCTCTACCGCGTGACGACGATCCTCGCCGGGCACCCCTACCACCGCGCCTGAGGTGGCGGGCGGAAGGCATGACGCTTCCCCCACGTGGCCCTTCTTAATGCAAGGTAGCTGCCGCCCATCCAGCGTGAAGCGCATATTTCAGCGAGTTTTCATGGCTTTCGGCGAAAGTGGTTCATCGTTGGCAGTTTAGCCGACATCCGACCACGGAGCAGGGACCATGTGGAAATTGAAGCCGCTGATGGCTGCGAGCCTCGGCGTCATGATGGGATTGGCGGCATTGGCGCCGGCCGCCGAGGCTCGGGGCTTCGGCGGCGGTGGCGGCTTCGGCGGCCACGGTGGATTTGGCGGCGGAGAACGGGGTGGTGGCTGGGGGGACCGAGGCGGCGGGGAACGCGGCGGCGGCTGGGGAGACCGGGGTGGTGGCGAACACGGCCGCTGGGGACCCGATGGCGGCGGATATGGCCCGGTTCCGGGACACACAAATCCCTACGCGCGCGATGCGGTTCCGTGGATCGGGATGAACTACAATGATCTGTTGCAAACGCCGCCGAACAATTCCGGCTCGTCGATGCCGAATGATTGCAACTATCTTTATCAGCGCGCCATCGAGTCCCCTAGTCCGCAGATGTGGCAGCTCTTCAACGACTGTGCGCACAATCGCTGAGCGATAAGTGGTGCTACGGCTCACGCCTTGCACAGCCGTATCGCTTTCAGATTCAATAGCGACCGCCGCTCGATGTTGATCGGGCGGCGGTTTGCGTTTGTGTTCCGAGATGCGCAGCAAAACCTCCGCGTTGCATCGGCCCGACTGCCGATACTCAGTGTCCAACTGAGTATCGCAACGAAGCGAACTCACGCTGGCGGCCGCGCATAATGCAGTTCAACAACAATGCAAACAGGACAGACTAATTCATTGTTAGGACTGCGCTCCTATAGTTACCGCCATGGCAGATTGGTCGAGCGCCTCGCGCCGCCAAAGAGCATGATGCCGCTCTGCCATGCCGGTGCGAGCCCGGTATGTTTTGCGTAACCGCGAACAAGGGGCCGCCGGCAAATGGTGCTCGCGAATTTGAAGGTCTCGCGCAAGCTTGCGTTGGGACTGATGTGTGTTCTCGTCGTGTTTGCTATCACGGCGACGGCATTCTTCTTCACCCTCCTATCCATCGATCGCGCGAATGAGGAAGTGGCTGCCGCCACGGCGCTCAACAAGCATCTCGTGGGCGCAACGGCTTCTCTCTACGATGAGCAGCAGGCGCTCCTCGAGCACGCTGGCGCCAGCGCCGTACAGGCTGCGTCCCAGCGCTTTGCCGATAACCTCAAGGCGGCGCGCGCCATCGTCGATGCCCATCCATCCCAGGCCGCCATTGCTGGCGATATCGAGCGGTTGGAAACGAATGCTGCGGCATGGCGCCAACAGGCATCTGCCAGCGATACGAGCAACGCCAGCTCG
Source organism: Hyphomicrobium sp. (assembly GCA_035687305.1). Lineage (GTDB taxonomy): Bacteria > Pseudomonadota > Alphaproteobacteria > Rhizobiales > Hyphomicrobiaceae > Hyphomicrobium_A. The sequence continues at coordinate 1,339 of DASRYA010000160.1, read as the reverse complement.
CTCGCTGCTTTCAACGTCGCCCGCGCCTCTACCGAGGCTGCCAAGGCGAAGGCGTATACCTGGGTCGATCACTCGGGCAACGATCTGCGCGAGGCGCTCTATCACACGCGGGCGACCCAGCTCATCGGAAGCCTGCTTGCAATCGGCATGGCGCTTCTCGCGGGCTGGTGGCTGTCGCGGATGATCGCACATCCCCTGGGCCGCATCACCGAAGCGGTCAGTGGTCTCGCTTCCGGCAACAACAACATCGACGTGCCAGTGCTCAATCGTACCGACGAGATCGGCATGATGGCGAAGGCGGTCGAGACCTTCAAACAGGCCGCCATCGAAAAGCAGCGTCTCGAGGACGAGAATGCCGCTAGCGCTGCGGCTGCCGAAGAGGCGCGTGCGAAGGCGGAAGTGGAGAGCCAGTATTACATCGAAGCGCACAATACCTTCATGCGCGATTTCTCGAATGCACTGGAGCGTCTCTCCAAGGGCGACCTCACGTTCCGGCTGAACACACCGTTCTCCGAGGACTACGAGAAGATCCGTCACGACTTCAACACGACGGCTTCGAGCCTGCAGGAAGCGATCCTGACCATCGCGTCCAGCACCCAGGCGATCCGCTTCGCCACCACCGAAATCTCCACCGCAGCCGACGATCAGTCGCGGCGCACCGCCCAGCAGGCGGCCAGCCTCGAAGAAACCGCTGCTGCGCTGGACCAGATTACGGCGACGGTGAAGAAGACCGCCGACGGCGCCGGCCATGCGCGTGAGGTTGTCGCCTCTGCGAAGTCGGATGCCGAGAAGAGCGATGAAGTCGTGCGTCAGGCGATCTCCGCCATGGGCGACATCGAGCGCTCCTCCCAGCAGATCAGTCACATCATCGGCGTCATCGACGAGATCGCCTTCCAGACCAACCTGCTCGCTCTCAACGCCGGTGTCGAAGCGGCGCGTGCGGGCGAGGCCGGTCGCGGCTTTGCCGTCGTCGCCTCCGAAGTGCGGGCACTCGCCCAGCGCTCGGCGGAAGCGGCAAAGGAGATCAAGGGCCTCATCTCGGCTTCCACGAAGCAGGTCGAGCAGGGCGTCGATCTCGTCGGCCAGATGGGCAAGGCGCTCGATCGCATCATGACCGAGGTGACGGAGATCAACACGATCGTCTCCGAAATCGCGGCCGGTGCGAAGGAGCAGTCTGTCGGCCTGCAGGAGATCAATACCGGCGTGGGCCAGATGGATCACGTCACGCAGCAGAACGCCGCCATCGTCGAGGAGACGACGGCAGCCAGCCATGGCCTGGCCCGCGAAATCGAGAAGCTGCTCGATCTCGTCGGCCGCTTCGAGACCGGACAGGAGCTTG
>DASRYA010000159.1:0-26597 GCA_035687305.1 Hyphomicrobium sp. | reverse complement strand
GTCGTCACACCCTGGCCGATGGCTGCGGAGTTGGCGTGCGTGGCCTGCGCGCCCTGACCCAGTGCCGTAGCGTCCTCGCCGGAAGCAACGGAACCCTGGCCAATGGCGGTCGCATTCTCGCCCGCGGCCTGCGCACCATCGCCCGTGGCTGTGGAGAGAGCACCGCTCGCCGCCGAGTTCTGACCCGTGGCCGTCGAGCCGACACCTATCGCCCGTGCCAGCACACCCGTAGCAGTGCCACGATCGCCGGTCGCCTGGGCGAACGAACCCGTCGCCGTCGAGGAGCTGCCGCTCGCGTTCGCCGCATAACCCGACGCCGTCGCGTTGCCGCCCGACGCCTTGGCCTGCTTGCCGAGCGCCGTTGCGTAGTCACCGGTGGCAGCAGAGTCGGAGCCGACCGCCGTCGACGAGACCTTCGTCGCGGAAGCATTCTCACCGACTGCCGTCGCGTAAAGGCCGCTGGCTTCGGCATCCTGACCGATTGCCGTCGTGCGGATGTTGCTCGCCGCAGCACCCTGGCCGACGGCGGTGGAGTCGCCCCCCGTCGCCGCGGCGCCCTGCCCCACAGCCGTCGAATTCTGCTGGTTGGCAATCGCCCCCTGGCCAGTGGCGGTCGAGGCATTGCCCGTCGCCTGCGCACCTTGGCCCATCGCCGTCGAGTTGATCTTGTCCGCGACAGCACCCTGACCGATAGCCGTCGCGTTCTCACCTAGCGCGGCGCTACCCTGGCCATTGGCTGTAGAGTTGGCCCCGTTTGCGCGGGCCCACTGGCCGGCCGCCGTCGACTTGTCCCCTTGCGCAGAAGCATTCTGCCCGATTGCTGTCGCATTCTGCTTCGTGTTGTTCGGGTCACCTGCTACGGCGCCGTCGCCGAACGCCGACGAGTTCGTGCTGTACGCACTCGACAGGCTGCCTACGGCCGTGCTCTGCATGCCAGCCGCATAGGAGGCCTTGCCGACGGCGGTCGACTGCTCGCCATAGGCATTCGACGAAGCGCCGATAGCGGTACCGTTCTTGTTGGCACTTGCGCCCCGACCGTTCGCCGTCGACCAGTCGCCGGTAGCCTTGGCGTTGTAGCCGGTGGCAGTGGCTTCATCGCCGGTCGCCTGGGCCCACATGCCGGTTGCAGTGGAATCGGTTCCGCTCGCCACTGCGCCGTTGCCGGTTGCGGTCGAAGAGGTGCCGGAGGCAGCTGCATCGGTACCAGTGGCAGTCGAGTACTTGCCGATCGCCTGTGCGCCGGCGCCGGTCGCGGTACCTTCCTCGCCCGACGCGTTGGCGTCCTGACCCGTCGCCGTAGATCGCGCGCCGGTGGCCTTGGAGCCTTGACCGGTGGCAGTCGAGTTATCGCCGGTGGCATTGGCACCGTGGCCCGTCGCCGTCGCGTTGATCTTGTCGGCGAGCGCGTCCTTGCCAATGGCCGTGGAAAAGCCACCCGTAGCCTTGGCGTTTTGCCCGACCGCGGTCGATTCCGGACCCTCGGCCGAAGACCCTGCGCCAACTGCGGTGGTATCCTCGGTGCCTGCCACGGCGCCCTGGCCGACAGCCGTCGCGTTGCTGAAGTCAGCCGTGGCACCATTGCCGATGGCCGTAGAATTCTGAGCTGTAGCCGAGGCGCCATCGCCGCAAGCCAGGGACATTCCGAATGACCCGACGGTGCAGTCGTCTGCATGGGCTGAATTCGGCACTGCCGCCATGACGGCCGAGATCGCAAGCATGCTTGCGGACACACGGAACCAGTTGGCGCGGCGCGCGGCGCCGGCCATCAACGCAATACTCGACACGTGAGAACTCTCCTCTTGCCCCGCTACGCTTTACGAAAGGGCACACCCAGCCGGGTCGTCCCATGCGCCACCCACGTCCCCCGTGGAGCGCGCCGGCAATGAGATAGGGCCGTTCAATGACAGGCCTTCAAAGGCTCTGAGGCAGCAGCATATTTTTATCGTTTCTGCCCCGCGCCGTTGCGGATCGGCGTCAGGTGCTATCCGCACCCTGCAATTGCCGATTGATGTTCGTGACGCATCGTCACGATCGGGGTCTGCGCCGGCGATTCTTCTGGATGATGCCCGCGATGATGAGACCGAACATCACCAGGCGCGCGAGGTAAAAAAGAGGATCGAGCTCCTCGGAGGGATGGCCAACCCCCAGCGCGACGCGGGAAGCCGCGTCGAGGACGAACGCGGCGGCGAAGAACAGGAACAGCGGGTCGCCCGTCTGCCGCCAGAAGCGCAGAAAAAATAGCGTGGCCACCGATGAAGCCATCGCGATGGCGCCCATCAGCATGGGATAGGCTTCTGCACTCATTACTCGGAGTCCCATATGAGGCCGTAGAGCAGCACCGACATCGCCACCAGGGTAGAGCCGGTTCGCCAGATCGATAAATCCATGTGGGGAACAAGAACCTTATCCGCGACGAGGATCAGGTTGTTGAGCGTCAAGCCGACGAAACAGACGCCGCTCCACAGCAGCAGGCGATATCCGCCTCTATGGTAGGCGTGCAGGAGCAAGAACGCGCATACCGCGGCGGCGACGGCGCACAGAGCGTAGATGATCGGCCCCATGGGTCATCGATCCTTTCGCAATTTGAACGCTGCCGCAAACGCCTGCGCCCCGGATGGCCGGGAATGCACGAGGTTCGTCACTGGAATGAGGTGCTTGCGATAGAGCGTTGCGAGGCGCTCCACCATGGCCCCGATGTCCGGGGCGTCGGAATTGAACCGGTAAGTGTCGGCGTCGCAGCTCACGAGACCGTCCTCGCAGAGACGGTCGAGCACCTCTTTCGCCTGACCCTCGTCGATATAAAGCTGACTGGCGACGTTGGCACAGTTCCAGACGACATCCGGCTTGCTCTTCAACAGGAGTAGCGCCTCGAGCTGGGCAATGGACTGGATGTAGGTGAGGACGAACTCGCGGACGTCGAGCGGAATTAATTCGTCGGCCATTCCGCCCTCGAACTTATGCTTAGTCGCCTGCTCACCAGCCTGCTGCGTCGCCTCGATATCTTTGAAATTTCCTGCGCCTAGGCTGCTTCGTATGGCCAGCGACGTCAAGGCCTTATAGCCGCCCGATTTTGCTCCCATGCCACGCGTGGGGAATCATAACGAGCAAAAGCCCGAAAAGGGTGAAGGCACTGGGGGAGTTGAATGAAACGCAAGCTTTGGTTGACGGCGGTGCTCTTTGTGCTGCCGAATGCGGTCGGCGCGGGGTCGATCAACGACCAGTTGCGCAAGCTCGATCCCGAAGAACGCGCGCGCCAGGTGTGCGTCATGAAGGGCATCGACACCCTGCGCCGCGACGGCAAGCTGCCGAAGGCCGACCGACTCAAGACCAGTATCACCGGCCGCGCGGTGTTCAGCGGAACACAGGTCTCGACCAAGGGCGGCGCAGTCCGCGCCAAATCCCACTGGTACAACCTCTCCTTCAAGTGCGATGTATCACCCGATCAGATGAAGGCTCTGAGCTTCACCTACGACCTCGGCAAGGAGATTCCCGAAGACAAATGGGAAGAGTTGGGGCTGTGGCGCTGACGGCGCCTGGCGCGTGGCGTGGCGTAGCCAGGGCTTGCAGGCGCTAGCGGCTTTCCGCTGAGCGCCGTTCATCATCCGACGTCGGCGCAGGGTGCGCCTCGCCGCGTCGGCGGAATGTGGCTTCGACTGTCAAACCCTCCGCGTCGACGCGCGATGACTGCACGCTGAAGCCTTCGGATTGAAGGCGATGGGAAACGGCCTTCATCCATGCCCGCATTGCAGGCGTCGGCTCCTCCGCGTGTGCGACTGCCGGCATCATAAGCGCTGCAATAATGGCGAATACCACCGGGAGAACCATCGTGCGCATTGGGTGCTCCTTCGGCCGATCGGAATAGGTCATCGTGGAGAATGAGCTGACAACCGCGGCCGGCAGTGCCAGCCGCGATCGCCAATTCCACCTCAGTCGTCATAGCCGATGAGCATCTCGCCGGTCGCAGGATGCACGTGGGCTTCGATGCGCGTGCCGTTTTTGTCGATGAGATCCACCTCGTAGACACCGTCGTCGGTCTCGATCTCCGTCACGCGGTAGCCTTGAGCTTGCAGCTTCTCGGAAATCTGCGACGGGCTCAGCCACTGGTCGCGCGGCACGCTGATGCGACCGGATTTGAGATAGTCCTCGACCGCCCCGGCGGGGGTGGCGGCAACGAGAGCCAGCGCCACGACGGGCGCGATCAGATAATTACGCATGGGTTGCATCTCCTTGGCGATTGCCTCTTGGTGCGGACCGGAAACCCGGCCGGCTGAGGCACACCATGGCGGAGGAGCACTGACACCTATCTGACCTTTTCCGTCAGCAAGTTGTCAGCGATTGCCCCGCAGACTAGGTCTTCCACTGGAGACATACTGTGCCCCTCATTCGCGTTCTCTTTTTTCTCGCTGCCGTTCTGATCGCTGCGCCGCTCGGAGGCGCCGCGCGTGCCGATGATATCGGGCCGGAGGTCGCCAAGCGGCTGCTGAAGGAAGGGCGCATCAAGCCGCTGACGGAAATTCTCGCGGCGGTGAATGCAAAGGTGCCGGGCGAGCTGCTCGAGGTCGAGCTGGAAATCGAGGACGGCATCTACGTCTACGAGTTCAAGCTGCTCCGGCCAGACGGACGCGTGCAGGAAGTCGAAGCCGACGCATCGACGGCGAAGATCCTCAAGATCGAGGATGACGACTGATGCGCATCCTTGTGGTCGAGGACGAGCCACGTATCAGCGCGAACATCAAAGCCTCGCTCGATGCCGCAGGTTACGCTTGCGATATATCGACTGACGGCGAGGACGCGTGGTTCCGCGGCGACACAGAAGCCTACGATCTCGTCGTGCTCGATCTCGGCTTGCCGAAGATGGATGGGCTGGCAGTGCTGAAGCGCTGGCGCGGCGATGGACGCAACATGCCGGTTCTCGTTCTCACCGCGCGCGGCGCCTGGCCCGAGCGCGTCGAAGGGATCGATGCGGGCGCGGACGATTATCTCACCAAGCCGTTTCGCACCGAGGAACTGCTCGCGCGCGTGCGCGCCCTCATCCGTCGCGCCACGGGGAACGCGAATGCGCTCCTCACCGCGGGGAGCCTTTCGCTCGACACCCGGCAGATGCGCGTGCTGAGCGAAGGCCATCCGGTGCCCACCTCGCCGCTCGAATATCGCTTGATCTCCTATCTCATGCACCACAAAGGGCGGGTCGTGCCGCCGCACGAGCTGATCGAGCATCTTTACGGCGATGATGACGCCCGCAACGCCAATGCGCTCGAGGCGCTCATCATGCGCCTGCGCAAGAAGCTTGGCGCCGAAGCCATCGAGACCCGCCGCGGCTTCGGATACTTCATCGCGGACGCGCCCCCATGAGCCTCGGCTCGCTGCGGCTCCGGCTTCTCGTCGGCGCGGCCGCCTTCGTGCTGGCAGCCTTGGCTCTCTCCTCCCTCGGACTAACCGCCCTCTTCGAGCGGCATGTCACGCGCTGGCTGGACGCGGAGCTTACCAATCACCTGGAGCAGCTCATCTCGGGCATCGACAAAGGCATAAACGGCAACCTGCAGGTCGCGCGTCCACCCGCAGACCCGCGCTTTCAGAACGCGCTGTCGGGTCTCTACTGGCAAGTCGATGTCGAGCCCAACGGTCCAGTGTTGCGCTCGCGCTCCCTGTGGGATTTCGAAATCGCGCTACCCGCCGAAACCAGCACCGATGACGAGCTGCATCACTTCCGGCTCCCTGGCCCCGGCCACCAGATGCTTTACGTCATACAGCGGCGCATCGAGCTGCCGACGCGTCTCGGCGGGGAGACGGCAAGGGTCGCCATCGCTGTCGATGAATCCTATCTGAGCGCGGCGGTACGGCGCTTCGCCGGCGCGTTGTTGCCGTTCCTCGGTCTGCTGGCCGTTTTACTCACGGCGGCGGCGTGGGCGCAGGTGACGATCGGCCTGCGGCCGCTCGCGGCCATCCGCCGTAAACTTGCCGCCATCGGCTCAGGTGAGAAGCGGCGTCTCGGCCACGACTTCCCCGATGAGGTCAAGCCGCTGGCCGAAGAGATCGACGCGCTGCTCGATGAGCGCGAGCGGCAAATCGCCAAGGCGCGTGACCGTGCCGCCGATCTCGCGCACGGCCTCAAAACGCCGTTGCAGGTGCTGAGCGCCGAAGCCGAACGGCTCAGCGCCCGGGGCGAGGCGGAGATCGCAAACGTCATCGAGGAAATATGCACCACGATGCGCCGCCACGTGGAGCGCGAGCTGACGCGCGCACGCAGCGGTGCGAACGATGGCAACGCCGCGGCCGAGATCGCAACCATCGCTCGGCGCATCGTACGCGTGATGGAGCGCACACCGGAGGGAAAACGGATTGCGTGGACCATCGACGTGCCGGCGGGCATCAGCGCGCGCATCGATCCGGAGGACCTCACCGAGGCACTGGGGAACCTCACCGAAAACGCAGCAAGGCATGCGCGCAGCGCCGTCACCATCCGCGCACGGCCGGAAAACGGCGCCGTCGTGATCTCCGTTCTCGACGACGGCCCTGGCATCCCGCCATCGCGTGCAAACGAGGTGCTTCGGCGCGGCGGGAGACTCGATGCCTCGGGATCGGCGGGGCTCGGGCTCGCCATCGTTGGCGACATCGCCGATGCCTGGGGAGGAACCTTGAGCGTCGAGGTTCCCGAGCGGGGCTGCCATATCTCGCTGCGCCTGCTCGGCCCGTCGAGCGGGGCGCAGGGTTCCGTCCGCGGGATGTAACGTTCCGGCGGGAAATGCCGTATCAGTGGGTGACGCTAAATCGCTGTCAGCAGCGTGGATCATCCCATGGCCGACGTCGCCGCCGCTCCACAACACGCCCAGATTGTCTATCGCCATTCGCTTATGGTGCGGATCACCCACTGGATGAACGCGCTCTGCCTTCTCGTGCTGCTGCTCAGCGGACTGCAAATTTTCAACGCCCACCCTGCGCTCTACTTGGGCAGCACATCTAATCCCGATCGCGCCATTCTGAGTATGGATGCCGTTCAGCGTGATGACGGGACTTTCGCAGGCATCACCACTATCGGCTCGCACACCTTCGATACGACGGGCGTGTTCGGGCTATCCTACGGGCCTGGAGGCCAACTCGAAGACCGCGGCTTTCCCTCCTGGCTGACGCTGCCGTCGTATCGCGACCTCGCAACGGGACGCCGCTGGCATTTCTTCTTTGCCTGGCTGCTCGTTCTCAACGGCGCGGCTTACCTTGCCTATGCCGCGTGGAGCGGACATGTGCGCCGTGATCTTGCACCGACCCGCAGCCAGCTCCGAAACATCGGACGTTCCGTATGGGAGCACATCCGCTTCCACTTTCCGAAGGGCGAGGACGCCAAGAGCTACAACGTGCTGCAGAAGCTCGCCTACCTCGCGGTGATCTTCGGGCTCTTGCCGCTGATGGTCCTCACGGGTCTCACCATGTCGCCCGCGATGGATGCCGCCTTCCCGTTCCTTCTCGATATTTTCGGCGGACGCCAGTCGGCGCGCACCATTCACTTCCTGTGCGCCAGCGCCATCACGCTGTTCGTCATCGTGCACATTTTCATGGTGTTGGTCTCAGGCGCCTGGAACAACATCCGTTCGATGGTCACCGGCCGATACGTCATCGTGCCCGACACGGGGGAAACCGCGGATGGGAAATAGACGAACACTCACCCGTCGCAACTTCCTCATCCGCGGTGCGGCGGTAGGCGGTGCTGCGTTTTTGGGCGGATGCGATCAGCTTTCCCAGTCACCCTCGTTCCGCGACCTGCTGTATAGCGCCGAGGGTCTCACCCAACGCGCCCAGCGGCTGGTGTTGTCGCAGCGCTCGCTCGCACGCGAGTTCACCGAAGCGGACATCTCGAAGCACTTCAAAGCCAATGGCTCGACGAGTGTCGCCGACCCTCAGTACCAGCGCGCCGCCGCAGACGGCTTCACCGACTGGAAGCTCACGATCGATGGCCTGGTGGAGCGCCCGACGGCGCTCACGCTCGCGGAGTTGCGTGCGCTGCCTTCACGCACGCAGATCACGCGCCACGACTGCGTCGAGGGCTGGAGCGCCATCGGCAAATGGAAGGGCGCGCAGATGACGCCGCTGCTGCAAAGTGTCGGGTTGAAGCCGGAGGCCCGCTACCTCGTATTCCACTGCACCGACAAGCTCTCGATGTTCACGAACTACTACGAGAGCATCGATCTCATCGATGCGTTCCACCCGCAGACCATCCTCGCTTACGAGATGAACGACGAGCCGCTCACCGTGCCGCACGGCGCCCCGGTACGCCTGCGTGTCGAGCGCCAGATCGGCTACAAGCAGGCGAAGTACATCGAGCGCATCGAGGCCGTCGCAAGCTTCGATGCGATCGGCGATGGCCGCGGCGGCTTTTGGGAAGATCGCGGCTATGAGTGGTACGCGGGCATTTGAGCTGCGGGGCCCCGCATCAAAGTAAGGCGTCGAGATTCCACGCCTTTCATCGCGATGGCCCGGCGGTTCAGCTCTTCTCGTCGAGATTGAGACACACCGAGTTGATGCAATACCGCTTGCCGCTCTCGGTCGGGCCGTCATCGAACACATGGCCGAGGTGCGAACCGCACCGTGCGCACGTGATCTCGGTGCGCGCCATGCCGTGCGAGGTATCGGTGTGATAGGCGACCGCGCCGGGTAGTGCCTTGTCGAACGACGGCCACCCGGTCCCCGAGTCGAATTTGGTGTCCGACGCGAACAACGGGTTGCCGCAGGCCGCGCACGTGAATGTTCCGTCCGCGTTGGAATGCAGATGTTCGCCCGTGAACGGAGCTTCCGTGCCCTTCTCGCGCAGAATGCGATATTGCTCGGGCGTCAGTGTGCGGCGCCAGTCCGCTTCTGTCTTCGGCATCGTTTTGTCATCCATGCCGCAAAGATAATCCTCTCCGCGCTTCCACCCAAGCCCCGCGCGCTACGATTTACCGGTTCGCCTCGTCCAAGTTGTGCCACCTACTTTTGCTGTTGCTCCCCGGCCGTAGTCACCATGACCGGTCGAGACACTTGCCCGGATATTCACGGATGGGATTGTCGCAGAAATGACTTCAAACTTGACATAGATAGTAAGGTATAACCTATGGGGTCCCAGAGTTTGTGGATCGGGACAGAACTCGGCGCCATGGCCCACCGTATCGCGATATTTTCGAACAGGTCTAAACTGGCCACGGCCACCGTCGCGCTGTCGCTGCTCGGTGGCGGCGCGCTTTGGGCGCAAGAAACGTCTCCAGCGGCGACGGCCTCGCCGCCGGTCGTCCAGCAGGCCAGCCCGCCAACCGCTACGGTGCCGGGCACTCCGACGGCCAACCCTTCGGCGAGCGCAGCTACCGAGTCCGCGCCAGCCTCGACAGCTGCACAGCCTTCGCCGCCTTCTGCGCCGGTAACGGAAGCTACGCCGTCAACACCCCCCGCCACTACTGCGCCCGCCGCTGCGGAAAATTCCAGCGCACAAGCCAGCCCATCGGCGAGCCCCCCTACCGCGCAGGCCGAGGGCCCCGCCGCTTCCGACACCTCGTCTTCCGATACGCCCAGCGGGCAGATGCCGCTTCACGGCAGCGACACGGCCGCCGGCGAGGCGTCCGACAGCCCTATTCCGCCCCTGGGCCAGAATACCGCCGGCGATTCAGCCGGTGCCCATGACATTGCAGCCCCGGGTGAGGCGCCCGCTCCCGGTGCTTCGACACTCGTCAACGCGCAGAAGCTTCCCCACGACCTTTCGCCGTGGGGAATGTTCTTGCAGGCCGACCTCGTCGTTAAGTCGGTCATGGTCGGTCTGATCCTCGCTTCGATCATCACCTGGACGGTGTGGCTGGCTAAGAGCCTCGAGCTGATGGCCTCCCGCTTCCGGCTGCGCCGCGGATTGCGCAAGCTGGCAGAGGCAAACTCGATCAGCGAGGCCATGACGCTCGTCGACGCCAAGCGCGGCGCCGTACCGGCGATGCTGCGTGCGGCGCTGGCGGAAACGCGCGCGTCCTGGGACGTCGCCGACAAATACGCGATCAAGGACCGGATCAAGGCGCGTCTCGAGCGCGTCGAGCTGGCCGCAGGGCGCGACATCAGCCGCGGCACCGGCCTCCTCGCCACCATCGGATCGACCGCGCCGTTCGTCGGGCTGTTCGGTACCGTGTGGGGCATCATGAACAGCTTCATCGGCATTTCGGAATCCCAGACGACCAACCTCGCGATCGTCGCGCCCGGTATCGCCGAAGCCCTGCTGGCAACGGCGTTCGGTCTCGTCGCCGCTATTCCGGCCGTGATGATCTACAATCACTTTGCGCGCAGCATTGCCGGCTATAAGGCGCTCGTGGGCGACGCGTCCGTTGCCGTGCTGTGCATCGTCTCGCGAGACTTCGACCGTGGCGTACGTCCCGAACTGAGAGCGGCGGAGTAATCGCCATGGCGGGGGGACTGCACGACGACGACATCAGCGAAGCCCATGAGATCAACGTCACGCCCTTCATCGACGTGATGCTCGTGCTGCTGATCATCTTCATGGTGGCCGCGCCGCTATCGACCGTCGATGTTCCTGTCGATCTGCCCGTTTCCGCAGCACAGCCCGCAGCCAAGCCCGACAAACCGCTCTACGTCACTCTGAAGGCGGATCTGTCGCTCGCGGTCGGAAATGATCCGGTGCTGTGGGGCAATCTCGCTTCGGCGCTCGATGCCGAGACGAACCGCGATCGTAACAAGCGCCTGTTCCTGCGTGCCGACAAGACCGTTCCCTACGGCGAGCTGATCCGCTTGATGGATACACTGCGCGCCGCGGGTTATTTGAAGGTTGCACTGGTCGGCCTGGAGGGCCCTCCGGTCCAGGGTGGCGCAGCCGGCGTTCCCGCCGCACCTGCAGCGCCCGCCGGCGCAACTCCTCCGCCCGCCGCTGGGTCCGGATCGACACCTACTCCATGATCGCACACCTGGAATTTCTCGAAGGATCGGGCGCGCGCCTGCGCCGGTGGCTCCTCGCCGCCGTATTCATGCTCTCCGCCCACGCCGCCGCCGGAGCGCTGGCATTCGTCAGCTGGCCGGAGGAGGAGACGAGCGAGGAAGACCAAGGTGTGTTCCTCGTCGAGATGGCGCCCGTGCCGATGGCACCGCCAACCGAATCCCTCAATCTCGCTATTGGCCAGCGCTCCGAGGAAGCCGCCGCAGCCGCCGCGCCCAGCGAAGAGGTGAAAGAAAAATCCGACGTCGAAACGCCGAAGGTCGAGGAGGCTCCGCTCGCCCCCGATCCTGAGGTGGTGGTCGAGAAGCAGAAGCCCGTCGAGGAAGTGGACGACAAAGAGGCCCAGGAGGATCCGCGCCCCGAGCAGAAGGCTATTCCTCAGGCCTCGGCGGCCTCACAGGAAGCCGCCGCGCCCCCGCCCGTCGACGCGCCGCCGGCGGAAAAGCCTGCCGGCCCCAAACAGGGTATTTCCAACAAGCCGTCGGCGGCGACGATGAGCTGGCAGAAGTCGCTCATCTTCCACCTCAACAAGCACAAAAAATATCCTCACGAGGCGCGCAAGCGGGGCATCGAAGGGGTGACCACCGTCTCCTTCACCCTCGACCGCTCTGGCCGGGTGATCAGCGCGCGCATCGACAAGCCCTCAGGTTCCGATCTCCTGGATGAGGAGGCGATCGAGGTGCTCAATCGCGCGAGCCCATTCCCCTCGCCGCCGACGGATGTGCCGGATTTGACGATCCATCTGTCGCTGCCGATTCAGTTCCGCATCAAGAAATAGAGCCGCAACGCCGGCGTCTGCGCCACGGCCGCCGATGCCTCGCAGCCCGCGCGGTCAGATCGCGCGCGACAGGTGCGCCGTCTCCTGGCCAGGATCCCCGCGCAGATGGACGGCCGGCGACTGCTTCAGGTCCTCGAAGATCGCAAGACCTTCCGGCCATGGTCCGTAGCCCGACGCGGGATCGATGCTTCCGCAACGGCCGGCGTTGACGAAATCGCAGCTCCAGAACCCGGCCCAGAATGCCGCCTTGCTGAGGCGCATGTGCGGATCGTTGCTACTGGCAACGAGAACCGCGGGGAACCCGAGCGGCTCATCGGGCAGCAGCCATGCCAGGCGCATGTGATCGGGATCGTAGGGTGCAACGAACATGGCGCCGGACACGCGATCGGAGACATCGAACGCAGCACGCGCCGCGGCAAGGCAGCCGAAGCCGTGGGCGATGATCCACACGGGCTCGTCGCAATTGTAGAGCGCACTGCGCACGCACGCGGCCCACTCCGCCGGATCGACACTTCGAAGATCGGGCGGGGCGATGCGTCGTGTATCGGGAAGGGCCGCTTCGAACCAGCTCAGCCAGTGACCTTCGCGGCCGCCGTCGAGTCCTGGGACAAGGAGTGTGGTAGCCATGGCGGTACCTCGCTCTGTTTGGGCCGTGCTCCCCGTACGCTCTCGCCTTTCATTCCATGAGAGGCCGCAAGGCTACGCCGCCCGCGACATTTCAGACAACGAACTATTTCTCATATCCATATGTTCCTGCCTGGGAACGCGACGCGCAATCCCGCATCCGCCAGCCCTTCGCAGCCGCGGCATCCACCGTGCGCCGCCGCAAAATGGGCCTCATAAGAATTTCAGTTCTTCGCATTTGACGATCGCACGGTGAGCCCCCATCTATGGACGCGTCGGCCCGTGCCGGCCGCGGTGATTTGCAGAGCACGCTTGCGCCGCGAAACCAAACGCTAAGTAGCTGTGTTTGTAGGCACGGCTTCGGCTCAAGGAGAAGAACTATGGCAATTGTCGTGCATTCGACAAAAATCCGACATCCCGAACGCGCCGGCAAGCTCGCCGGATGGATGTGCCTCTCCCGTTGCATGTGCTGTTGAAGCGCCGTTAGGGGCCGACGGCCCCCGCCGCAAAAATTCTGACATCAAAGCAATGCAAAGGAGCGCCGGTAGCAATCCGGCGCAGGTGTGATCCGCATGTCTTCACAAGCCTATATCATCGAGATCGGCAGCGACGCCGTAGGCATCGTTGTGCGTCAGGAGGGAGAGGCTTCGTTCCAGTTCCACTCTGCGATGAGTGCGTTCCGTGCGCTCGACGGCAAAAAGTTTGCAACCGCGCAGGCGGCCCATCGCGCCGCGCTCGACCATTACGGCGGACGCTCGCGCCGTCCGCAGGCCGCCGGGCGACCGGGCGCGCGTGGGGCAACGCGGCGCCCGCAGCTGCAATACGTATGACGCAATCGTTGGAGCGTCACCTCTGGGTGCTGCTCCGCTTCGACAATGAAGAAAGCCCCCGTGCCATGTTGCGCGGGGGCTTTCATTTGCAAGCGCACGCATCGTAATGCGACGCTTTGCGCGTTAAACGGCACCTGCGTGCAACGGTTGCTGCACCGGTGTCCGCGTATCGGTCCCTTTCTCTCCAAGCAGGGCGACGACGCGAACGACCCGACAAGACGTGCATTGCTATGCACCCGACTAGTCTAATGGTGCCCGGCGCAGCATGAGATGCGGGCGCGGAGCGTCCCATCCAATGAGACCTGCCGCGCTCTGCTTCAGTTGTCGCCTCAGGCCGCCGCGAGCTTCCCGGCGATCTGGGCAATATGGCGACCCTGATAGCGCGCCCCCGCAAGCTCGTTCTCGCTCGGCTGCCGCGACCCATCTCCGCCCGCAATCGTCGAGGCGCCGTAAGGCGAGCAGCCCGTGATCTCCTTGACGCCCATTTGTCCTGCGAACGAATAGGGTAGCCCAACGACAACCATGCCGTGATGCAGAAGCACGACCTGCGTCGTCAGCAACGTGCTTTCCTGGCCCCCGTGCTGGCTTGCGCTGGAGGTAAACACGCCCCCGGGCTTGCCGATCAGCTTGCCCTGCGCCCAGAGCCCTCCGGTCTGGTCGAGGAAGTTCTTCATTTGCGCGGCCATGTTTCCGAAGCGCGTCGGCGTACCGATGATGATGGCATCGTAGTCGGCAAGCTCGTCCACCGTGGCGATCGGCGCCGGCTGGTCGAGCTTGTAGCCGGAGTTGCGGGCGACCTCTTCCGGCACCAATTCGGGCACGCGTTTGACGACGGCCTCGGCGCCAGCCTCACGAGCACCCTCCGCGACCGCATACGCCATCGTCTCGATGTGGCCATAGGTCGAATAATAAAGAACAAGCACCTTCGTCATTTCCATCTCCATGAGGGCGGGCGACCGTAAGCACGCAAACAAATGGCCGGCCAGCTTGCGCTGACCGGCCACCCGGTCCGGTTAAGCGGACATATCGAACACGAGGATTTCGCTCTCGGACGTTCCAGTGAGCTCCAGCGTGTCGGCGACACCAACGGCAACGCCGTCGCCGGGATAGAGTTGCTCGCCGTTGAGCGTGGCGGTGCCGCGTGCCACCTGAACCCAGGCAGCCCGGCCGTCGCGAAGCCCGTGACGCACCGTCTGCCCTTCGGCGAGGACAGTGGCGTAGAGATCCACGTCCTGATGGATCGTCACCGAACCCTCGCGTCCGTCACGCGAGCCGATGAGACGTAGCTTGCCGCGCTTGTCGGCGTTGGAGAACGTCTTCTGCTCGTAGCTCGGCTCGAGGCCACGCTTTTCCGGTACGATCCAGATTTGCAGGAAGTGCACCGGATCGGTCTTCGAGGCGTTGAACTCGGAGTGGCGCACGCCACTTCCCGCGCTCATGCGCTGCACGTCTCCAGGCCGCACGACGGAGCCGGTGCCGAGGCTGTCCCTATGCTCCAGCCCGCCATCGAGGACATAGGTGATGATCTCCATGTCCGCGTGCGGATGGGTGGGAAAGCCGCCGCCACCGACGACCCGGTCGTCGTTGATCACGCGCAGCGGGCCGAAACCCATGTGCTTGGGATCGAAGTAGTGGCCGAAGGAAAAGCTGTGGCGGCTGTCGAGCCAGCCGAAATTGGCGCGGCCACGCTCCTCGGCTCTGCGAAGGGTCAACATGGTTGCATCTCCCTTTTCGCGGTTTACGGCGCCGGCCGTCGGGCCAGTGCCTTGCGTGGCTCGTATATTGGCCGTTGACGGTAATAGCTCAATCTACCACTTTCGAACCTCTATGGTTCCATATTGGCACCAATGGACAAGATCGAAGCCATGAATGCCTTCACCAAGGTGGTGGCCGCCGGAAGCTATGCCGAAGCGGCGCGCCGCCTTGGGCTGACGCGCTCTGCGGTGAGCAAGGCGGTAATGGAGCTGGAGCAAATTCTAGGGGCCAGGCTGCTGGATCGGACCACGCGCCGCGTCACGCCCACCGAAGCGGGGCTTGCCTACTATCAGCGCGCCCTATCGATCCTCGCCGATATCGAGGAGACGGAGCTTCAGATCTCGCGCCTGCACGAGGAGCCGCGCGGCGTCCTGAAGATCAACGCGCCGATGTCGTTCGGCATCCTATACCTCGGCGAGGCCGTCGCCGCATTCATGGCCAGCTACCCCGAGTTGCGGATCGAGCTGGTGCTGAACGACCGCTTCATCGATCCGCTGGAGGAAGGCGTCGACGTCACGGTACGCATTGGCGCGCTCGCCGATTCGAGCCTCATCGCCCGGCGGCTCGCCCCTGCGCACCGCATTCTCGTCGCCGCGCCCGACTACATCGCGCGGGACGGCGCCCCCGAAACGACCGCCGCACTCGCCGAGCACCGCTGCCTCGCCTACGGGCACATGGCGGCGACGCACCGCTGGCAACTCACGGTCGATGGCGTCGCAACGAACGTACAGATCAATGCCGCGCTCTGCTCCAACAACGGCGAAGTGTTGCGCGCGGCGGCGCTTGCAGGCAACGGCATCGCGAATCTGCCGACGTTTCTCGTCGGCCCCGACATCGCAGCGGGACGCCTCGTGCCCGTGCTACCAGGCAACCCGCCGACATCGCTCGGCATCTTCGCGCTCTACGCGCCGAACCGATACCTTGCAGCCAAGACACGGCTCTTCATCGATTTTCTCGCCGCACGATTCGGTGACCCGCCCACGTGGGATGCATTTCGCGGCCAACGGCGCGGCTAGAGCACGATCGCTTTTCTCCGCATCGCTATGCGGTTCCAGGCTTTTTAATTAGACCGATGATCGACGCTTCGGACTGATAGGGTCCGAAGCGATCATGGTCTAGATCGTGTCGCCCATCCGCGGCCGCAGCGACAGTTCGACCGTGAGCCAAAGGAAATAGATCATCGACACAACCAGGACGGCTTGCGTCCAGAACGGAGGCGGAAAGCCGGACCAGATGGCCGCTATCGCCGCGATGGCCCATGCCGCCGTCACGGCGAGCGTCATGCTCCGCCAGCGCATGACACGCACCGGATGCACCCAGTGAATGGGTATGAAGGTGAAGACAACGCATCCGATGAGCGCGGCGTACGTGACCCAGCCCGGCGGCGAGAGCGCAAAGACGTAAAACGCCACCACGTTCCAGATCGCCGGAAACCCGACGAAGCTGTAGTCCTCGCCTTTACTGGCGAGATCGGAGAAGTGGTAGAGCGAGGACAAAAGAATCAGCGCGCCGATGACGAGCCCGCCCGTGCCCTCCAGATAGCCAGCACGCAGAAGCGCGAGCGTCGGCACGAATACGTAGGTGACGTAATCAACGACGAGGTCGAGCCGTTCTCCCGAGAAGCGGGGCAGGCGCGCTTCCACCTGCACCATGCGCGCGAAGGTGCCGTCGATCGCGTCGATGACAAGCGCTATGCCGAGCCAGACGAACATGCGCTCCCACGCGCCGTCGAAGGCCGAGAGAGCGGCAAAGAGCCCGCACACGGCGCCGAGAGCCGTGAAAACGTGCACGCTGGCGGCGATGATGTCGGAAAGGCGGATCGGGAGCACGGAGCTGGTCCCTCCGCGGAAGGAATTAGAAGCGGTGCTTGACCGAACCGCGCACCGTCAGGTCGTCTTCGGGCGCCACGCCATCGGGCTGCCCGGTGGGGGCGTTCTCCGCTGCGCCGTACAGCAGCTCGAGTCCGAAATCCATCTTCGGCAGCACGCCGAGCTTGCCGAGGCCGGGAATGCGGATCTCCGTACCCGTCTCGGCCTTGGCGGCGGTTTCGGTGCCCAACGCAGCCTTGTCGTCCGGCGCAGCCTCAGCGGGCACAGCGGCTTCAGCGGCGGGCGCCGGAGCGCTGCCCTGCTTCTCTTCCTGGAACGCAAACGCGCTGTGGCCAGCAAAGACTGCTGCTACCAACGCCAGCGCTACTACGGTCCGGCCGCTCATTCGCTCGAATCCTGCAAAGTGTCGTTCGTGCCTCAGGGCGAAAATGCTGCCTCGCACCTACCATGACAAGGATGTTTTAAGCCCAGTTAAGTGCCAGTAAACGTTTGTCCCGCTTGGTGTGATCTTGCGGCCATGTGGCCGATGGGCATCAACAATAGGCTGATCCACCAAAAGCTTCATTTGCCCCCGTTTTGCCCAGGGAGTGAACGGAGTTCCGCCTCAAACGGGAATCGCGGGTGCTCTGATGTCGCGCTGCAAGCTCGCGGCGCTTCGCACCTTGAAGCTGCTCGCCGACGTGCCATTGTCAGGCCTCATATCATCGGGGCGGCAATGACCAACAACCCCTCCTGCGACATCTGCGTCGTCGGCACCGGTCCGGCGGGATTGGCGGCAGCCTTGGCGCTCGCCCGGACGGGCCTGCGCGTCGCCGCCATCGGGCCCGGCCCCGACGGACGCGATACGCGCACCGCCGCCCTCTTCGCCGGATCCGTGACGCTGCTGGAGAATCTCGGCCTCGGTCCCGCCTTGCATGAGGTCGGACAGCCGATCTACGCCATCCGCGTCATCGACGACATGGGCGGACTGCTGCGCGCACCGGAGGTGACATTCACCGCCGCCGAGGTCGGGCTCGAACGCTTCGGCTTCAACGTGCCGAACGTTGCCCTCGTAGCGGCCCTGCGCAGCCGCGCCGTCGAAATCGACACCCTCGAGATGATCGAGGAGAGCGTCACCGAGGTAAACGTCACGGAGAATGGCGCCGCGGTGCAGCTCAACAGCGGCCGGACACTCCACGCACGGCTCGTCATCGGCGCCGATGGGCGCCGCTCGTTGTGCCGGGAGGCGGCCGGCATCTCCGTACGCACCTGGGATTACGAGCAAAGCGCACTCGTCTGCACCTTCGCACACAGCCGGCCGCACAACGGCATCTCAACCGAATTCCATCGTCCCGCCGGGCCTCTCACGGCGGTGCCCTCACCGCGGCTTACATCGAGCCTCGTGTGGGTGGAGCGTCCGGACGCGGCGGCGCAACTCGCCGCCCTCGACGAGGCCGCCTTCCGCAGGACGCTCGATGAACGCCTGCAGGGCCTGCTCGGCGGGATCGGGGACATCGGTCCGCGCGCCGTATTTCCGCTATCCGGACTGACCGCCGAGGTTGCGGGCCGCAACCGGGTAGCGCTCGTGGGAGAAGCGGTGCACGTCATCCCGCCCATCGGCGCGCAGGGCCTCAATCTGGGCCTGCGCGATGCCGCGTGCATCGCCGATTGCGTGGCGGATACCGTAGCCATCGGGGGGGACATCGGCGCCCCGGGGGTGCTCGAAGCCTATGACCGGATGCGGCGCACCGATATTTCCGCCCGCATCTGGAGCATCGACCTCCTCAACCGCAGCCTCCTGGCTCACGCCGCGCCCGTGCAGGCGCTGCGCGGCCTCGGCCTGCACCTGCTGAAATCCGTGGGCCCCGTGCGCCGCCTCGCCATTCGCGAAGGTCTCCATCCCTCCTTCGTCGCGCCCCGGTTGATGCAGCCGGCCAGGACCGGCGTCGGCACTTGACGAAGTCCGCCTCGCTGGGCATGACCGCGCTACCTCTGAAATGGTTGAGAATCCCGGCGGACGATGAAGACGAAAGACCGCGCCCGCGACCTTCAGTTTCGTCTCGAATATGCCGTGCTGCGGCTCGTCGCGGGATTCTTCCGCGCGCTGCCCTTGAACATGGCAACCGGCGCCTCGGCATTCTGCTGGCGGCGCCTGGCGCCGATCGTCAATCCGAAGCGGCACAAACGCGCGCTCGATAATCTCGCCATCGCTTTCCCCGAAAAGAGCGAAGCCGAGCGTAAGGAGATCGCGCTCGCCCATTGGGAGAATCTCGGCCGCGTCATGGTGGAGACCATGCGCATCGACCGCTTTCTCGCCGAACCCGAGCGCATCGACATCGTCAGCCAGAACATCTTCTCGCGCTACAAGGACAAGCTCGGACCGGCCGTCGGCGTGAGCCTGCACATGGGCAACTGGGAGCTTGCGATCCTGCCGTTTACATGGGCCGGCGCCAACCCTGCCGCCGTCTATCGCTCGGTGACCAACCCCTACGTCGATCGCTACCTGCGTCACCAGCGCAAGGATCTTTATCCCGACGGCCTCTTTGGCCGCGGAAATGTGGGCGACCACGGCGACGATCAGCGCACCGCGCGCGCCATCATGGACTTCGTACGCCGTGGCGGACGGCTCGGCCTCGTGTGTGATCTCTACGATCGCACCGGCATGCCTGTGCCCTTTTTCGGGCGCGAGGCAAAAACCCAGGCGATCGGCGCTATGATCGCGCGTCGCGTGGGTGCACGCATATGGCTCTCCCGCTGCAAGCGCATCGGCAAGGAGAGCCGCTTCGAGATCGAGCTCAAGGAGCTGCGCGTACCGCGCACGGCCAACCAGGCCGACGACATCCGCTGGATCATGGAGCACATGCAGCAGCAGTTCGAGGCGTGGATCCGCGAGGCGCCCGAGCAATGGATGTGGAGCAACCGGCGCTGGAGCTGACGGGAAGCACCCGCCGCAATGCAAGGCCTAAGCGTAGCGCCGCAAACAGCGCTCCGGGCGACGCATCACGCAACGTTACAGAGCTGAACGAACGTTGAACTGCGTTTCGGCCTTATGACGGCTCTCCTTACAAATCCGTATGCCGCACGTCAGATGACGGCAAACAAGCGGGAGCAATTTCGCGGCCCGGTCACCCCCGCGTACCGGTTAAAACCTCGATAAAGATGGAGAGTTTCAAATGTCCAAGAAGCTGATGATCAACGCCATCCTCGCCGCCGTCGCTTTCGGCGTCGTAGCTCCCGGAATCGCCGCCGCCAAGGACGTGCCGAAGACCAAAGCGAGCTGCGAAAAGATTTCGACGATGAAGTGGGACGACGCTTCCAGCAAGTGTGTGAAGAAGTAATCGCCCCTGTTTTCCGGCGGCGGGCAATGGTGCCCGCCGCGTCGCTTGCCGCCCCATAAAACCGGCGTGCAGAGCTTTCGGAGCTTCCAGATGAAGCCTTATCTCTCGCTGCCCCTCGCCGGCGGCATCATTGCTCTTTGTCTCGCTTTTTCCGCGCCGTCCCAGGCCGCTGTGTCGGGCGCGCATCTCAACGCGCCGTCCGGCGCCCACACGTCCACAGTCACCAAGACTCACTGGAGACACCACCGGCACCCGCACCACTACCGCCACTATCGCCACTGCCGGTGGCATAACCACCATCGCGTTTGCCGCTAAGCTCCTCCTGCGGCGCTCCGGGGGTGCAGCGGAAACGCTGCACCCTTCTCAGTTTGCGGAGCGTGGAAACGAAACCTCGACGCGAAGTCCTGGCCCGTTGTCCATGAGCGTAACAGTTGCACCGTGCAGATCGGCGACTGCCGCGACGAGGCTGAGACCGAGGCCGCTGCCGGGCGTCGAGCGCGCACGCTCGAGGCGATAGAGGCGACGGAACACATTCTCCCGCTCGCACTCGGGTATACCCGGCCCGTCATCGGCAACGACCGCAACGATGCGGTCGGCGTGCGCTTCCAGATCGATCGCGATATCCGTGCCGGCGGGCGCGTGGCGGATCGCATTCTCGATCAAATTCGCGAACAGCTGCGTCAGCAGCTCGCGATCCCCGACGACACGCGCATCGCCATTGGTGCGAACCGCGCACTGCAACCGATCGCCCTCTTCCTCGGCCACCGGCTCGTAGATGTCCGCAATGTCTTCGAGCACGCCGTCGAGCGCGACATCGCAAAAGCGCGAACGCCGTGCGCCGGCTTCGATCTGCGTTATCCTGAGCAGCGCTTCGAACGTCTCGACGATCGAATCGAGCTCCGCCAAGCTTTCGGCAGTACGCTGGCGGAACTCCGCGCCGTTATCCGCGCTGTCGAGTGCAAGCTCCAGCCGCCGTCGCAAGCGCCCGATAGGCTTCTTCAGATCGTGCGCGATGTCCGAAGAGGACTGATTGACATTCGCGATCAGCTTCTGCAAATGCGCGAGCATGGCGTTGATCTGCGTCGCCACGCGGTCGAGATCATCATGGGAGCTGCTCACCGGCACGCGCTCGCCGATCTCCCCGCGTCCGACTCGGGAAAGCGCAGTCGCGAAAAGGTCGATCTTCTGCTGCGCGCGAAACGCGAGGTAGACCGCCGATCCGGCTGCCAGGAGTGCCGTCGCCGCGAGCGCCCAGCCGAGACCGTGTAAAAGAACGCGCCGCACTTCGCGGATCTGCCGGTCGCTACCACCCACGAGCAGCTCGCCCTTGGAAACCGGCGTCCACTTCGCATAGAAGCGATCTTCAGGGCTGCCCTTGTCGGCGACGAGCGGCAGCCACGCGCGGTCCAGCTCTCCCCATCCGCGGAACACGCGCACATTCTGCACATTGCCCGCGCGGAAGGTGCCGTTCCTCTCCCGCAACAGGAAGATGCTGTCGAAGTCGCGCACCGATCCCGCTTCCTCCGCAACGACGGAGGCGAGGTTATCGAAGCCCTGCTGCCGGTCGATGGCCTCCAGCGTATCGCTGATTTCATCGACATGGCGCCGGATGGCGAGCTGCAGCTCGGAGACGAGCGTGAAATAGAGAACCGTGACCAGCGCGATCACCGTGACGGCGAATAGCGCGGCGAACGCACCGGCCAGGCGCACCGGCGTGCGCTTCAGAAGATCATTGCTGATCATGCATCGTGTAGCCGCAGCCGCGAACGGTATGGATCAGCTCGCTGCCATAGGGTCGGTCGATCTTCGTACGCAGACGCGAGATGTGCGTTTCAACGATGCTCGTGCGCGGCTCGAAGTGAAAGCTCCACACCCGCTCCAGCAGCATCGTGCGGGTCAGCACGCGCCCTTTGTTGCGCATGAGCACCTCGAGCAGGCGGAACTCGCGGGGCTGAAGCTCGATCGTCTGCCCGCCGCGCTTCACCGTCCGCGCGATGAGATCCATTTCGAGATCCCCCACGCGCAGGATCGTTTCTGCATCCTTGAGATGCGGCCTGCGGGCAAGCGCATTGACCCGCGCCATCAGCTCGGAGAACGCAAAGGGCTTTGCCAGATAGTCGTCGCCGCCGACGTTGAGCCCATCGACGCGATCGTCGACGCCGCCGAGGGAGGTGAGGAATATCACCGGCACCTTGCGCCCGACCGCACGCAGGCCTCTCACCAGCGAAAGCCCATCGAGGCCGGGCAGCATGCGGTCGACGACGATGATGTCGTAGTCTTCGCCCATGGCCTGGGAAAGACCATCGCGCCCGTCGCCGAGCACCTCGGCGACGTGCCCCTCTTCCGCCAGTCCGTGCGCAATGTAAGTGGCAGTCTCGCTGTCGTCCTCGACGATGAGGATGCGCATGATGTCAGCTCCGGTCCGCGCCCGACGGTTAACCCGCACGCCTTTCCGGGACATGACGGCTTGATTACAGAATCGTAATGTCCCGGAGCCTGTCACCCATCAAAGCGTACCCTTGATCACCGCGAGGCGGACCTCGTGAAACGGCCTGACGAAATCCCCTGCGCTTACGTCGACGCGACTGAAGGTTCAGCCTAGGTGTCTTGCTGTCGGAGGTAACGGTTCGACTATGGTCAGCGCGCGCCGGCGGCATTCGCTCGGCGTCACCGCGAACTCTGCGCGGAAGCGCCGCGAGAAGTGCGACAGGTCCGAAAACCCCCAGCTGAAGGCGATTTCACTCACCGTGCGCCGTGCCTGCATGGGGTCTTCGAGGGACTGCCGGCAGCAATGGAGCCGCCGGTGCATCATGTAGCGCTCTATCGACGTGCCTTCTTCAGCCAGAAGGGCGTTGGCGTAACGCACGCTGATGCCGGCGGCGGCCGCCACCTGCGCTGGCTTCAAACCGGCATCGCTCAGGCGCGCATCGATTGCCGCCTTGAGGCGTGCAAGGGCCCCGGCACGCACGGAGGTCGGTGCCGGCACGTCTTCGCCCGCGCTGAACGCCATGGCGATGAGATCGGCTGCCTGCTCTGCGAGCGGCATGCGCGCGGCCGCATCGATCGTCTTCATGCGCGTCGTTAAGAGGCGTAGGAACTCCGCGGCAATTCCGGGCACCGGACGGCAGGATGTCGTTGCCCGCACCGGCGGCATGCGGCCGAGGCGCGTCTCGATGACGCTGCGTGGCATCGAGACGAACAATGACGCCGACTGATCGAGATACCGCACACGCATTGGCTGCACGGCATCCTGCAGCACCATCATGCCCGGCTCGATCATGATGCGCTGGTCGCCCTGAACGAACTCCGACCGGCCCTTAAGCCGAATGCACAGCAGATAGTCGTCGATGCCGTCCTGATTTATGTCGCGGCGCGTACGCGTGACTTCGCACGGCCCACACCCGCACTCGACGAACCTGAGCATGTCGAGCGTCCCGCTCTTGAGCGTGCCGCCGAACTCGCGGGCAGGTGCGTTGAACCCGTGATTGAAGAACATCTTCGATGCGACATCCACCCAATAGGAGATGCGATCCCTCGGATCGACGTCGTTGGTCGAAAAAGCACTCGTCATCAGTCCCCGTCCCCTCGCCCAATGCCCGCAGGGTCAACCTATTGTGCCGGGTCGGTCAAGCGCGCGCGATGAATCTCGCGTTTAATCCGTTGACCGAGCTTCGGCATGGACACGTCCCCGGAGCAGGCAACAATCCTCACTCGCGCAGGTAGCAGCATCGTGAACTCCTCCACGCTTCACCTTCTTCATCGCGTCCATCAGTGTGCCGGCGAACTTTTCCAAACGCACATGGATGGCATTGACGTCACCAGCACGCAGTACACCGTTCTCCTTGCCGCCTCGGAACGGGACGGCCTCAGTCAACAGGACATCATCAACGCCACCGGCATCGACCGCTCGACGGTCTCGCAGGTGGTGCAGCTCTTGACCCGCAAAGGTCTGTTGAAACGCCGCCGCACACGGCATGACGCGCGTGCCTACGCCATCTCCCTGACCGATGCCGGCCGCGACGTTTTGCATCGCTCCGCCCCCATCATCAGCAAGATCGAGCAGACGCTTGTCGGCGCGCTGCCGGCAACGCGCGCAAAGACCTTCATCTCCAACCTCCGCGCCATAGTCGCCGCGTTCGAGCCCGCGAAGGCCTGACTTGTAGCTCCCGCGGCCTGCCGCCGCTCCCGCCGGCGCGTTGACTCGTGCCGGCGGGGCAATATTGTGCGCGCCAAAGCAAACATGGGAGCTCCGAGACGATGGCCTCCAGCCGCACGCCCGCTAAATTCTATTCTCCGCTTTCCATCGGCGCGCCCGAGCCCTACCGCGCCCAGCCCATTCGGCTGGAGCGTATGATCCATTTCGTACCCCCGCACAACGAAAAGATCCGCTCCAAGATCAAAGACATCGCGGGCCAGGTCGATGTGGTGCTCGGCAATCTCGAGGACGCCATTCCCGCCGACCAGAAGCAGGCTGCACGCGCCGGTTTCATCGCCATGGCCCAGGAGAACGACTTCGGCTCCACGGGCCTCTGGACGCGCATCAACTGCCTCAACAGTCCCTGGATGCTCGACGACGTGACCGAGATCATCGCGGCCGCGGGCAACAAGCTCGATGTCATCATGCTGCCGAAGGTCGAGGGCCCGTGGGACATCCACTACCTCGATCAGCTCCTCGCCCAGCTCGAGGCGCGTCACAACGTCAAGAAGCCCATCATGATCCACGCCATCCTCGAGACGGCCGAGGGCGTGAACAATGTCGAAGCGATTGCCGCCGCCTCCCCGCGCATGCACGGCATGAGCCTCGGCCCGGCCGACCTTGCAGCCTCCCGCGGCATGAAGACCACGCGTGTCGGCGGTGGCCATCCCAATTACGGCGTGCTCGCGGATGCGGGCACCGAAGGCGCCCAGCGCGCCTTCTACCAGCAGGATCTCTGGCACTACACCGTCGGCAAGATGGTCGATGCCTGCCTCGCCTACGGCCTCAAGCCGTTCTACGGTCCCTTCGGTGACTTCTCCGACGCCGCTGCGTGCGAGGCTCAGTTCCGTAACGCCTTCCTGCAGGGCTGCCTTGGCGCGTGGTCGCTGCATCCCTCCCAGATCGAGATCGCCAAGCGCGTCTTCTCGCCCGACGAGAACGAGGTTGCGTTCGCCAAGCGCATCCTGGAAGCCATGCCCGACGGCACCGGCGCGGTGATGATCGACGGCAAGATGCAGGATGATGCCACCTGGAAGCAGGCCAAGGTCATCGTCGATCTTGCTCGTCTCGTCGCCGCCAAGGACCCGCAGAAAGCGGCCGCATACGGGCTCTGAACGTACCGTTAGTGCCCGTTTGCCGCATCCTCCGGACCGACTTGACGTAGGCGGATTGACAGCGGCGCGCCGCTCGCTTCGAATAGCGGGGGGCCAGATGGACGGATGCATGGGCACGGTCATACAGGCTAAGGCGAAGTACGCGGTGGGGCAGGTTGTGCGCCACCGCATCTTCCATTTTCGCGGCGTCGTCTTCGACATCGATCCGGAGTTCGACAACACCGAGGAATGGTGGCTGTCGATCCCGGAGCACATTCGCCCGCACAAGGAACAACCCTACTACCACCTGCTCGCCGAGAACTCGGAAACCGAGTACATCGCCTACGTCTCGGAGCAGAACCTCGTGCCCGACGATACGGGTCTGCCGCTACGCCATCCTCAGCTCAGCGAGCTTTTCACCGAGGATGAAAACGGCGGCTACCGCGCGCTGTTCCTGCAATCCCACTAACCTAAACTGAGCTGACGCATTGAGATCATCGGCCGGGCACGCGTCCTTCGCGATGCCGCGAGCATCGCGTCGCCCGCGGCAAGCGCTCAGCGCACAGCACCCGCGTCATCCATTGCAACCGGCAAACAAAAAACCGCCCGGCTTTTCGGCCGGGCGGTTTTTAATCTGTAGCGTAGCGGCGCGGCTTACTTCTTAGCGGCTGCCGGTGCCTTCGCAGCGGGAGCGGCAGCGCCCGCGGCATCAGCCGGCGGCGGTGGCAGGTTCTTCATCTGCTCGGCCTTGTACTTCTCGAGGGCAGCCTGCTGGCGCTCGCGGATCTGAGCCATGAGCTGGCCGCGTGCCTTGGCGTATTCCTCGTTGTCGATCGGCTTGCCCGCATAGGCCTCGCTGAAGCCATCGAGCGGAACCGGGAAACCGATGGGCTGGGCGCCCGCATTCATGGCGATCACCATGATGCCGCCACCGGTCTTCATCTGCTCAATGATGTCGGCGGTGGCTTCGATCTCGGCCGTGCAGCCGGCAGCGTGGCAGAGCGAATAGACGAGCGACACCGGCTTCAGGGCCTTCTCGTCGATCTTCTCGTTCTTGGCAGCCTTTTCCCACTGCTCCTTGGAATAGACGGCCGCGCGCAGACCCGGCGGCAGCGCCATGCCAAGCGGCACCATGACCATCAGGCTCTTCTTCTGCGCACCCTCGACCTCACGGATGGCCGCCGACACCATGACCATGCCGGTATTGCCATCGAGACGCTCGTGGTGCGTCAG
>DASRYA010000158.1:0-2791 GCA_035687305.1 Hyphomicrobium sp. | reverse complement strand
GGAATCATCCGCGACGCGAATGCGATTCGGTTCGAACGACGGCTGCGCCGCGGCGCTCCCCGCAGCGCCTGAAGAATCGGTCCACCGCCCGCCACCCGCCGATGCAGGCGCATTTGGGGCCCCCGCGGCACCGGGACGCGGGGCCGCTGGCGCCGCTTCGGGCTGAGGGAACGGAAACACGGCCGGTGCCGGACGCCAGTCGGCAAAGCCCGGACGCCAGATGAGATCGGTGGGTTTTAGGTGGCCCTGCGCGACGAAGGTGCGCATCTCGGCATCGGACAAAGGCCCGTGTTGCTTGCCGTCGCGCGCGATATACCACTGAATATCAGCCTGCTGGCCAGTCATAGAAGTCTCGTGTGATTGAGGAAAGCCGAGGATTCCGGGCGCGTGACACCTAGCCGAGATTGGCCATTTTGCATGGCGTCAATGTGGTTCGCCGCACCCTCACTCGTCAATTGGCCGCACCGGCACGGGGCCAGTTCGTCCACGGCGGCGTTCCAGTCGTCTTGCTGCGAAATCGTGGTCCAGTTATAAGGCGCCGCAATTCAAGACAATTCCTAACCGTTATTAGAGGTCGAGGGTATGGCCACCGAGAGAACCTTCTCCATTATCAAACCGGACGCCACCGAGCGCAACCTGACCGGGGCAATTAACGCACTGATCGAGCAGTCGGGTCTTCGCATCGTCGCCCAAAAGCGCGTGCGCTGGACGAAGACGCAGGCCCGTGAATTCTACGCCGAGCACAAGGGCCGCCCGTTCTTCGGCGAGCTCGTCGAATTCATGACGTCCGGTCCGATCGTCGTTCAGGTCCTCGAGGGCGAGGATGCCGTCGCGAAGTATCGCGCTCTGATGGGCGCCACCGATCCGGAAGATGCAAAGCGCGGCACGATCCGCAAGCGCTACGCCGAATCGAAGGGCAAGAATTCCGTGCATGGCTCCGACAGCGCCGCCTCGGCAAAGCGGGAGATTGCATTGAACTTCGGCTCAAAGGAAATTGTCGGCTGACGACCGTAGCTGGATAGCGCGGTCGGAAGGGGGAAACTCCCTATGGCGCGCGTCCGGTTCTACGTTGCGACGAGCCTCGACGGTTTCATCGCCGACCGCGAAGGCAGCGTCGATTGGCTGGCGCCATACGATGCCCGCCTCTACGGCTACGATAGCTTCATCTCCGAGGTCGGCGCGCTCATCATGGGGCGTCGCACCTTTGAGCTGATCTCCGCCCTGGGGGAGGATTGGCCCTATGCCGGCAAGCCGGTGTACGTCCTTTCCTCCAGTTCCCTCGAAGATGTGCCGGGCGGCGTTAGCGTATGTGCGCGTGGCATCGCAGCAGCCCTGCAGCAGGCCCGCGCGGCGACCCGCAAAGACATCTGGATCGTGGGCGGCGCTGTCACCATGCAGTCCGCCCTCGAGGAAGATCTCATCGACATGATGGAGATCTTCCTCGTTCCGGTGCTGCTGGGTTCCGGCCTCAGCCTGTTGAACGATCTTTCCCGGCGCCCCACGCTCACCTTCGACGGCATCGAAACCTTTCCCGATGGCGTCGTGAAGCTGCGCTACCTCGCGCCCCACTGAGGCGGCTCTTTCAGCGCAACGCGCTGGTTCCCCGCAGGGGCACGCCGGATGGCTCCGCGAGCGCCGGCCATCCACGTGCACGGCGCTCACCGCAGGCAAAGCTTCGCGCCGCGCCCGTCAGCTACGCGCCAACTCTTGGCCGCCGCCGGCGGCAAGGCGCCAAGGGCGCCCGGTGCGAGCGCCGGCCATCCAACTGCACAGTGCTTGCACGCAGACAAAGCTTCGCGCCGCGCCCGTCAGCTACGCGCCAACTCTCGGCCGCCGCGGCGGCAAGGTGCCAAGGGCGCCCGGCGCGAGCGCTGGCCATCCACGTGCACGGCGCTCACCGCAGGCAAAGCTTCGCGCCACTCGTGTCAGCTACTTCTTCAGCGTGAGAATATAAGCCGCGACGTCGCCGATTTCCTCCCGCGTCAGATGAATGGTCGGCATCGGCGGATGCGGAATGACGATGGCGCCGGCGATGGTTTCAGCGTTCTGCCCGGGCTCGTTGGCGATACGCATGAAGCTCGGCACGTCCGCCGGCACCGTGCCCTCCGCGGTCGGCCCGACGATGTGGCATCCCACGCACAGCTTTTCAGCGATCTGCTTTCCGGTTTTGGCGTCGGGATGGATCTGCGCGCTCGCCGTTGCCGCCCAGACGATGGCCAGGGCGCCTGTCGCCAGCAGGGACAGCGCAACACTCATTCGTAGCTCGCGGATGGGCATTTGGTTTCACGCTCCAGGATGGCTCTTGCTGTGAGACAACATCCATGTTTCAGCGCAGGCGTTGAGCCTGATCAACTGCGCTGCAAATCTTTCAGCCCCTCAAATCGGGCTGCCCGGCTCCGACAGCCCCGGTAGGCGTATGTGTTCCGCCGCGCGTGGTGCGCTCCTGGCGCCTGGCTCCTGAGCCAGACGTCCACACAACGGGTCAGGGATTTTTTTCCCATATCAAGCCTGGGTACACATGCAATTTTGCATCGTGCTAGCGAGTCTCAGCGGGTACATTGCAGCGCGCACGTCAACGAACGCGCATTGCCTGGGGGATGAAGATGGCACGCATGGGGGGCGCTCCGTTGCGCATAGCCGTAGTCGTTATCGCAGCATTTTTGGCTGCAGCGCCCCTTTCGGGGCGAGCCTTCGCGGACGGTGGCGAGAGCAGCTCTGGAACGCCGGGCGGCGCGGACAGCGCGACGGGCGCGGGTGGTCCAGGACAGGCTGGCACCGGCGGCGGCGGCGG
>DASRYA010000157.1:0-18662 GCA_035687305.1 Hyphomicrobium sp. | reverse complement strand
ATCGGGAGCAGCTCGAAGCCGCCGGTCTGCGGTTCTCGGGTACCTCGCCCGATGGGTTGCTGCCGGAGACGGTGGAGTATCCGAACCATCCCTGGTTCATCGGCGTGCAGTATCACCCCGAACTGAAGAGCCGGCCCTTCGAGCCGCATCCGCTTTTCCGCTCGTTCATTGCGGCCGCGGTGGAGCAGAGCCGGCTGGTCTAGTGAATTCTGAAGCGAGGCCGAGACAAAAGCGCTTCGGGCTCGTGGCAGCCCGAAGCATTCTGCGTTTGCACCGCTACATGCTCGCGGCGCGCGTCTAAGCTATCTCGACGCGCCCGCGGCCGTGGCGTCCGGCACTTCGACGAGACGGCCGGATTTCACGTCGTAGATGTAGCCGGAGATGGGAATGCTCCCCGGCACGAGGGGATGCGCACGGATGCGTTTCACGTCCTCGGTGACGCTCTTCACCTGGTCCTTAATCGTGAGCCATTTGATGAAGCGGCCGTCGGGATTGCCGCCGCCGTGCTTGGGGTTCGACCAGGTCGTGCCGTCGAACTCCGCCGTCTCGAGATTGTCGTCCAACAGCTCGCCCATGATTTCGTCGGTGAAAAGCTGCATGCCGCAGTCGGTGTGGTGGATGACGAACCATTCGAGGGTGCCGAGCAGCTTGTGAGAGATCACCAGCGACCGGATCGCATCGTCGGTGGCGCGCCCGCCCGCGTTGCGAATGACATGGGCATCGCCTTCCGACAGGCCTGCATATTTCGCCGGGTCGAGCCGCGCGTCCATGCAGGTGAGAATTGCGAAGCGGCGCGCAGGGGGCATCGGGAGCGAACCCTTGTCGCCGAATTCGCCCGCATAACGGGCATTGGCAGCCTCGATGTCACTGACGGTTTTGGACCGGGATTGCGTCATGGGCTCATCCTCGCTGTTTGCGCTAAGGCGGCATGGCTTCGCTGAAATCTAGCGAGGCGCGCCTGGTGCAGAAACAATGGCCGAGTGCATAGCTTAGCAGGTTTCACCCAAATGGCCGCTTCCCGGTCGTGCAGCGGCGGAGCCGCTTGCCCGTATCAGCTCACCGGCAGCGGGGTGTCCTGAAGGTCGGCGAGCAGAGGTCCCCGATGCGGGCGGCGCGTTTTTTCTGTCGTGCCTCTGCAACCCGATGTACATAGTATGCGGGGCTCCGGACCCGAATCGGGCGATAAGGGAAAGCGCGGAGGACGTCGCCGCAGGGGCTCCAGTAGACGTACGAAGAGGCACGTCCTCCTGAACGAGGCCGCAACTTTGGCGGCGAGAAACATACTCGCGCTCAGGGGAGTCTCACTATGAATCTCGATCTTCAAGCCCTGCTTATCCTGCTCGTCATCGGTGCCATTGCCGGCTGGCTTGCCGGCACGTTGGTCAAGGGTTACGGGTTCGGCCTGATCGGCAATATTGTCGTCGGCGTGATCGGCGCGTACATCGGCGCCTGGCTGCTTCCACAAATCGGGTTCGGTATCAGCGGCCTTCTCGGCTCGATCATTTCGGCCACCATCGGTGCCATCGTGCTGCTCTTGCTCATTGGCCTTGTGAGAAAAGTGGCCTAGCGGGACGTCCCGAGGGATCGGCCCGAAAGATTGGCCAGCGATTGGCCAGAAAGATTGGAATGGCCGCGCTCCCGGGCGCGGCCATTTGCGTAGGGGAGGGGTGTCGCGACCCGCACGCCGTAGGCGTGCTATAGGTTGGCCATGACCCAACATGAATTGCTGAAGCCCAACCCGCGCGTCGCCATCGGCGGCATCGAAGTGGCGAATGACGCTCCCCTGATGGTGTTTGCGGGGCCGTGCCAGATGGAGAGCCGCGCCCATGCGCTCGAAGTTGCCTCGGCGCTGAAGGAGACTGCAACGGCGCTGGGTCTAGGGCTCGTCTACAAGTCGTCGTTCGACAAGGCGAACCGGACGTCCCTCAGCGGCAAGCGGGGCATCGGTCTCGAAGCGGCGCTTCCCATATTCGCGGAGATCCGCGAGACGCTCCGGCTGGCGATCGTCACCGACGTGCACGATGCAGCCCAATGTGCCCTCGTGGCGCCCGTCGCGGACGTGCTGCAGATCCCGGCATTCCTGTGCCGGCAGACGGATCTGCTCGTCGCGGCGGCGAAAACGGCGCGTGTGGTGAAGGTGAAGAAGGGGCAGTTCCTCGCCCCCTGGGACATGCGCAACGTCGTTGCGAAGGTCGTTGCCTCCGGAAACCCGAACGTGCTCCTGACCGAGCGCGGGGCTTCGTTCGGCTATAACACGCTCGTCACGGACATGCGCGCGCTGCCGATCATGGCGGAGACGGGGTGCCCGGTGATCTTCGATGCAACGCACTCGGTGCAGCAGCCGGGCGGCCAGGGAACGAGCTCGGGCGGCGACCGGCGCTTCGTGCCGGTGCTGGCGCGCGCGGCGGTGGCGGTGGGGGTCGCGGGCCTCTTCATCGAGACGCACCCGGACCCGGACCACGCGCCCTCCGATGGCCCCAACATGGTGCCTCTGAAGGACTTCGGCCCGCTGATGGCCGAGCTGATGGCGATCGATGCCCTGGTGAAAAATCGCGCCGCTTGAAGTGTTTAGCGCAGCGAAGGGGGCAACGCAGAAAAGCGAAGGAGCGCCGCCGTCAGGCTGACGCTCCTTGAATGTTTTACCGGCGTGTCGTGTCACCGTCGCTCTGAGCGACGGTCAGTCCATCTTCAGGAACGAAGCGGCGGTCCACAGTGGCGCGTCGTCCGCCGAGAAGGCGTAGCGTGGCCCCTGATACTGCCTCGTGGCGAGCGTGACGCAACCGCCATCGCCGCACATTGGCCCTGAATTATAGGTGACGCCGTTGAGCGCGGCGACACTCATGGTGGTGACGAAGTAGGCGACGGTATAGAGGCACGTCAGCACCCCCAGCGTACGCATGACGAGATCGAAAGACATCGCGCGACCCCCTATCGTGATAGCTGCCTGCAACATCGACCGCGCTGCCTGTCCAACCCTCGCAAGTGGACCAACGGTCGACGCGTTCATCGTATGGAAAGAGCGCTTAACGCGACGTTAAGGTTACGCGCCGGTAAACGCTTCGATTCGACGGCTGCTCCCTCGCCGCCGGATCGAATACGCCAGCGAATAAACTATTGCAGATTCCTGACACTAGGACGAGCCACCGGGTGGCCCCCGGATTCAATTTGTCACTCTCTGCGGCGCGAAAGACTCTCTCCGAAATATTCAGAGCGTGCACATCGATCGCGCTCGCCTCCTGCGACTGCGATGACAGCGCCGCGCGTTGCATTAGCGGCAGCGGCGCAGCGTATGTGCGTGTTAGAAAATCGGGCGCACGATACGGCGGGCGCCGGCCTGAGTGAGGGATTGCGGGCATGGTCTCACTGAACGAAATCGCGATCCTGCTCGCAGCGCTTGCGATTGCCGGGCCGCTCGCCCGCTTTCTCGGCATCAGCGAGGTGCTGGGATACCTCGTCGTAGGGATGCTGCTGGGGCCGAACACCATCGGCTGGACATTTTCCGACTACGAGGCGCAGGAGATCCTCCACTTCGCCGAGTTCGGCATCGTGCTTCTGCTGTTCCTCATCGGCCTCGAGTTGCGGCCGCGGCGCCTGTGGGCGATGCGCTATGCGGTCTTCGGCCTCGGCACCGCGCAGGTCGCCATCACCGGATCGACGCTTGCGGCCATCGGCATGCTGACCGGCTTCTCCTGGCAGACCGCCATCTTCGCGGGGTTGACGCTCGCCCTTTCATCGACGGCGCTGGCGCTCCAATTGATGGAGGAGAACGGCGACCTGCGCACACGCCATGGCCGGCTCGGTTTCTCGGTGCTGCTGTTCCAGGATCTCGCGGCAATTCCGCTCATCGCTTTTGCGCCCCTGTTCGCCACGCGGGCCGTGTCGACGGCTGTGAGTGCGGCGCCGCCGATGGGGATTGCGGCGGTGCTGAAGGGGCTGGCGCTGATCGCCGTCGTCGTGGTGGTCGGTCATTTCGTGCTCGACTTCCTGTTGCGCCTCGTCGCGCTCGCGCGCGTCAAGGCCGCGATGACGGCCGCCGCGCTGCTGACCGTCATCGGGGTGTCGATTCTGATGCAGCAGGCAGGGTTGTCGGCGGCGCTGGGCGCCTTCATCGCGGGCGCGCTGCTGGCGGAATCCTCTTATCGCCACCAGCTCGAGGCGGACATCCAGCCCTTCGAGGGCCTGCTGCTCGGCCTCTTTTTCACCGCCATCGGCATGACGCTCGATGTGCGGCTGCTGCTCGAGCATCCGGCGATCATTTTGACCCTGGTCGCCGGGCTCGTGACCGTCAAAACGGTGATCCTCTACGCGCTCGGCCGCTGGATCGGCCTCGAGGCGGGGCCGGCACGGCGGCTCGGCATCGTGCTGTCGCAGGGCGGCGAGTTCGCGTTCGTGCTCTTCACCGTCGGCTATGCGGCGGGCGCGCTCTCGCGCCACAACACGGAGCTGCTCGGCATCATCGTCACGCTGTCGATGGCGGCGACGCCAATACTGCTGAAAATCGAGGATGCGCTATCCCAACGCCGGCGCCGGGGCGTGCCGACCTACGAGACGCCGCCCGACAACGACGGGCATGTGATCATCGCAGGCTTCGGGCGCGTCGGGCAGATCGTGGCGCGCATCCTCGCCGCCCGGCGCATTCCCTTCACCGCGCTCGACATCAGCGCCGAGCAAGTGGAGACCGTTCGCCGCTACGGCGCGCAGGCCTTCTATGGCGATGCGAGCCGGCGGGAGATCCTCGAAGCGGCGGGCGTTGGCCATGCCCGCGCGTTCGTGCTCGCGATCGACGACGTCGATGCTTCCATGCGCACCGCGGAGATGGTGCGGGAGCTCTATCCGAAGCTTGCGCTCTATGCGCGCGCCCGCAACCGTGCCCATGCGCACCGGCTGCTCGACCTCGGCGTCACCAACCTCCAGCGCGAAACCTTCCTTTCCGCGCTCGACATCACGCGCGAGCTTCTCGAAGGGCTTGGCATTTCCGAGCGCGAGGCGGAGCGGATGATCCATACCTTCCGCGTTCACGACGAGCGCCGGCTGATCGAGGACTACCGCCTCGCGAGCGACGTCGAAAAGCTGCAGGAGCGGGCGCGCAGCGATGTAAAGACCCTGGAAAAGCTCTTCGAGGAGGATGCGGCCGAGGAGGCGCGCCTCAGGGCCGTTTCGCGAGCCGAGGAGGCTTCCCGGTGAAGCCCATCATCTGCGTCGGGCATGCCGCGCTCGATTATGTCTATCGGATCGAGGCTTTCCCGCCCCAGCCGACGAAGGTGCGCTCCCTGGAACACCTCGAAAGCGGGGGTGGCATGGCGGCGAATGCAGCCGCGGCCATCGCCCGTCTCGGCGGGCGGGTTGAGCTGTGGAGCCGCACGGGCGGCGATAGCGCGGGAGAACGCATCCACCGCTACCTGGAAGCGGACGGCGTCGACATCGGCTTCGTGCGCACATTTCCCCACGCGCGCTCGTCTACCTCCGCGGTGATCGTGGACCACGCTGGCGAGCGCCTCATCATCGGCGAGCGCGACCACGCGATGCCGATGGATTCCAGCTGGCTGCCGCTCGAGCGTATCGGAGGTTCTGCGGTCGTCGTGAGCGATCTGCGCTGGGTGGAGGCGACGCGTGATGCCTTCACCGAGGCGCGCGCCAGGGGCGTGCCGACGCTGCTCGATGCCGACCTTGGCGGCGGAGGCATCCTCGACGAGTTCCTCGGCCTTGCCGACTACGCGATCTTCTCCGCCCCGGCGCTGGATGCCTTCGCGCCCGATAAATCGGAGCGCGCACAACTGGAGCGGGTTCTCGAAATGGGGGTGCGTCATGCAGGCGTGACGCGCGGCTCCCGCGGCTACGCCTGGCGGGAGCGGGACGGCGCTTCGGGGCATCAGCCCGCCTTCGAGACCGAGATCGTCGATACGACGGGAGCGGGAGACGCTTTCCACGGCGCCTTCGCCTGGGCGCTGGCCAACGGGGAAGGTCCGGCATCCTGCGCGCGGATTGCCGCGGCGACGGCCGCGCTCAAGTGCCGCCGTCTCGGGGCCCGGGCGGGGCTTCCTAGCCGCGATGAGCTGGATGAATTCCTTACGGCACGTGTGGATTGAGGGCCCGTCGATGCCGCGGGTGCGGCCAGGGCATGGACGGGGCGCGGCTGCACCGTTAAACGTGCCTGACCCAATGGCGCCCCGGCAGGCCATGCCGGCTGGTGCCCACAAAGGCTAGGCAGGGAAATACGATGACCGAGGCGCGCGAGACGAGCATCGAGGCTACCGCCATCACCCACAGTGACATGGCGAACGCTATCCGGGCTCTGGCCATGGACGCCGTGCAGGCGGCAAAGTCCGGCCACCCGGGAATGCCCATGGGCATGGCGGACGTGGCGACGGTGCTGTTTCGCGAAGCGCTTTCGTTCGATGCCGCCGATCCGAACTGGGCCAACCGCGACCGCTTCGTGCTGTCGGCGGGGCACGGCTCCATGCTGCTCTATTCGCTGCTCTATCTCACCGGCTATCCGGGCATGGAGATCGGCGACCTGAAGCGCTTCCGGCAGCTCGGCTCCAAAACCGCGGGACACCCCGAATACGGCCACGCCGCCGGTATCGAGACCACCACGGGTCCGCTCGGGCAGGGCATTGCCAATGCCGTCGGTATGGCGCTCTCGGAGCGGATGCTGAATGCGCGCCTCGGCGACGGCGTCGTCGACCATTATACCTATGTCGTCGCCGGCGACGGCTGCCTCATGGAAGGCATCAGCCACGAGGCGATTTCGCTCGCGGGGCACCTCGGCCTCGGCAAGCTCATCGTGCTGTTCGACGATAACGGCATCTCCATCGACGGGCCGACGAGCCTGTCGGTGGATGACGATCAGGTTGCCCGCTTCAAGGCCTCGGGCTGGAACACGCTCGCCATCGATGGCCACGATCCCAAGGCGATATCGGCCGCGCTGGCGAAGGCCCGCGCCGACAGCTCCAAACCCTGGCTGATCGCCTGCAAGACGACGATCGGCTACGGCGCGCCGACGAAGGCGGGCAAATCTTCGACGCACGGCGAGCCGCTGGGCGAGGAAGAGATCAAAGGCACGCGCGAGAAGCTCGGTTGGCCGCATGCGCCGTTCGAGATCCCGGAGGCGGTGCTGATGGCATGGCGCGCTGTCGGCCAGCGCGGTGCAAAAGACCGTGCCGCCTGGAAGGACCGTCTTGCGAAGGCCGGTCCGGCGGCCGCCGCGGCCCTCGAAACGCCGGCCGGTGCAAGCCGCTTGGCGGATGTGTCGAAGGCGATTGCAGAGGCGAAGCAGGCTTTCGCCGCGGATGCGAGCAAGCGCGCCACCCGGGTGTGGTCGCAGCTGGTGCTGGAGCAGGTCACGCCCGCGCTGCCCGAGCTGATCGGCGGCTCCGCGGATCTTTCGCCTTCCAACGGCACGCGCACGAAGCACCATACACCCGTGGCGCGCGGAAGCTTCGGCGGCAATTACATCCACTACGGCGTGCGCGAGCACGGCATGGCGGCGGCGATGAACGGCATCGCGCTTGCAGGCGGGTTCATCCCCTACGGCGGGACGTTCCTCGTCTTCACCGACTATTGCCGCCCCTCGATCCGCCTCTCGGCGCTGATGCGCCAGCGTGTGATCTACGTGATGACGCACGATTCCATTGGATTGGG
Source organism: Hyphomicrobium sp. (assembly GCA_035687305.1). Classification (GTDB taxonomy): domain Bacteria; phylum Pseudomonadota; class Alphaproteobacteria; order Rhizobiales; family Hyphomicrobiaceae; genus Hyphomicrobium_A. Next base: position 11,021 of record DASRYA010000157.1, on the reverse strand, counting down.
CGAGGATGGGCCGACCCATCAGCCGGTGGAGCACCTCGCGGCGCTGCGCGCCATTCCGCATCTTCTCGTCATGCGTCCGGCCGAGGGACAGGAAACGGCGGAGTGCTGGGAGATCGCGCTGCAGAACGCCAGCCGGCCGTCCGTATTGGCGCTGTCGCGTCAGGCGGTCGAGAACCTGCGCACCTCGCCTTCCGCTGAGAACCTATCGGCCCGCGGCGCTTACGTGCTGCGCGAGCCCGATGGGGCACGTGACGTGACGCTCATCGGCACCGGCTCGGAGCTGGCGCTGGCGGTCGAGGCCGCCGACGCGCTGGCGAAGGAGGGCGTGCGTGCCGCGGTCGTATCGATGCCGTCGATGGAGCTGTTCCGCGAACAAGATGCCGAATATCGCGCCAAGGTTCTCGGGTCCGCTCCGCGGGTTGCGGTCGAGGCGGGCGTCGCCCAGTGCTGGTATGAATGGATCGGTGCCAACGGGCGCTTCGTCGGTATGTCGGGCTTCGGCGCCTCGGCGCCGGCCGCGCAGCTTTACAAGCACTTCGGCATCACGGCCGACGCCGTAGCCGATGCGGCACGTGCACTCGTCGGAAAGTGAGCGCGCCATGGATACGAGCACTCTCAAATCGATCGCGGACGTCGATGTTGCGGGAAAGCGCGTTCTCGTGCGCGCCGACCTCAACGTGCCGGTGGCAGACGGGAAGGTTTCGGATGCGACGCGGCTGGAGCGCATCCTGGCCGGCCTCAAGGATCTCAGCGCCCGCGGCGCCCGCGTCGTCGTCATCTCGCACTTCGGCCGCCCCAAGGGGACGCACAATCCGCAGATGAGCCTTGCGCCCGTGGCCGCCAAGCTCGGCGAGCTGCTCGGTCAGCCGGTCACGTTCGTGCCGAGCTCTATCGGTGAGGAAGCCGAGAACGCCGTTGCGCGCCTGGCGCCGGGCGAGATCGCGGTGCTGGAGAACCTGCGGTTCCACGCCGGGGAAGAAAAGAACGACGAAGGCTTTACGGCAGCGCTCGCGCGCTGTGGCGATCTTTATGTGAACGATGCGTTCTCCGCCGCGCACCGTGCCCACGCTTCGACGGAAGGGCTCACCCGTAGGCTGCCGACCTACGCCGGTCCGCTGATGCTGGAAGAGATCAACGCGCTACAGTCTGTCCTGGGCAACCCGCAGCGTCCCGTCGCCGCGCTCATCGGCGGTGCGAAGGTATCGAGCAAAATCCCGATCCTGAAGCACCTCCTCGGCAAGGTCGACAAGCTGATCATCGGCGGCGGCATGGCGAACACCTTCCTCATGTCCCATGGGGTGGACATCGGCAAGTCGCTGGCCGAGCCGGATTTCGTCGATACGGCGCGTGAGATCATGGCCGAGGCGAAGGCCCGCAATTGCGCCGTGGTGCTGCCGGAAGACGTCATCATCGCGCGCGAGTTCAAGAGCGGTGTGGCGCACGCCGCCGTGCCGGTTCTCGCGGTGCCGAGCGACGCGCTGATCCTCGACGTGGGCCCCGGATCGGTGGCGCACATGGCCGCCGTCCTGGCGGAGTGCCGCACGCTGCTTTGGAACGGCCCCATGGGAGCTTTCGAGATCGCGCCCTTCGGCGAGGGAACGTTCATGCTGGCGCGCGCCGCGGCGAAGCTGACGAAGGAAGGCAGTCTCGTGACAGTGGCGGGCGGCGGAGATACCGTGGCGGCGCTCAATGCCGCGGGCGTATCCCAGGACTTCAGCTACGTCTCGACGGCGGGCGGTGCTTTCCTCGAATGGCTCGAGGGCCGCGAACTTCCAGGTGTTGCGGCGCTGGTTCGCGCGCAAGCTTAGTGCGTACCCTTGGTCCTTGACCACTCCCTCGGTAAGGGAGCGGTCGAGCTGGAAAGTAGCTCGTAGCGATGTTTTCTGACCTGCAGATCTATATCGGAGTGGGGCTTGCCGGACTGGTGAGCTTCCTATCGCCGTGCGTATTGCCTCTGGTGCCGCCCTATCTCGGCTATCTCGGCGGCACCACCATCGACGAATTCACCTCCGAAGGCGGCGTGCCGAAGCACGTATGGAGCCGTGTCGTCGTCGCCTCGCTGCTGTTCGTGCTCGGCTTCACCACGGTGTTCGTGGGCCTCGGCGCGGGGGCATCGCTGTTCGGCCAGCTCATCCAGACCTACAAGAGCGAGCTCGAGGTGGTCGCCGGTCTCGTGATCGCCCTGTTCGGGCTGCACTTCCTCGGCGTTCTCCGCATCGGGCTCCTCTACAAGGAAGCGCGCTATCACGGCACCCAGAGCCACGGCGTCAGCTATCTCGGCGCGTACATCATCGGGCTCGCCTTCGCCTTCGGCTGGACGCCGTGCATCGGCCCGGTGCTGGCAACGGTGCTGACGTTGGCGGCGAACGAGGGCAGTCTGACGACAGGCGTCAAATTGCTGTTCGTCTACTCGCTCGGCCTCGGCATCCCATTCGTTCTCGCCGCCGTGGCGGTGCGCCCGTTTCTCGGCTTCATGCAGCGTTTCCGCCGGCATCTCGGCAAGGTCGAGACGCTGATGGGCGTCATCCTTCTCATCACCGGCCTACTGTTTCTCAGCGGGCCGCTGCGCAGCTCACTGGTGGCCTATATGCCGGCCCTCGATACGGTTTGGGCACGCAGGACAGGGCTCGTTCTCCAGCTTCTCGGCGTCCTCATACTTCTGGGCGGCACGCGTCTGATCGAAAACGCGCTCGATGCGCTACGGCCGCTTTCGCACCGGTTCTACGCGTCGGTGGGTGTCGTCATGCTGGTGTGCGGCGTGTTCATGTTCGGCGGCTCCATCAACAGCCTCGGCCAGTGGCTGATCGAGACGTTCCCCGGCTTCGCGCGCATCGAGGAGATGGTGACGCCGAAGGATCTCGGGCAGGAGATTCTGCAACGGGGCGCGCGCCAGCCTTGATCGAGGTGTGAGCATGGCTGCTACCGGCGAGACGCCCATCGCGCTGACCATCGCCGGATCGGACAGCTCCGGCGGGGCGGGCATTCAGGCGGACCTCAAGACGTTCACCGTGTTCGGCGTTTACGGCGCGAGCGTCATCACGGCGCTCACCGCGCAGAATACGCGTGGCGTCAGCGCTATCCATGCCGTACCGGCGCCGTTCGTCACCCGGCAGATCGATGCGGTGGCGACCGATCTGAAAGTACGCGCCGTGAAAACCGGCATGCTGAACGATGCCGACGTCGTCCGTGCCGTTGCCGATGGCGTGCGCCGTCACAACCTTCATCCGCTCGTGGTCGATCCGGTGATGGTGGCAACGAGCGGTGACGTGCTCCTGCGATCCGACGCCGTCGAGGCGGTGCGAACCGAGCTGCTGCCGCTGGCGGACCTCATCACGCCGAACCTGCCCGAAGCTGCGCATCTGCTCGCTTGCCCGTTGGCCAGCGGTGAAGCCGAGATGGAAGCGCAGGCCCGCGCACTGCTCGCTTTAGGCCCGGCGGCCGTATTGCTGAAGGGCGGGCACGGGGAAGGCGCCGAGGCCGTCGACGTCCTCGTGCAGCGGGATCGCGCTCCGTTGCGCCTTGCGATGGCACGCATCGGCACGCCGAACACACACGGCACTGGATGCACGCTGTCGGCTGCGATCGCCGCGCGGCTGGCCCTCGGTGATTCCCTCGAGGTCGCCGTCCGGGAAGCAAAGCGCTTCGTGCATGCAGCGCTTCTCGCCGGCGTGAAACAGAAAATTGGTAACGGCGCCGGACCGTTGGATCATCTGCACGGCCTGCGGAAGGGCCATGGGCACTGATTATCCGTAGGCGCCTTAAGCAATGCCTGTGGCAACGATGCACCGTTGGGGGGTGAATAGCGTTCGGACCCCTTGCAGCCCGTCCGGGGTTCTGTAACAAATTTGGCCAACGCGGTGCTGCGGCACCGATTTCGAGCTCCGGGGGGAGCGTCGGGTAGGCGATTAGGGGCGCCGACCCGACTTGGCTGAAGAACCGGTCCGGACCTTCCGGACCGGTTTCTTTTTGCGCGCTTGCCAACGCGTCGTTCTGCGACCCATCCGTATCCAAGAGTGAGACCGTGTGGCGCCAAAGCGCGCCGGAACGGAGGGGCCATGGGCGAAGGGCCGGCGATGGACCGGGAGGCAGTACGCAGTGCCGCGGCGGACGCGCTGGGCCTCAGGATATCGCTGTTCTTCGGCGCCATCTTCCTCGCCTACGGCGTGGTCGTTCCCTATTTCCCGGTCTGGCTCGATGCCCGCGGGCTCGATCCTCTCCAGATCTCGACCGTCACCGCCGCGCCGCTGTTCGTGCGCCTGCTGGTGACGCCCGGAGTCGGGCTGCTGGCCGACCGGCTCGGCAACTATCGCCTCGTGATTGTCTCGCTGGCCTGGGCGGCACTCACGATGGTCGCGGCGTTGGGATTCGCGGTCGGCTATGGGCCGATACTTCTCCTCGGTGTCGCGTTCCTGCTCTGCAACAGCACCATACTGCCCCTGGTGGAGACGGTGGCCGTCCGCGCCGTACGGGTAGAGGGGCTCGACTATGGCCGCATGCGGCTGTGGGGCTCCGTCACCTTCATCGTCGCGAATTTCCTCGGCGGCCTCGCCATCGAGGCCTGGGGCGGCGGCTTCGCGCTGTGGATGATCATGCTGTCCAGCTCCGCGACCATTGCGGCGGCGCACGGGCTGCCGAAGGCGGTGCCGGGCGCGGCCGCTGGGGGAGGTTCAACACCTGGAGCAAAGCGCGTGGTGACCCCCGCTCCGGCACTCGCGCGGCCGGATTGGCGTTCGAGCTCGCCCATGCGTCTGCTGCGCTCGCGCCTGTTCGTGCTGTTCCTCGTTGCCATTGGCTGCACGCACGGAGCACACGCGACGTTCTACACCTTCGGTGCGTTGCACTGGCGCGCGGAGGGCCTGTCCGCCGCCTGGGTGGGCACGCTTTGGGCCATAGGCGTTTCGTCGGAGGTCCTGCTGTTCGCGTTCTCGCGGTCGATCGTGCATCGCTTCGGTCCCGTGCAGCTCATCTTCGCCGGTGCGGCGGCGTCGGTGGTGCGCTGGGGCGCGATGGCGTTCGACCCGCCGCTGGCGCTCCTTGTGCCGCTGCAGGCGCTGCACGCGCTCACCTATGGCGCGGCGCACCTCGGCGCGATCCTGTTCATCTCGCGCGCGGTGCCCCACCGGGGCATGGGAACCGCGCAATCGTTCTATTCGACCATCGCAGCGGGGCTGGCGCTGGGGATAGTCGGATTGATCTCCGGGGCACTTTACGCGCGCATCGGCGGCGAGGTGTTTTTTGTGCCGGCGGCGGTGTCGGGAATAGGCTGCACCGCGGGACTATTCCTCATGCGCGGGTGGAGCGGCCAGCCGTTGTGGGAAGACGACGAGTTTGCGGCGATGCCAGCTAGCCCCAAAGCTCCGGTGCGGGCGGGCTGATGATGCCGTCGGCGATGGCGAGGGGCGGGACGCGGTCGCGGGCGAGCAGCAGCGGGCCATCGAGATCCACCCAGTCGGCATAGCTTGCCAGCAGCAGGGCGGGCGCAGCGGCGAGGGACGTCGCCACCATCGAGCCGACCATGATCTTGAAGCCAGAAGCCTTCGCCGCCGCGGCCATCGCGAGCGCTTCGGTGAGACCGCCCGTTTTGTCGAGCTTGATGTTCACGGCGTCGTAGCGTCCGGCGAGCTGAGGCAGATCGGCGGCGGTGTGCGCGCTCTCGTCGGCGCAGACGGGAACCGGGTGCGCAATATCGGCGAGGGCAGCGTCGGAGCCCGCGGCAAGCGGCTGCTCGATCAACTCCATGCCGGATGCAGCGGCCGCGGCGAGAAACCGGGCAAGCTGCTCGGGGCGCCAGGCCTCGTTCGCGTCGGCGACCAGCCGGGCGTCCGGCCGTGCGGCGCGCACGGCGTGCATGCGAGCATCATCGCCGTCGCCGCCGAGCTTCAGCTTCAGAAGCTTCAGGTGCGGGACCGACGCGGCCTGATCCGCCATCTCCCCAGGCGAGCCGAGGCTCAGCGTGTAACAGGTGAGGGCCGGCTGAGGCACCGGAACGCCGGCGATCTGCCAGGCGCGTTTGCCGGCGCGCTTGGCTTCGAGATCCCAGAGGGCGCAGTCGAGCGCGTTACGGGCGGCGCCCGGGGGCAGAGCTGCCGCGATACTCGCGCGCGACAAGGGGCCGGAGAGGGCGCGCAGCGCATGGAGGGCGTCTTCCACCGTCTCGCCGTACCGCGCGTAGGGCACCGCCTCGCCACGCCCCGAATGCTCGCCCGCAGCGACATGCGCGACGACGACGTGCGCTTCGCTCTTGGCGCCCCGCGCGATGACGAAAGGGCGGGCGAGGGGCCAAGCTTCGGCGCTGGCCTCGACGAGATGGGCTTCGCTGCCGGAGGCCATTGTTGTCAGCCTAGGCGGCCCGACGCATGGGCGAGGAACAGATAAACGCGGCCGGTATCGGAGACGAGCTGGCTCTGCGAGGCGCGCCCGCTCGGATCGCGCTGGTCGGTTTCGCCGATGATGCGCTCGAAGTCCGTGAGGTAGCGGCTCACCGTGCGCGACAGCTCGCCGTCGTTGCGGCAGCGATGGGCGACATCGTCGAACAGGGCGCGGCCTTCGTTGCCATAGATGCTGCGCACCATCACCCCGCGCTGGCCGGAGCGCAGGCGCGACCAGATGGCGGCGGCGGTCGCCGGATCGAGGGCGCGAGCGATGGCTTCGATGTCGAGATTGAAACCGTTGTGTGCGGTGCGGCCGTGGCTTCCGTGGCCCTCCTCATCGCGCGAGGCGCGCGCGAGCAGATCACCCAGCGACCAGTTTTCGCGGCTGTCCTGCGGCGGCGCCGAGCGTTGACGCTGCCGGTTTCCCAGCTCCTGGGCGATGGTGGAGGACAGCGACGTGAGCGAGCGCGGCGGCGGAGAAGGTGGTGCTGCGCGCGGGGGCTGCTGCGGAGGCGGTGGTGTGCTCGGCGATGCCAACGCCTCCCCATGGGGCGGCGGTGTCACGTCGCGCTGCACGGCTGAGCGGGCGGCAAGTTGCGAAAGCTGGTCGAGAGCTTTGATCTGCTCCTGGAGCGCGCGGCGCATGCCTTCGGAGCTTTCGTGCGCGGCGACCGGCAGGCGCTCCATTTCGCTGCGCAGGCGCGCCTGCTCGGCGGCGATCTCCGAAGCGGTGCGCTGGGCCTGCTGGCGCACCTCCTCGGAGGTGGTGGTGAAGCGATCAGTGAGATTGCCCAGCTCGCTCGTGACCGTCGAGGATACGTTCGTGAGCCGGTTGCGCAGATCTTCCAGCGTGCGCTCGCTTTCGGCGGCGGTGGCGGCGCGCATCCGCTCCAGCTCCGCGCGAGCGCGCATGTCCGCTTCGGTGAGCGAGCCGGCGATAGTGGTGGAGTAGTCGCCGACGAAGCTGGAGAATTCGTCCGCTTTGCCGGCGAGCCGGTTGAGCGTGTCCGTCAGCTCCGTGTGGCGGGTCTGTAGCGTCTTGTCGATCTTGAAGTTGACCGTCTCGAGGGCATTGGCCGCCTTCATGATCTGCTGGCCCTGGTTCTCGAAGCGCCCGGTGATGCCGCTGATCTGGTTCAGCAGGTTCTCCGAGATGCTCTTCAAGAGGTCGGACTGGTTGGCGAGGCCTTCCATCGCCTTGATGGACTGGCGGGAGATGTTTTCGGATGCGCGGCGCACCGAGTTGATGCCGTGCATGAGCGCCTCGTCGAGGTCGGCGGCCTGCTTGCCGATGGTCTCGCGGAAGCTGATGGCGTGCTGGTCGAGCGCGCTCGTGAGCGCTTCGGTCTTGTCGACGACGGCGCTGTCGATCGCCTGCGTGGAGCGCATGATCGATTCATCGAACATGCGCAGCCGCTCGCCGAAAGCTTCGTCCAGCGAGCGCGTGCGTTCCACCAGCTGATAGTCGAGCGCCTGTGCGCGGTTGGCGAGGGCGGCGTCGAGGGCGCGGGCGTACTCCTCGAACACCGTCTGCAGGTTTTCGGTGCGGCTGCCGAGCGAAGAGTCGAGCTGCTCGATCTGGCTGTCGAGCGTCGTCTGGATCTGCTCGCTGCGGGTGTCGAGATGCTGGATCTGCGTCTCGAGCGTCGTCTGGAGCTGCTCGGCGCGGGTGCCGAGGGAGTTGTCGAGCAACAGCAGCTGATTGTCGAACGTCGACTGGATCTGTTCGGTGCGATTGCCGAGTGCGCTCGTGAGCAGCTGGAGCTGACTGTCGAACGTTTCCTGTAACTGTCCCGCGCGGGTTTCGAGGGCACCGGCGAGGGCAGTCGTATAGCCCTCGAGGACGGTCTGGAGCTGTTCGGTGCGCCCGCCGACGGAGCTTTCCAGGTTGCCGACGCTCGATGCCAGCGAGGTCTCGAGCATGGTGAGATTTTCACCCGCGCCTTCGATGACCTTGGCGAGCTTGACCTGCTGATCCGACAGCTTCTCGATCAGCGTTGGGATTTCGCTGCCGAGGCGGATGAGGCTTTCGGTAACGCGGTCCGACGTGTTGACGAGCGCGTGGCGCTCGCCGGACAGCTCTGAGATGAGCCCCCGGATCTTGCGCTCGTTCTCCTCATAGGAGCGCTCGAGCACCGCCACCTCGTTGTGAACCATGGCCTCCAGCTCGCCGGCCCTGCCAAGCGCGCGGGAGACCGCATCGTTCATGAAGCCGACCTGCCGCCGTACCGCCTGGCCCAGCGAGGCGGCGTTCTGCTCCGCGAGCCGGTCGGGCTCGGCGAGGCGAATGGCGACCTCGGTCATGGTCGAGGAACGGAGCCGCAGCTCTTCGGTGCGCCATGCGAGCAGCGCCATCAGCCAGAGGAGGCCGATGGGTACGATGATCGCGGCGATGGTGAGGAACGTTGCCGGCCGCGTCAGCAGCGCAACCCAGCTCGTCGCCGACGGATCGCTGCCGATCGACATGGCGGCAAAGCCAATGCCGAGGACAGCCCAAATGAGGCTGGTGACAGCCGCGAACTTGAAGGGCGCGTTCGACGGTTTCTGCTGCAGAGCGAAAATGAGCCCGCCGATGCTCGGCCCGTCGTCGTTGGCCGCGATGCGGTTGCGCGATGGCCCGGCAGCGCGGCGGCGTGCCGTACGCCGGCGCGGGGCCTCGGCGACCTCCGGCTCGGCTTGCGCCGTGGAATCGTCGTGTGCGGGCTGCTCATCGGCCACATCGGCCGGTGTTTCGAGTGCTGAGGTTGAAATGGGCGGTGGCTCGATAGGTGGTGGCGTCGGCGGAATGAAACCCGAAGGCGGCGGCGTAGCGCCCGGCGGGGGCGGAGGCGGTTCCGCCGCGGGAATGAAACCCGCCGGCGGCGGAGGCGGTGGTGTCGGTGGAATGAAGCCCGCCTGCGGTGTCTGTGATTGCGATGCGGGAATGGGCGGTGGCAGAAGCTGCAATGCGGGCGGCGGCGCAAAAGGTGGATCGGCCCTCTCGGCGGCCGCGTTGGATGCGGATTTTCCGTCCTTGCCCGGCAACGGCAGGGCGGGCTCGGAGCGAAGGTCGCCCTCGGGCTCGTCCAGAGTGTTGTTTTCCTGCGCCATCAGCCCGTCCATGCTTGACGCGCTCCTCCTACCCCGGGTCGCTCGAGAGCACGCATCGGACGGCATGGAATTCCGGCGAATCTGTGCGTGGCGCGTGGCCTCCCGCAAGAGCCAAGTGCAATGCACACAACCGGAATTTAATCCCACCCGTCTCCCAACGCTTGGCCGCAGTTTAGGGCGAAAGAAAGGTTCCCTCACCATTTGCCCGAGTCGCGGCCAGCGCGTTGAGTCGTCCCAGAAGTTAATGCTCTAGTTGAAGGCGCGCAATTTACAGGGGTTTATTATCTGTGTGTGAGACTCATTCATCGGTTATGTGGCGTGCATAGGAATTCTCCCGGCAGCAGCCACGTTTGGAGGCTTCGGCGGATGTCAGCGGGCGGCTCTATCGACGTGCGTTCCGGTATGCCGCCGGGCGCGGAGAATGGCTCCGCGAGGCCCGTTCCGGTGGACCTTGGCCATCTTCGCCGCTTCACCATGGGCGACATCGCCCTCGAGAAGGAAATTCTCAGCCTCTTTGCCGACCAGCTTCCCGTCACGATAGCCGCGCTCAAGTCGGCGCCCTCCGTCAAGGAATGGGGCATTGCCGCGCACACCCTGAAGGGCTCGGCGCGGGCGGTCGGTGCATGGTCGTTGGCCGACGTCGCGGAGGCGGCCGAAAAGCTGCAGCGGTTTGCAGACCATACCGAGCGGGCGCTTGCCGTCGGACGCATCGAGGCGGCCGCGGGTGAGGCGCAAGACTATATCGCCGCACTGCGCCACGCGGCCTGATCGCCGTCAGCATACCCCTATTTCACGAGCCTGCCGCGGCTTTGCGATCCTCGGCAACGCTTGAATTTGCAGGCGGCGCCGACTATTGGTGCGGGTCACCGGCGTGGCCAGCCTCTTCCCGCCCGGCCGCCGATATCGCCAGTTTCCCCATTGAAAGTCCGTGCCAGCGCGATGCTTAAGATCACTTTTATTCAGCCTGACGACAGCGAGCAGGTTGTCGAGGCCGAACCGGGCATCACGCTCATGGAAGCGGCCAAGCTGAATGACGTACCGGGCATCGAAGCGGAATGCGGGGGTGCGTGCGCCTGCGCGACGTGCCACGTCTATGTCGATGACGCCTGGCGCGAGAAAACCGGCACGCCGGCGCAAATGGAGGAGGACATGCTCGATTTCGCCTTCGACGTGCGCGAGACGAGCCGTCTGTCATGCCAGATCAAGTTGACGCCGGAGCTCGACGGGCTCGTCGTGCGCGTGCCGGCAAAACAGTTCTGAACACCCGGAAAGGTCACCGATGAGCACGGATGCCAGTGCGGCCGCCGCGGCGGCTCCCATCGAAACCGACGCCGTGATCATCGGCGCCGGGCCCGTGGGCCTGTTTGCCGTTTTCGAGCTGGGTCTCGTCGACATCAAGGCCCATGTCATCGACATCCTGGACAAGCCCGGCGGCCAATGCGCCGAGCTCTACCCGGAAAAGCCGATCTACGACATTCCGGCGCTGCCAACCGTTACCGGCCAGGAGCTGACCGACCGGCTCATGGAGCAGATCAAGCCGTTCGGCCCCGAGTTCCATCT